>CAZQEN010000135.1:0-18375 GCA_964591605.1 uncultured Planctomycetales bacterium
CTTGATGCGCTGGGCCTCGCCGCCCGACAGCGTCGTCGACGACTGCCCGAGCTTGATATAATCGAGCCCGACGCGGTGGAGCGTCTCGAGCATCTCGCGGACCTTGGGGATGTTCTCGAAATGGGCGAGCGCCTCCTGCACGTCCATTTCGAGCACGTCGGCGATGCTCTTGCCGCGATAGAGGATCTGCAGCGTTTCGCGCGCGAAGCGATGCCCCTCGCAGACCGGGCAGGTCACCCAGATGTCGGCGAGGAACTCCATGTCCATCCGGTTCGCGCCGTTGCCCTCGCAGGCCTCGCAGCGTCCGCCGCCGCTCTTGCCGGCCGGCACGTTGAAGCTGAAGCGCCCGGGCTTATAGCCGCGCACCTTCGCGTCGGGCATTTTCGTATACAGGTCGCGGATCTGGTCAAACACCTTCACGTACGTCGCCGGGTTGCTGCGCGGTGTGCGGCCGATGGGCTTCTGATCGATGTCGATGATCTTGTCGAGATGTTCAAGCCCCTCAATTGAATCGTACGCGCCCGGCGTGCAGTTCTCGGCCCCGTTGAGGTCGCGGCACAGCGCTTCGCGCAGCGTGTCGATGATCAGCGAACTCTTTCCGCTCCCCGAGACGCCCGTTACGCAAATAAACCGGCCCAGCGGCAACTGCAGATCGATGTTCTTGAGATTGTTGTGCCGGGCGCCGCGCAGCGTGAGCCAGCGCTGCTCCGCACTCACGGAATCGCCATTTGATGATGATCGATTTGCGAGAGTCCGTGCCACTACAGCCCCGCCTCACTGGCCAGCCGGGTCAGTTCCTCATTGAGATTCAGCTCATGCACCCAATGTCGGATGTATTTCCAGTCCAGATTACGGCCTCTGATCTGCGCGATGCCCAGCGCCTGGCGCCACTGCTTTTCCGATGGCAGCTCCTGGTACCACAGAAGCTTCATCAACAGAAGGTCCTCGGCAGTGACAATCCAGATCTCCTCCGTAATACCCTCCGGTAAGAGTCGTACTTTCCGTCGCATCAGCTCACGGTAATAGGGCGTGTCCCGCAGGCTGCTGATGTCCACTTTCAGACCGCTGGGCAGATGCAGCATCGTGGCGATGTTGTGATTCACGGCCGCCAGTCGAAACGAGTGCTCATCCGCGTTCAGATCGGACCTCCAACGCTGAGCAATCCGTGCGGCGCTCTCTGGCGTCATATTGACCACGATGTCCACATCGATGCTGGTCACCGGCTCGCCATACAGGGCCGCCGCAACCGAACCCGTGAGGGCGTTGGGAATCCCTTCGTCATCGAGATCACGCGAAAGCCTTGCGACCAAGGCCAGCATCGATGGATCGGTCATCTCATCACCTCGCGACGCGTTCAACCGCGCCCGCCGCATCGGGGCGAGGGCGTCGGTCATCTGGCAGAGAAGCCGGAAATTCTGCTGCGGGCCGCGTGCGGCCGCCAGGTGAAGCTGCAACATACGGTCGCGACGCGCGGGACTCATGCTCCGCATCATCTCATCCGTCTGGCGGCAGATTTCAACGAATCGCTCAGCCAGCTCGCGCGATGTTGGGGAATCTGAGGCCATCCCTTTTGCCGTACCCCTCATTCTTGCAGGCTCATGACCCGGTCTCGGAACCCACGCCGGGGCTGTCGGCGCCGGAGCGGATGCGCTGCGCAATCTCAGCCACGCTCATCCCTTTGAAGTACTCATCGCGCCAGCCCTGATAATCTCTCGGCCCTTCGCGGACGAGCATTAAGAACCGCATCGCGTCAACCGAGCCAAGATGCTCACCCAGTACCTGCCAGGCTTTGCTCTTGAGCTCTTCGTCATTGAGTTTGAGACTCATCATGCACCTCTCGGACGTAGTCGACAGGATTCATCACACGCACCGACGTGCCGAGCGTGCCGGCACTTTTGAGAAAGCGATCATCGCATGTCAGCAGCACCTGGCATGCTGCGGATTCCGCTGCGGCCAGATGCAGCGCGTCGAGCGGGCGAAGACCATGACGCTCGAATTCAACCGCACGTCGCTCAACCTCGTCGGATATCACCACCTGCACAGAGGCCGTCCGCTCCCACGCACCCACAACACGGCGCGTCTCCGGATCGGGATCCTGATCGTTCTCGAAGGTCAACGCCCCGGACCAGACCAGCGTTTCAGTGCCCGCTTCAACCCGCGATAAGACCTCCAGCACCGCAGCCGACTCGTCCCGGACACGTTGCTGCGACTGGTCGTCAAACGGCCGCTTGAGCGCGCACATGTCCAGGTAAAGCATCATTCTAGTTCCTCCGCCGACCTGAGCAGGCTCGAACGCGAGCTTTGCCTTGTCCGCCGGTGTGCCTTTCGAGAGGACACGGGTGGCTGAACCGGCCGTCGCTGCCTGGGCACCTCGATTTCACGCGTGCCGCTGAGATACTGCCCCGTCAGCGACTTTTCATTCGCGGCGATCTCGTCGAGCGTGCCGCTGGCGACGACGTGCCCGCCGCGGACGCCGGGGCCGGGGCCGAAGTCGATGACCAGGTCGGCGGCGCGCATCGTTTCTTCGTCGTGCTCGACGACGATCACCGTGTTGCCCATGTCGCGGAGGCGCTGGAGGCTGGCGAGCAGCCGCTGATTGTCGCGGGCGTGCAGGCCGATGGACGGCTCGTCGAGGACGTAGAGCACGCCGACCAGTCCGCAGCCGATCTGGGCCGCGAGGCGGATGCGCTGCGACTCGCCGCCTGAGAGCGTCGGGGCGGTGCGGTCGAGCGTGAGATAGTCGAGCCCCACGTCCGAGAGGAACTGCAGCCGGCCGCGAACCTCCTTGAGCACCTCGGCGGCGATGATGGCCTCCGTCGGCGAGAGCTCCAGACCCTCCAGGAACGCGCGGGCCTCGCGGATGCTCAGGCCGCACAGCTCGTGCAGCGATTTCCCGCCGATCTTCACCGCCCGGGCCTGCGCATTGAGGCGCGAGCCGCCGCAGGCCTCGCAGCGCCCGTGACGCATGAACCGCTCATAGTATTCGCGGATGAAATCGGCCTTGGCCGTGCGGTATTTCTGCCTGAGGTCGGCGATGACGCCCTCGTACGTGCCGCCGTGCTTCCAGACGCGGCCGAAGGACCGCCACTCGAACGTGATGTGTTCATTGCCCGTGCCGTAGAGCAGCGCATCGCGTGCTTTCTTCGGCAACTCCTTCCACGCCGCGTTCAGATCGAAGCCCACGTGGCGGGCGACGCCCTGGAAGATGTGTTTGCGCCAGCGGCCCGGGCGCGTCCGCATCGGCGCCACGCACGGGGCCAGAAACGCCAGCGACGGATCGGGCACGAGCAGCTCAGGATCGAATTCGTACGTCGCCCCCATCCCGTCGCAGTTGAGGCACATGCCGCTCGGCGAGTTGAAGGAGAAGAGCTGCGGGCTGGGCGGATCGAAGCCGATGCCGCAGGTGGTGCAGGCGTAGCGCGAGGAGAGAATCAGGTCCTTCGCAGGTTCCGGCGTCAGTTCTGAGTTCTGAGTTCTGTGTTCTGTGTTCGCATGTGCTCCGGAAGCCGGAGCGACGATGACGGTTCCTTCTCCGAGCGTCAGCGCGGCTTCGACGGCCTCCACCAGGCGCGGGCGGACGCCCTCGCGGATGGTCAGGCGGTCGATGACCACCTCGATGTCGTGGCGGTTGTTGCGGCCAAGTTTCGGGGCCTCGCTCAGATGGACGACCTGCCCGTCGATCCGGGCACGGACGTAACCCCGGCGGCGCAGGTCATCAAGCAGTTCGAGATGCTCGCCCTTCTGGCCGCGGACGACGGGGGCGAGGATCAGCACCGGCGAGCCGGCGGGCAGGGCAAGGATGCGGGCGACGATGGCGTCCTGCGTCTGCGCGGTAATGGGCTTGCCGCACTGCGTGCAATGCTGACGGCCGGCGCGGGCATAGAGAACGCGCAGAAAGTCATAGATGCCCGTGACCGTCCCCACGGTGCTCCGCGGGTTCCAGCCGGCCGATTTCTGCTGGATGGCGATGGCCGGGCGCAGGCCGGTGATCTGGTCCACGTCCGGCTTGGCGAGCTGGCCGAGGAACTGGCGGGCGTAGGCGCTGAGCGACTCGACATACCGCCGCTGACCCTCGGCGTAGAGCGTGTCGAACGCCAGGCTGCTCTTGCCGCTCCCCGAGACGCCGGTGAAGCAGATCAGCCGATCGTGCGGCAGTTCGAGGGCGACGTTCTGGAGATTATGCTCCCGCGCCCCCCGGACGCGGATGGCTCGTGAACTCATGCGTTAACCGCCCGGCATCGCAATGTTTAGGCACAAAGACAGACCCGGTATTGTACCCGGCCGCGGATATCGGACCAAGATGGCCCTCAGGCCCGCCCGGCCCCGGAGGAAGAAACGGAGCGCCCTGCCGCTAACCTTGGCTGGCCTTGGGGGTCTACTTCAATAGAATGCATCAAGTGGAAACCCCCGCCGCCACGTGTGGGGACGCGTTTGGGGAGATTGAACCGATGAGTCTGAAACGAAAGCTGCTGTCTTCCGTCCTGGCCCTGGCATCGCTCGGCCTTCTGGCCGCCGGCGACTGCGAGTTTGAGGTCGAGGACATCGGGGGTTGGATACCGTACTACTACGATCCATACCCGGTTTATTACTATGAGCCGGTTTACTACGACCCCTTCTATCCGTGCTGCTTCTGACGGGGCTCTCGTCGTCCGCAAGCGGGCGTGGAGTCCGCTGCTCCCTCATGTGCTCCCTGCAGATTTGACCGGTCCCTCCGCGGCTGGGTAAAAACAAGGGTCCGGGCGCTCCGCGCTGGCCATGTTGTGTCCGTCGAGCGATCGCGCTGGTGCGCCCGCGCCGCCGAGGGCCCTCGCATGTCCGACGAACCCCAGATGCTCAACACCATGACCAGCACGTCCATGCTGGAAGGGCTCCGGCAGCGCGACAATGAGACGATCTGGAACCAGTTCGTCAACCGCTACCGGCCGATGATCGTCAAGTACGCGGCGCGCTTCGGGCTCAAACCGCAGGAGGCCGAGGACGCCGCCCAGCAGACGCTCATCGCGTTCTGCACGTCCTATCAGCAGGGCAAGTACAACCGCGAGCAGGGCCGGCTGCGCGTCTGGCTCTTCGGCATCGCCCGCAACCAGATGCTCAACTACATCAAGCGGCGGCGCGACCGCGAGATCCAGGTGATCGACGCCTCCCAGGACACCAACTTCTTCGCCCGCCAGCCCGATGAAGACCAGCTCGAAAGGGCCTGGGAAGAGGAATGGCGCGACGCCGTGCTCCGGCAGTGCTTCGAAGAGATCCGGCGCGAGTTCGATCCCAAATCGCTCGAAGCGTTCGAGCTCTTCGCCACGCAGGGCCTGCCCGCGCAGCAAGTCGGCGAGCGGCTCGGCATGACCGCCAACGCGGTGTTCCTGGTCAAGCACCGGATCATGAAACGCATCAAGGAGCTGCTGCCGAAGATGGAGGAGGCGTGGTAGGCGCGTTGAACTGGAGTTTACGGGTAACCTGACTGGGAGCTGGCCAGCTTGAGCACAGACGCATACGACCCTCGGGTCTTCGAGCAAAGCATCCGTCAGCAGATCGAGCTGAATCTGACGCGGACGCCTGCCGCGCGGTTTCAGGCACTTTGTGATCTGCTCGACTCGGTTCGAGCCATGATGCCCGACGGACCCGAAGCCCAAGAGCGTCGTCAGCGCGCCCTGCAGCTTCGTGAGCAGGATCGGGAGCAATGCCGTGCCCATTTCCGACGACTCCTTGACACCGGCCGGGCAGAACCTCTCGCAGGCCTTTGAGGCCCTGGTGGATGTTCTAAATGCCTCCGGCGTGCGCTACGCGATCATTGGCGGTCAGGCCATGCTCTACCACACCCGGCCGCGCATGACCGATGACATTGATGCCCTCTTGGTTGTGCCACAGCTCGCCATGCCGGACTTCTTTGATTCGCTTGGGCGGCGCGGCTTTCAACTCGAACCGTTGACGACGATCCGGCAGCTTCGCGATGAGGGGTTGACGAGAATCAACTACGCGGGCGTGGCCGTCGATCTGATGCGACCCATCATTCCCGCCTACACCCATGTGTTGGATCGCGCCATGACGATGGCTGTTCGTGGCCGGAATGTCCAGATCGGTTCAGCCGAAGGCTTGATTGTGACCAAGCTCGTCGCGATGCGCTTGCAGGATCAAGCCGACATCTACGATCTCCTGAGGCACTACCGGGCTCGCCTGGATCTGGAGTTCATCCGCAGGGAGTTGGCAACGTTTGCAGCTCCCGATGACGCCCGTCATGCGCTGTTCGAGAAGTGGGTCCGCGAAACCCGAGAGAGCGACTGAGGGCCCGGCGCGCGGCGTGAACCGCCGGATCAGTGATACCGTGGATCGGTCACCACGCCTTCGTCGCTGATCAGCGCGTTGAGGAGCGGGTCGGCTAGGATGTCGGTGACGAACCGCTGCTGGCCGTTGACGAGCATGATCTGCCTGACCAGGCGGATGCCGTGGCTGTAGTCCATGTAGGTGATCTCGTGGCCCAGGTACAGCGGTTGAATCGGCTGGCCGCTCAACTGGTGCCAGCCGTAGATCGCAACCTTGCCCGGACTGGCGGCGAGCTGGGCGGTGATGACCACGTCCTTCTTGATGCCTCCCAGGAACGAGCCGACCGGCGCTCCGGCGGCTGCCCGCTGATTCTCGATCGCCAGGTGGCTCTGCCAGAACACGGGCACCGTCGTCATGGTCGCGTCGGGCGTGAACGGCACGGGCGCCAGCTTGACCGCGGACGCGGTGTAAATCTGGTCGACCATCCGGCGCGTCGGCATGATGCAGCCGAAAACGTCGCCGATCGCCTGGGCGGTCCGAGGCCCCATCGGCATGCGGAAGTAATCCGCGTCGGAGCCGATCGCCAGCACGTCGGGCATGGCGTAATAGGTGGCCGTGTGAGGAACCCCGGAGAGGGTCATGTTCACCGTGATCGGCACAAACGCCCGCAGGAAGTCCGGGATGTTGCCCCCGGCCATCTCCGCCAGCACCATCTGCTCGCGCGTCGCGGCCGGCGTGCTCAGTACGAGATCCTTGAACGCACTCCCGGTGATCGCTCCGGGCGGGCGCGGAGGGATCGTGTTGGCGGCGGCGGCACAGAACGGGCTCGCGGCGATGCCGTCGCCGCTCAGGCAGAGTTGAAAGTAGCCGAAATCGGTCACATCGACGTCGCCATCCCGGTCGATGTCAGCGGGCAGGCAGGCCGCCCACGGCGGACCGGAATTCGAGCCGGTCATGCACGCCTCGAACAGCGAGAAATCCACGCCGTCCACGTCGGCGTCGTAGTCGAAATCGCAGGGCTGCCGCGGCGGTGACTCGCAGAGCTGCTTGATGCCGTCGAGGTAGATCGTGAAGGGACCCGCCTGGCCTGTGCTGGCGAACGCGAGATGCTCGAGCGTCCCCTTGCCGGTGGCGCTCGAGAGCGAACCGTTTCCCGTGAATGCCGTAACCGGATCGCGCAGCGGATCGAATACCAGCGTCTGCCACACGCCCGACAGTGCGCTGAGAGCTTTGCCCTGCGGCGAACCGCTGACCGTGCTCCCGGCGCCGACCCACTCAATGGTGCCGCTGGTTCCGCCGTCTTCGCCGATGTCGGCACTCGTCCCGGTCTCCCGGACGCCCACGCTCACACAGAGCGACGCACCCGCCGGACCGTCCATGCGCAGATGAAGGCGCACCGGCCGATCGAAGGCAATGGTCGGATTCGGAACCTGATCGGCATTGAAAGTCGTGATGCGCACCCAGCGGCTCAGCGCGGCATCGACAAACTGCCAACTGAGCTTGTAGCAGGCCGGGCCAGTGATTCCCTGCACCTCGTGGGTCACTGCGGCCAGGTCAGGCGACGCAGCCAGGTGGGTGCTGGTGGAGGGAGAGAAACGCGGGTTGTTGAACACGACTTCGACATTGTCGGCGTAACCCTCGAAATCGGAGAGCATCCGGGGCGAGCACGCATTGAGGAATCGAACCGCATCGGCTGCAATGGTTTTGCCCGCCTCCGCCTGGCTGGTGAGCGTCACGCGGCCGCCCGTTCCGGCGGGAAAGCTGAACGTGCCGAGCGATACCCAGGACGACCCGTTGATCTGCTGGTTGACCAGAAGGTCGCTGCTGCCTGCGGCATGGTGCACCGTGTACCGGGCGTTGGTGGGCCGTCCGGCGCCGGTGGAGTAATACCAGACGAAAACCTCGTACGGGCCGGCGGTCGGCAACGCGGGCTGCCACTGCACCTCGCCGGGGGGCGTGTCATTCGTGAGCCTGTAACGGTAACTCGTTCCGTATTGGCCCGCCGCGCCATTCACCCCCCAGGTCTGGGACAACACGCTGAAACCAGCGTCCGTATTGTCCACGACGACTTCCACACCCGCGGCGGGAAGGACGGCCGCAAGCAGGGCGACGGCGGCCAGGAGGGCGTTCGATGGACGACCGGTCATGTCTCTATTTGTATCGTCGCGACAGGGCTCAAACAAATGTTTTCGCTTGCCTCGATGCCTCAGGACCGCTACTCTGGTTCTGATTTGAGTCGACGGGCAAATCAGGCACACTTGATGCTTTTTGACGGAGGGAATGTGTATGAAATGCGACTCATGCCGCATATGGCTCTGCCTGGTGCTGCTGGCGGCGCCCGGCCGTGCGGAGACGCTGCTCCACGACAACGGCAAATGGGTCAACGACGCGCCGGTCAACACCCCGATGATCGGCCAGACTCCAGGGAACAGCCATCGGCTTCCGGCACCGGCATCGAGTCTGAGCGGTTTCGGCGATTTTGGCTGGCCGGTCAACTGGCTGCCGAGCGGCACGTTCGACGCCGCGGCCGACGATTTCACACTCTCCACGCGGGTCCATCTCACGCGCGTGCGTCTCTTTGCCTACGAAGCGAGCGCCTCCAACACGAATAACACATTGACCGGCGGCTACCTGCGGATTTGGAACACCGCGCCGACGGGCCTGCGGCTGACCACGAACGACGCCCGCATTGTGGCCGGTTTTATCGGAACCGGACCCGACGAGAGCGACAAACTGCTCCCCATCGCTCAGGTGAATGCCGACCCGCTGGCCGGCGGCGCCGGCCGTTCCGTCTGGACCGGCGTCTATCGTCGGGGCGGGGTGTACGACACGACAACCAGCCGCCCGATCATCGCCCTCGACTTCGATGTCTCCTCCTGGCCGGAGCTGGATGCGGGGACGTACTGGCTCGAAGTCTCACTGCTGGGGAGCACCACGGGGGTGGAAGCCTGGGTGCTCACGGAGGAGCGGAAGGGGGCGCGGGCCAAGGAGATTTCCGGGGGCAACTACGTTGATGCCGTCGGCAGCGGTGTTGCGCAGGTCGACAGCCTGGGCCGCACCAATCTCCGCCCAGAGGTCGACTTCGCCTTCGAGTTGTTCGGAGACGAGGTGCCCGTTCTGACCTGCAACACCCCATTCGCTGACGCGGAGGGCAACGGCATCGGCTTCGGGCTGGGCGATGGGGATGTCGACCAGGACGACTTTGGGATCTTCCAAAGGTGCTTCACCGGAAGGGGACCGGGGCAGCCGCCGATCCCGGCGGAGCCGGCCTACTGCGTGTGCTTTGACCGCGATAGCGACGGCGACATCGACGAGACCGACCTGGGCAGCCCGGGGGAGTTCAACTCGTTCACCAACTGCCGGAGCGGGCCGCAGGTCCCCGCAAACCCCGCCTGTGCCGCCCCCTGATCCGGGCGTCTGAGAGCGTGTTTGAGGAGGTGTCTGGGTCCACCCCGTTTCACAGAGCGGCGTGGGGTACCGACAGTTGCGGAGGAATCTCGCGTCCCCCTGTCCGCCAGCCCGCGCTGCGCGACGGGACGGGACACCCCTCTGAGACACGATGAGAGGAAGCCCCGCCATGGCAGGTCCAGCCAGAACTGCCCGAGCCCTCCCGATGGCCTGCCCACCACCCGCAGGGGTACCCGAAAGATTCGCCAGACCCCGAAAGTTTTTTCAAGCTACGCTATTGCTTTTCCACCCTGGTTGGGTATCCTGGATAGGGTGCGGTGGGTACCAGTTCGGGCACCTTCGCGCATTCAGGAAGGGAAAAGCCCATGCAACTGTCCGTCATCTCCCTGTACATCAGGAGGGCCCTTATGAGGCAATCAATGGTTGTCGGCTGCGCGCTGATCGCGCTCGCCGTCGGAACACTTCCGGTTAACGCTGCGCTTCTCTACGACAACGGCAAATGGCTCAACGATCCGCCCACCAACACGCCCACGGTTGGCACGGTGGTCGGCAAGAGCTACCGTCTTCCCGCCCCGGCCTCCGGCGGCGGCGGTGATTTTGCCTGGCCCGTCGACTGGCTGCCGGACAACACGTTCGATGCGGCGGCCGACGACTTCACGATCGACAGCGGCGTGCTGGGCAGTCAACCGAACTTCCAGCTCAACCGCATTCGCGTGTATGTCTACGAATCGGGTGCAGCCAACACAAACAACACGATTCTCGGCGGATATCTGCGTATCTGGAACACCGCTCCGACCGGTGCACGCCTGGGCGCCAACGACGGACGCATCGCGGCCGGCTATATGGGCACCGGCGCCACCAGCGCGGACATGCTCACCCCCATGGGAGAGGTTTCCAGCGATCCGCTCGGCGGCGGTGCAGGCCGCTCGACGTGGACCGGGGCCTATCGCCGGGGCAATCTCGCCGATACAAGCACTTCGCGTCCGATCATCGCCCTCGATTTCGATCTGACTGGCAACGCAAACTTTCCGGAGCTTTCCGGCGGCACATACTGGCTCGAGGTCTCCCTGGTCGGCAGTACGGGCGGCACCCAGGCGTGGGTACCCACCGAAGAGCAGAAGGGCAACCGCGGCAGGGAAATCTCCGCAGGCAATTATGTCGATGCCGTCGGCGCGGGGACCGGGATCGTAGACCAGCTCGGCCGTACCAATATCCGGCCGAACATCGACTTTGCCTTCGAGCTTTACGGCGAAGCGACGCCCGAACCCGCCTCCCTCGTCCTGCTCGCCGCGGGCGGGCTGGTGCTGAGGGCCCGACGTCGCGGGTGAACCGCTCACGCTTGCCGGTGTACCCTGCCCTGTGCCGGGGCGCACTCACCATCGGCGGGCAGGAGACGTCCGTCGCCGGCAACAGGCCACACGGATACGAGCGAGGGCTGGGCCTGACCCGGCCCCGCTCACCGCTTGGCGCAGGCGCCCTCCCCCTTCTCTCCGGATAACTGACCCCAGCATTCTTGCTCCAACGTACGTCACAATAAAGACTTAACTGTCGCCCCTTCACCGCCGACGTCTTCCCGAGATTCCATCGGCAAGGGCCGATATATACACTGTGGCGGCCCTTCGGGAGGGCAGCCGGTGTATGGCTGCGCGCCGGCCCAGGATCGTCGAGGGACGACCGGCCCGCCCGTGCCCTCATGCCTCCAGCGGCACGGGAATGGCCGATTCCGCCGAGCCGGGACCGGGCGGCGGGCTCGGGGGTTCTCTCGTGTCGAAGCCGGCCTGCGGTTGATCCATGCTCACTCGTCACCTCTGGCTACTGGCCTGCGTCACGGTCCTGATGCTCATCTCGGCCGGCCTCGAGGCCCTGTTCCATCGGCGGGCCCTGCGTCGCGTCCCGATCCGCATCCACGTGAACGGTACTCGCGGCAAGTCGAGCGTGACGCGGTTGATCGCTGCAGGTCTGCGAACGGGCGGAATCGTGACCTGCGCCAAGACCACCGGCACCCTGGCCCGCATGATCCTCCCCGACGGATCGGAATACCCGATCTGCCGTCCGTCCGCCCCGAACGTGCTCGAACAGCTCCGGATCGTGGACGTGGCAGCGGCCTGCCAGGCTCAGGCCCTGGTCGTCGAGTGCATGGCGCTGCAGCCGATCCTGCAGTGGGTGAGTGAAAACAAGCTGATCCGTGCTACGCACGGGGTGATCACCAACGCGCGTCCCGATCACCTCGAGGTCATGGGGCCGACGGACACGGATGTGGCCTGGGCACTCGCGGGGATGGTCCCTCGGCAGGGAAGGATGTTCACCGCTGAGCGGCGGCATCTGGACGTGCTGGCGCGAGTCTGCGCCGATCGGAAGGCGAAACTGGAGACGGTGGACGAATCGGAGATCGGCGCGATCACGCCGGAAGAACTCGCGGGCTTCTCGTACGTCGAGCATGCCGAGAACGTCGCGTTGGCGCTGAAGGTGTGCGCGGCTTTGGGCATCGATCGCCGGGTGGCACTGCGAGGTATGTGGGCAGCGACGCCCGACCCCGGCGTGATGGCCACGTGCCGGATCGATTTCTTCGGGCGCGAGCTGTTCTTCGTGAACGGTTTTGCGGCCAACGACCCGGAATCGACGGAGCAGATCTGGCGGCTCGCCCTCGCGCGCTTTCCCAGCGTCGAGAAGCGAATCGCCATCTTCAACTGCCGACTGGACCGACCGGACCGCTCCCAGCAACTCGGACGGGCGTGTGCGGCGTGGCCGCGGGCGGATCACTACCTGCTGATCGGGACCGGAACCTACATCTTCGCCCGCTCCGCGATCCGGGCGGGGATCGACTCGCGCCGGCTGGTGCCCGCGGACCATCAGACGGTCGATCAGATCTTCGAGACAGTGATGTCACTGGCGGAGCGATCCGCACTGGTGATGGGCATGGGGAACATCGGCGGGCCGGGCCTGCAGGTCGTACAGTACTTCAAGAACCGCAGCGCTCCGGAGAGGAGGAGCTCATGACCCTCCTGCCGCTGTCAATCGGACTGGGGCTGGTGATCAGCCTCATCTTCTCCGAGTTGTTCGGACTGGCCGCCGGCGGTCTGGTCGTGCCGGGCTACATCGCGCTGTTCCTGAACCGCGACGGGGTCATTCCCGTGATCCTGACCCTCGTCGCCGGCATTGCGACCTTCGCCATCGTCCGCGCTCTGGCCACGATCCTGATCATTTTCGGCAAGCGCCGCACCGTGCTGATGATCCTGGTGGGTTATCTGCTGGGCGCCCTCGTGCGAACCACTGCGGACGCCTGGTTCATGAACACGGGCGCTTCGCACGCCGCCGAGCACGCGGTGATCGGTTACATCATCCCCGGCCTGATTGCGATCTGGCTCGACCGGCAGGGGGTGATCGAGACCCTGAGCACGCTGATCACAGCGTCCGTGGTCGTGCGGCTGCTGCTGCTTCTCTTTGCAGGCGAGGAGCTGATGACCTCCGGATGACGACTTTGGCTTTGGGGTCTGATTTGACCGTGTATTGGTGTCAAAACATATGAAGCGGATCTACTGGCGGCCCAGAGGCATCTCGCGCACGGCGCTGACGCTGATTGCGGCGTTCTCCATCGCGGGGATCATCGTCGTCGAGCGATTTCAGCTCCAGACCCGCCAGCCCCATTACGAGGAGAAGATCGAGGCCTCCCGCCTGGCCCTGAAGGCGATGGAGGTCATCCGCGAGCAACGGGTGCGGCACGAGCCGGCGATCGATCCGCTCCACGATCCGGCCGGCTCCGGGTTGATCGGCGTCGCGATGACGCCCGTGACCAGCGACCCGGGAAGCCTGCCCGCCAAGCAGACGTCGATCAACCCCAATTTCGCCGCAGTCGTCGTGCAGTGGCTGAAAGAGGCGGGCGTGAACCAGGGAGACGCGGTCGCCGTCGGGGCATCGGGCTCGTTCCCGGCCCTGAACATCTGCGTTTACGCGGCGCTCCAGACGCTCGGTGCCCGGACCGTGATCATCAGCAGCGCGTCGGCGTCTCAATGGGGGGCAAACCTGCCGAACTTCCTGTGGCTCGACATGGAGCGGATCCTCGAGGAGCAGCACGTATTCACCTTCCGGTCCGTAGCGGCGTCGCTGGGCGGAGCGGAGGACCTGGGTGCGGGCATGTCGCAAGAGGGAAAGGACCTGCTCGAAGCTGGCATCCGGCGGAACGGAATTGAGCCGGTCACGGCCACGTCGCTCGGTGAGAGTATCGATCAGCGGATGAGGTTGTACCGTGAGACGGCCGGGGGGAGCCCGATCAAGGCCTACATCAACGTGGGCGGGGGCACGACCTCGGTGGGCACGAGCGTCGGCAAGCGGCTCTTCGTGCCCGGGCTCAATCTCCGCCCGCCCGCGGGCGCCCTGGCGATCGATTCGGTGATGACGCGGTTCAGCCGGGCGGGCGTGCCGGTGATCCACTTCATCCAGATCGACCCTCTGGCGAAGGCCTACGGCCTGCCCCTCCAGCCGCGGGAAATGCCGGAGGCGGGCCAGGGACGCGTGTTCCATGCCCGGCAGTACAACCGGTGGCTGGCGACGGCGGTGCTGGTGGCCATCCTGGGCAGCCTGTACGCCTTTATCCGTACCGAGCTCGGCAGCCGGCTGATGCAGACGCCTTCCGGGTCCAAAGGTATGCCCCCGCAGGAGCCGATGATATAGGAAGGCGCACGGCCGTCGGCAGTCAGCCATGCTCAATGCTTTCACTGTAGATCTGGAAGACTGGGCCCAGGCGGTGCTCGACCCGCACCTGCCGGTGAGCGAGCGCGTGGTCGAAAACACGCAGCGCGTGCTCGACTGGCTGGCGCGGCGCCGCGTGCGGGCCACCTTCTTCGCGCTGGGCAAAGTGTGCGAGAAGTTTCCGGATCTGCTGCCCGGAGTGGCGTCCGCCGGTCACGAAATCGGATCTCACGGATACGGTCACGAGCTGGTCTATTCAATCAGCGCAGACGAATTCCGTCGGGACGTGCGGCGTTCCGTGCAGCTCATCGAGTCCCAGACCGGCGTCCGGCCGATCGGCTATCGCGCGCCGGCCTTTTCGATTACCCGGTATTCACTCTGGGCGGGGAAGCTGCTGAGCGAGCTGGGTTTCCGCTACAGTTCGAGCATCTTTCCGGTCCGGCATCCGCGATACGGGATTCCCCAGGCCCCCCCCTACCCGTTTGAGTGGAACGACTGCGACCTGACGGAGTTTCCGATCACGACGTACCGGGCGCTCGGCCGTCGCTGGCCGTGCGTGGGCGGCGGGTATACGCGGCTGCTGCCGGGAATCGCCCTGGCCCGGGCGATTCGCCGCGCTAATCAGGCCGGTCAACCCGCGGTGGTGTACCTGCACCCGTACGAGTTCGCACCGCGCGAGACGGGGTGGTTCGCCCGTCATGGGGCGAGCGCGCGGTGGCGGCGCCGTTTCACGCAGGAGCTGTGGCGTTCGCGCGTCGAGCCCCGGCTGACGCGGCTGGCGGGCGAGTTCGAGTTTGGCCCGATGTGCGAGGTACTGGGCATCGATGCCGCGCCGACCGCGGAGCACCGTTGCCAGCCGCACGCGACGCGGGCATTTGCCGTCGTGTGAGGCGGCAACTATCGTATCGCACTTGTTCGCAACGAGCGGCGAATCCTGTCACGGGAGTCTCTGCGGCTGATCCGGCCGCGGCATCCATGCACGTCGTCTACATTCACCAGTACTTCTCGACCAAGGAAGGCACGACCGGCACCCGCTCCTACGAGATGAGCCAGCGGCTCCTGGCGGCCGGGCACCACGTGACCATGATCTGCGCGGCCAGCGAGAACGCGCCGCCGTCGTTCCGCCGCGACGAGCGGGTCAGCCGGTTCGAGGTGGACGGCATCCGGGTCATCTGCATCGCCGAGCCCTATTCGAACACCATGGGGTTCGCCCGGCGGGCCCTGGCGTTCACGCGGTTCGCCCGGGATGCCACCCGCGTCGTCAAGTCGCTGACCGGCGTGGATCTCGTCTTTGCGACCTCGACGCCGCTGACCGTGGCGATTCCGGGCGTCAAGGGCTCACGATATCTGAAGGTCCCGCTGGTTTTTGAAGTTCGAGACCTCTGGCCGGAACTTCCTATCGCGATGGGGCTCGTCCGGAACCCGCTCATGGTGTGGTACATGCGCCGGCTGGAGCGAACGGCGTATTTCTCGTCGCGGCGCGTGATTGCCCTGGCTCCGGGGATCCGTGATGGCATCTGCCGTCTGGGCTATCCGGCCGAGCGGGTGGCGGTGATTCCGAACTCGTGCGATCTCGATCTGTTCACGCCCAGCCGCGAGCCGCTCGACAATTCACGCTTCGGCGCGCCCGGCGACTTCCGGCTGGTCTTCACGGGGGCACACGGACTGGCGAACGGGCTGGATGCGGTGCTGGATGCGGTGGCCGAGCTGAAGCGGCGCGGGGCCAGGGGCCTGCGCTTCGTCTTCATCGGCTCAGGGGGGCAGCGTGACCGGCTGATGGCCCGCAGCCGGTCGGAGGGGCTGGATGATCTGTGCGTCTGGCTGAAGGCGGTGCCAAAGGAGGAACTGGCCCGCGTGCTGCCGCGGATGGACGTCGGCCTGATGATCCTGAGGAACGTGCCGGCGTTCTACTTCGGAACCTCGCCGAACAAGTTCTTCGATTACATCTCGTGCGGCCTGCCGGTCCTCAACAATTACCCGGGCTGGCTGGCGAACATGATCGAGGTGAACCGGTGCGGCCTGGCCGTCCCCCCGGACGACGCCAAAGCGTTCGCCGACGCGGTCCTGTGGCTGCGCGACCATCCCGAGGAACGCCGCGAGATGGGCCGGCGCTCGCGGGCCCTGGCGGAACGGGAGTTTTCGCGCGACCACATGGGCCGGCTGTTCGTCGAGACGCTCGAGGCGGCCCGGGCCGACTTCAGGGGCTGATCCGCGCGCCGGTCCACGCCGCCCGATTCAGGTGCATACCACACCCCTGGCGCCCAGCCAGCGGACAATATCCCCGATACTCCGGATGGAAGCCATTTCATCGGTCGTCATCTCGACGCCGAATTCCTGGCCGAGAGCAACGCACAGGTTCAGGTGGTTCAGGCTGTCCCACTGCTCGAGCCGCTCGGGAGAAAGATCGTCCGTCACTGCGCCTGGATCGATCTCCATGATGATGGAAACGATCTCGTTGAGCTTGGTCCGGTTCTGCTGACTCATGCCTGCTCCCTCTGCGGCGCGGGCGATTCACAGTTGATCCAGGCGGGTATCGCCAGAGCGGGGGCGCCGGGCTCGAGGGCCAGTGCCCACCGCTGCGCACCGTCGGCGCCGCTCTCCTCCGCCCGCAGGCCGCAGGACTCATAGAACCTGCCGAAGGGTGTGTTCTTTTTGGTTGGCCGATAGTGGGCGACAAGCCGGGCGGCCCCGGCGGCCATCGCCCGCCGTCCGATCCAGGCCAGGAAGCTCTGCTCGACGGTCCGGCCGAGCACCCGGCAGCTCATCAGGAACGTCTCCAGCACCCAGTCGGACGATCCGCGCCGGACGACGGCCAGACCGACGATGCCGTGGTCGCCGAACCGGTCCGCCAGCCGGAGCGTGATGACTTCGGCATCGTTGCTGCGCATCAGCGCGGTGATGTCGCTCTCCGTCCGACGGATGGTGGTCATGTTGAACTGATTGGTGCGCTGAGTGAGCTGGGCCGCCCTGGGGACGTGCCCTTCGTCGTTGACCACGACGCACATCTTCATCTCCAGGCCTCTGAAAAAGGACTCGAGATCGCCCGCCTGGGCCCGGAGCTCCGCGCGGGCGGCCTCCTGGCGGTACATCGCACCGCGGGACCGGTCCTCCTCGCTGACCGTCAACTGGTCGAAGCAGTCGAGGCGGGCCAGCGTTGACTCGAACGCGGCCGGATCTTCGGGCAACTGGACGGTGAGCACCTCCGGCAGCAGCTCCCGCATCATGGCGCACTCGACGGGGTGATCGTCGACGAACACGAAGCTGTCGAGGCCCAGATTGAGGATTTCCGCCGCCTGGCGGAGGTTGCCAGGCTTGGGTTCCCAGTTCACGGCGAAGCAGGCGATGTGCTCGGGCCGCAGGATCATCTCGGGATGGCGCTCGAACACTTCGCGGACGTTCTGCGGATCGTTCTTGCTGGCAACCACCAGCACAACGCCGCGATGGTAGAGCTCGAGCGCCCGCTTCTGCAGGGCGACGAAGGCGCTGCCCGGGTAATCATGCCCCAGGGCGATGCCGTCGATCCCCACGTCGCCCAGAACCCCGCCCCACAGCGTGTTGTCGCAGTCCAGGGCAAGCACCTTGCGCGAACGCCCGGTGGTGGCCCGCAGCACCCGCATGACCTCGCCTGCGAAGGCCCAGTGAAACTCCGGGCGAATCGGCGAGCGGGCCCAAAGCTGCAGTTTCGGATCGACCCACCTGGCCCGCCCGCAGACCGCCGCCAGGGAATCGATGTCGACAACGTGAAAATCACCCACCTGCCCGGTCAAATCGAAGAGCCATTCGTTCAGTCGCTGAATGGCGCGCACCTGCGAGGGCTCAGAGCGGCGGTCAGCCAGCCCGAGGCTCGGATACGCAGGCTGCTCGTAATTTGTGCACAGGATTCTCGCGGAAGAGGTCTGCCGGAACGCCTGCAGCATGGACAGGAGCCGCTGCTGCCATTCTGACACCGCCTGTTCGTCGGTCTCCCGGTTCAACGCATTGAATCCCTCGTACAGCACTGAACAGACATCGTGGAGGCGCAGG
>CAZQEN010000136.1:0-18340 GCA_964591605.1 uncultured Planctomycetales bacterium
GCGCGACCAGGACCAGCGCTTCTGCTCTCAGTCGTGCAGCACGAAGTTCGCCGCGCGGCCGATGACGCCCTTGTGGTGCGGCACGTGCTGCAGGGGGCGGCGCAGGTCGCGGTTCTCCGGGCGCTGCACGTACTCGCGAATCTGTTCGATCGTGTAACCGGTCTCCTCGACCACACGCTTGAACTCGTTCTTGCACTTGACCTTCGCCTCGCCCAGGGCCATCTGCACGCGGCTGTGGGCGTTGATGTCGCCTTCGCCGCTGGTCTCGATGGGCAGGAAGATCAGGTCGGGGAAGTGGGCCACCACCGCCGCCTGGGCCCCGTCGGACTGCGTGCTGGGCATGCAGCCGAAGGGCTTGAGCGACAATACCATGTGGCACAGGTCGTGGTTGCAGTAGTAGATGGCCTTGGCGACCTCCAGATGCCCCTCGCCGCCGCCGCTGCGGCTGTTGTAGTACGGGTGCCCCATGCGCTGCAGCTCGAGCTGGTTGGCCAGTTGATGGGCCGTGCCCCCCAGCGCCTCGCGCAGGCGGTCGTACTCGCGCCACAGCACCTTCTCGGCCACGGTCAGCGCGAAGAGCTTCTTGTAGTACTCCTTCTCCAGCTTCATTCGCTTGCCGATCTCGAACCTGCCAGGCTGCTGCTTGTTCTCATCGAGCCCGCGCGTGTCCTTCACGTAAGACCGTGCCTGGTTGATCAGGTACGCGATCCAGGTGCCGATCGGCTCGACGAGCACCTCGGCCCCTTCGCGCTCCAGGAACGGGAACATGTTGAAATTGCCGTCGCCCTCGGTCGTCTGGGCCCAGAATTCGCCCGTGATCTTGACCAGCGGCCTGGGCCGCGTGTAATCGACCTCGATCTGCTCGTCGATGAGCCGCGCGCACTCGGCGAACGCCGACGTGTAGAAATCGCCCTTGAGCTGATCGAGGAACTTGGCCGCGTCGGCCGGGCCGCTGAGCGGCGTCACCTTCGACAGGAACGACGCGACGATGCCCGCCTGCAGGTCGTTGTAGTTCTTGGACCGCAGCCGATCCGTGCAGATCTTCACGCATTGATCGAAGATTTCATTGGTTTTACCCGGCTCAACTTCGTACGGCCGGATGTGATAGGCCACCTCGTTGAGCAGATCGCCCATCAGCATCGCATTGAGCATCGACAGGAAGAAGCCCAGGTTGAACTCGATCCCGGCCTCGACCTCCGACTGGTTGAGCCCGCCGCCCTGCTGGAAGAGCAGCACGCGGAAGCCGTCAAAGCCGCTGTTCTGGAGCGCCAGCCGATACTCCGACTCATACATACCGAATCGGCACGGTCCGCACGCCCCCGCGGTGATGAACACGTAATCATTCAGGATCTGCTCGCGTGACAGGCCCTTCTTGTCGCGCAGATCCTTGAGGTAGTTGACCAGCGCGCCGACGGTGAAATACGTCGGGTTGCACTGCCCGTTGTTGCCGTACTCTTTACCGGCCTGGAAGTCAGCCTTGCGCGGCGTGGGAATCAGCGCGACCTTGTAGCCCAACCCCTCCAGGCAGCCAACCAGCAGCTTCTCATGCCGCAGCGTCAGCCCGCCGAAAAGGATCGTCGTCGTCGCCCGCTCGGCCTTGGTAAACGGCCGCTCCTCCGGCCGGCGGAAGTGCGCGACAGGCGCGACGTTCAGTCCCGCCTCGCGCATGAGCCGCTCGCGTTCCTGTCTCAGGATCGCCTCGACCGGCTGGTTGTTGATGATGGGCAGAGAAATGCGTCCAGCGACGCCCACTGTGGCATCCGACAGGGTGGTGGTCATCTTCGAGACCCTCAAAAAGGACGTTCAAACCCGCCATGGCGTCCAGAGACGGCCATCCTGGGAAAACGCGGCCGTCTCCAACGGACGGGATAGAAAACTAGTAATCACTAACTTTGTGGCTGTGCTAACGCCTCTACCTCAATCCCAGGACCGCTACAGATCGCTTCGTTCGATCGACTGCATCTTCGTGAGGAGCGCTCGCGCCGGAACGCCGCTCGGCCCGACTTAGTGCTTACTAACTTCCGAACGGAAAAGAATATACCGCACGGATCCGGCCGCTCGCAACCAGAATCTGGCCCATTTGTCAGACGCAAATCCGTCTTTCGACCCAATTTCCGACGGCACAACAACTTGCAGCAGTTCGACATATTTCAAAAAATTCTCCTGGGCACCTGAGCCTTCTGCAACGTAACGTACCAGAGCGATCCGAGTGCCCCGTGTCCACCTGCCGTTCGACGCCACCGCCAGAGGCGCGATATGGTACGTACCCTGCGGAACAGAAACCGCTCAGGAGAAGGATGACCGATGACGTGGCTGCTTTGGGTTGGTTTTGTTGTCTTCGTCCTGGTGATGCTGGCGCTCGATCTGGGCATCTTCAACCGCAAGGCTCACGTGATCAGCACGGCGGAGGCCCTGCGCTGGACCGGCCTGTGCGTCGCTCTGGCGCTGGTCTTCACCGTCTTCGTCTACTTCGCCTATACGCATCACTGGCTCGGCATCGGGCTGGCGTACAGCGACGTGGAGAACGGCCGCGACGGGGCAATCAAGTTCCTCACCGGCTACATCGTCGAACAGTCGCTGAGCCTCGACAACATCTTCGTCATCGCGCTGATCTTCTCATATTTCCGCATCCCCCGCGTCTTTCAGCACCGCGTCCTGTTCTGGGGCATCCTGGGCGCCCTCATCATGCGCGGGGTCATGATCATCGCGGGGGCCGCGCTGATCGCCCGGTTCCACTGGGTGATCTACATCTTCGGCGTGCTGCTGCTGCTGACGGCCGTCAAGATGATGTTCGCGGGCGAAGAACCCCCCGAACCCGAGAACAACATCCTCGTGCGGCTGGCCCGCCGCTTTTATCCCGTCAGCCCGCAGATGGAGGGCGACCACTTCTTCGTCGAGCTCCCGCCTGACCCGGCCGCTCCCGCCCGCCATGGCCGCAAGGCCATGACGCCCATGTTCGTATGCCTGCTGGTGATTGAGAGCACGGACGTGCTGTTTGCGGTGGATTCCATTCCGGCCATCTTTGCGGTCACCAGGGACCCGTTCATCGTGTTCACGTCCAACGTGTTTGCCATCCTCTGCCTGCGATCCATGTTCTTCGCGCTGGCCGGCATGATGCACAAGTTCCGCTATCTCAAGACCAGCCTCGTGTTTCTCCTGGCCTACATCGGCGTGAAGATGCTGCTCTCAGGCTTCTACAAGATCGACACCGGGTTCTCGCTGTCTATCATCGCGGGGATTCTGGCGGTGGGAGTGGTGGCATCGCTCCTGAGCAAGAAGGCCGTCGCCCCTGACGAAAGCCCCTCCATCTAAGGCGGCGGGGCATCGGGCGGGCGGTGCGGTCCATGGGTGCGACCATGCTGACGTGGAGAAACGCGAGGCGGGTGGTCGTTTTCGTCCTGGGCATGACCGTCCTGCTGATCGGCATTGCGGCGATGTTTCTGCCGGTGCTGCAGGCCTGGCTGATCATCCCGGTCGGACTGGCGATCCTCGCGACCGAGTTCGTGTGGGCCCGAAAGCTTCTGGACAAGGCCAGGGCCAAAGCACGGCAGATGGCCGGCAAGGTGCGCCCGGAAGTCTCCCCCGCCGGCGACGGCACTCCGGCCTCCCCGCCCGGCCGCGAGTCGGCAAGCCCGCCGCCTTTACGCCCCGCGCCCGAGGAACATGGCCCGCCTTCACCGCAGGTTTAAGTAGGGCATCAGATCCATACCGCCCTGCCGCGTGAAGACGCCCGGTCCCATCTCGGCGTCCTCGATCGCACCCATACGCCACACGCCCTCGCGGCGGACGCAGCGGAGTCGCCAATAGCTGGGCACATTGTCCTGCGTCTGGCCCGGGCTCCGCAGATCGCACATGACGCGGAAACGCACGTCCGCCTCGTCACCCTGCACGACGATCGTCAGTGCGTTGATCCGCGGCTCATCCACCTGCCACTCCTGGAGGCGCTGGTTGACGGTGGCCATCCACTGCCGCTTGTCGGTCTGCCCGACCCGGAAGGCATCGTCCACGAGGGCATCCATCGCGGCCAGATCGCCATCATCGACCGCCTCGGCCAGCCCGTGGACCAGAGTGTCAATGGCCTCGTGATCGGTCACCACGACGCGCTGCAGCCCCACCATCAGCACACACACGCCCAGGGTGATCCACAACCCCCGTCGACTGCCCTTCGTGAGCCGGCGACGATGGACGGCCACTGCCACGCCGACCGCGACGACCTCCGCCACCAGAAGCAGCGGCAGGCTCTCGAACAGGAGCTTTCGGAGGAAATCCATCATGGGCTTATTGTACGGCAAGACGCCGGAATGCCGCTCTCCGGCCGCCAAGCCGCTGCCTGCGGAGAAACCGAATCAGGCATCAAATCCGAAGTCCGAATACCGAAAGCTCCGGGATCGGTGGTCGAATCGAGACAGCTCATCCCCCTTCGTCATTCGGGCTTCGTCATTCATTCGTCATTCTGGTTTCGTCATTCGTCATTCATCTCGGCCGGATGACGCCATCACCGGCCGGCGGTACAATCCCCCCTTTCATGAACTGACGCGAGCCAGGAGAGATCCATGCCGATTCCGTTTGGTGAACTCAAGCCCTCGACGCGCATTCTGCTCGGCCCGGGGCCCAGCGACGTATCCGACCGCGTGTTGCGGGCTCTTTCCGCCCCGACGCTCGGGCACCTCGACCCGGAATACCTGGTCATCATGGACGAGACGCGCGAGCTCATGCGGGCGGTGTTCCGCACGAAGAACGAACTCACGCTGGCGGTCTCGGGGACCGGCAGCGCGGGCATGGAGGCGTGCGTGGTCAACCTGATCGAGCCGGGCGACGAGATGATCGTCTGCGTCAACGGCGTGTTCGGCACGCGGATGCGCGATGTCGCCCAGCGGGCCGGCGCGACGGTCCACTCGATCGAAGCCGAATGGGGCCGGATCATCGAGCCCGACGCCGTCGCGAAGGCATTGAAAGAACACCCGAAGACCAAAGTGCTCGGCATCGTGCATGCCGAAACGTCCACCGGCGCGCACCAGCCGATCGAGGAGATCTCGAAACTCGTCCACGACGCCGGTGCACTGCTGCTCGTGGACACCGTCACGTCGCTGGGCGGACACGACGTGCGCGTCGACGACTGGAAGATCGACGCCGTCTACAGCGGCACGCAGAAGTGCCTCTCGTGCCCACCCGGCCTGGCGCCCGTGAGCTTCTCAAAGGCCGCCGTCGAGGCCATCGACCGCCGCAAGGCCAAGGTCCAGAGCTGGTATCTCGATATGACCCTGGTGCGGCAATACTGGGGCCAGGAGCGCTTCTATCACCACACCGCGCCGATCAACATGACGTACGCCCTGCGCGAGGCCCTGCGCATCATCCTGGAAGAGGGGCTCGAGGCCCGCATCGCCCGTCACGCCCTGAATCACAAGGCCCTCCGCGCCGGCCTGGCCGCGATGGGCATCGAATACGTCCCGCAGCACTCGCTTGCGACGCTCAACGCGATCCGTATTCCCCCCGGCCCCTCCGGCGCGCCGGTGGACGATCTGAAAGTCCGCAAGCGCCTCCTGGCCGAGTACGGCATCGAAATCGGCGCCGGCCTGGGCCCCATGAAAGCGCAGGCCTGGCGCATCGGCCTCATGGGTCACTCCAGCACGCGCCGGAACGTCACGATGGTCCTGGCCGCCCTCGAATCGATCCTGCTCGACGAAGGCGTGAAACTGAGCAAAGGCGAAGCCCTCACGGCTGCGAACGCTGTATACGCTGGCAAATAGAGCCCGAAGCGCAAGCGAGGGGTTCGGCGAAGATGCCAACGAATGGTGATTGAGCCCCCGCGCCGGTAGAGCCAGATTCCCGCTATAATGGACAGTCATGAGCGTCGTCACATTCGAGGACAAACTGACGATCCCGGAAGGCGTGACGGATCATGCGTCGTTCCGCGCCTGGGCCCGCTCCGATCAGTTTCCCGAGAAGGGCCGCATCTCATGGCTGGCCGGAGAGATCTGGATTGATCTGAGCCCCGAGAGTCTGTTTGCACACAACCGGGTCAAAGGCGGCATCTGCGCAACACTCGACCTGCTCGCCAGGAAAAATCGGCTCGGCTACTTCTTCCACGATCGCACGCTGCTGAGCCACGAGGCGGCGGGACTTTCCACGGAGCCGGACGGGCTGTTCATCGCCTACGACTCGGTCCGCTCTGGCCGAGTTCGCTGGGTCAAGGGGGTGGAAGCAGAGATCGAAGTGGAAGGCACGCCGGACATGGTGCTCGAGGTGATCAGCAAGTCCTCGCGCCGCAAAGATGCGAAAACACTCCGAAAGCTGTACTGGGATGCGGGCATTCCCGAATACTGGCTGGTGGATGCCCTGAGCGGCGAGGCCCGACTGGAGATCCTCCAGCGAAGTGAAAGCGGCTATGCGCCCATCCGCTCCGATGCGGAGTGGCTGCGATCCCCCGTTTTCGGTCGAGCCTTCCGCCTCCTCACACGCCAGGATGAACTCGGCTATCCCGAATACGACCTGGTCATCCGCGAGGGCTGACCGGCTTGGACCGAAAGTGTCCACTCTCCGATACTGAATCGAACGCAACATTCAACTGCCTTCATCGTACAAATCTGCGTGGGCGCTCTGATCGCGACCATCAGCGCGGCAATCACGCTGGCGGCGGCCGTCTGGCTGTTGAAGACGGGCCTGTGGCCTCCGCGCCAGGGGTACGCGCCGCATTGCCGAAGCTGCGATTATGAGCTGACGGGGGCTGTCAGCAACCATTGTCCGGAGTGCGGCACGATGCTGACCACGCTGAACATCTGCACAGGCCGGCGCTGGCGCTCGCCCCGAAGGATCACGGCCGGCCTCGGTTGTTCGTTGCTCTCCATCTTCACCGGGTCCGCCGGCTTGCCGGCGATCGACTGGTATCAACTCAGACCCACGAGGTGGCTCATCCGCGATCTCGAAAGCCCTTCTTCGGATCGTGCGTGGGCTGAGCTCCAGCGCCGGATCGAGGCCAACCGGCTCTCCTCTGCAAACCGGGATCGCCTGATCGCTTATGGCCTCAAGACGCAGGCAGACGAGAACTCCAACTACGAGCTGTTGGACCAGATCGAGACGTGGGCCCTCGACGGGATCATGCCAGCCGCGCAGAAAGCCGCCTACTTCGACCAGATCGCATCTTATGAGCTGCGGCTCCGGCGACGGGTGCTCCAGGGTAATCCGGTACCTTACGAGTTGAGACGCAACGGCGCTCATTCGCCGAACTTCGAGACCCGCATTACCAGGGAGATTCGCATTGACGGTCTGCCGGCGAAACGCGCGGCAGGCGGAGGCTTCGCCTATCATGGAGACCCGTACTGGAGGCCCGAGCGGGGCAACCTTCAGTGCAACGAACTCGGCCACCACACGCTCGAAGTCACCTGCACCGTAAGCGTCTACCGACGCACGAGTCTTTGGCCCGCGTCCGCTCCCTCATCGACAGAGACCGTCTACCAGCGAACGCTCCCGCTCCAAGCCACCTTTGAAGTCGTATCCGCTTCCCCCGTCCCATTCATCGACGATCCACGCCTGGCTGAAGTGCTCCGACGATCGATCAGGCCGGAGGATTTTCATGTCGGCCGTGTTCAAGAGGAAGGGAACAAGCTTATAGCCCCTGTGAAAGCGGGTCGGCTGCCGGTGGATGTCCTCTTTGACGTTTATGTCTCACTGAACGGACAAGAGTGGTTCCTCGGCAGCGTCCGTCACGAAGCGGGGCTCGGGGGATGGGGTTCAGTAACCCGTTGTATGCGGGCTCAAGTCCCACCGGCAAGCCGGTGCGATCTGATCCTCCGAAGCAGCGAGCGGGCAGACCATCCCGAAGCGCTGCTCACGAAGGTCTGGCGCGGCGAGTTGGTCTACAGGGACGTGCCCATCACGCTTGGCCCTTACGCGACGACGGCCCCGGAGTGAGACCAACGATCTGTCGCGGTCCAGATTCTTCTCACCCGGTCCGCCTGGAGAGGCGAAATACCATCCAGGGGCCGATTTCCAGGCAGGACGGCTGAGGCCGCATGGCTCCGCCGCCGTGACGCGACGATTCCCGGACCCTCGCCCGATCAGGAGCCGGTGATGGAACGTTCCTGGACGCACACGCTCAGCGACGCGCTCGACATGCCGTTTTGCGACCCGGCCGTGGCGCGCGATGCCGAGGTGGACCCGCTGCTGTTCTCCGAGGAGGCGTTTCCGGTCCATTGCCCCGGCTGCGGGTATCTGCTCCGCGGGCTGCCCGACGGACGCTGCCCCGAGTGCGGCCGGCCGTTCAAACGCGGCCAGCTCCTCGTGCGCCAGTACGTCCATGAGCCGATCCAGCTTCCCTGGCGCAGGCGCCAACTGCTCATCGCGCTGGCCGCGGAGTTCGTCATTCTCGTCACTGGCATCACCCTCTTCCTGGCCACGCGCTCGGCCCCGGCCGCGAACCTGATTCAGCATTTCCAGACGCTCGTCCTCCTGCCCTACGCCCTGCTGGCCGGCCTCTGGATCGTCAGCGGCGCGATCATCCACCACACAATCCGCCGGCACCAGCAGCTCCGCCAGAAGCGCGAGCAGGTGCGCGAGGCCGTCCTCCTCGCGGCCGCGATGGAGCGGGAAAGCCGTGAGCCCGGCGCCTCGCACACGCTCGGTCTCACATCTTCCCGGGAAGGTTCATCCACAGATCACACAGATGCACACAAATGTAATCTTGGGTCCGTTCAGGACAGATGACATGAGGTTCCACCCTCTGTATTACTATCCGCGAAATTCTGTGCATCCCGCGAAGAATTGCCGGCACGAACTTGTTCGCGCATTCGTTTGAGCATTCACTGTCGTCCCGCAGGGACATGAGTGAAAATAGCCCAGCACTTCAGTGCTGGGTCAGGGCGACGTTCGCGAATCAGTCCCGTAGGGACGATTGAGGGACTCCGTCATTCGTCCCTACGGGACTGGAATCATGTTTCCGGCCGCTCCCAGCACTGAAGTGCTAGGCTATTCTCATGCCGTGCCTCCGGCACGTTTCACACGGTGATTCTCAGGCTTGCGGGTGGAGCTGGTGGTGCATTCTGGCGGTCCTCCGGTTGGGTTGCGGGCAACGCCCGCGCTTTGCTGATCCGTGTCATCTGTGGATCACTTCTGGCGGCGAGCGAATGCGGCGCCCTCGTGGTAACTTCTTGCACCATGCCTCATCGACTCCTGAGCAAGCTGAATCGCCCGCTCTTCGGCACGCTCGTCATCCCCGCCGAGGCACGCGTCGACCCGCAGCATTTCCCCGATGCTGACTTCCCCGTGCACTGCCCGCACTGCGATTACCTGCTCCGCGGCCTGCCCGAACCGCGCTGCCCCGAGTGCGGCCAGCCGTTCGACCGCGGGCGCCTGCTCGTCCAGCAGTACGTCGAACGCCAGGGATCCCGGGAGCGGAGAAGGCGACTGGCAACGCTGGCCATCGTGATTCTCTCGCTGGTTCTGTTCAAGCCGGCAGGAGTCATGATCGGGGCCGCGCTGGGAGCGTCGATCGGCACACTCGATGACTACGCCCGCGTCGCACGCTGGTTTGAGATGGCGCTGCTGGCGCTGATCTGCGGCTGGGTGGCGATCGATCTGCGGCGCTGGCTCAAACGGTCGAACCAGCGCCAGGCCATCCTGAGCCGGTTGCAGCCATCGAACACTCCTTCACCGTGACGGTGTGAAACCGCACAGACGCAGAGGCCGCAGAGATCAGAGCGGCCGGGATGAACGGCCGATGATGCGATCTCTGCATGACAAATCCGCAACATCGTGTTTTTGTGAGAGGGCTTCCGGAACCACCGACGAATGCGGATGAACGCCGATCCGAGCGATGAATCGTCTCCTGCTCGGTGTGCACCTGCGATGGCCTGCGGTCTGGCTGCGACCGAAGGCTCCGGCGTGGCTGCAGCGCCTCGGCGGTTCACATTCTCTGACCCACCCACGCGGAAAGGCGGCAGGCATCGGACCCCGATACAATCGGGACGATGTCGCCTGCGGAATCCCAACATGCGGACGTTGCCATCGTCGGCGCAGGCGCGGCCGGCCTGGCCACCGCCATCTTCGCCGCCCGGGCGAAGCCATCGCTGCGCATCGCCCTGCTCGACGGCGCGAAGCGGCCGGGGACCAAGATCCTGGTCAGCGGCGGCGGGCGCTGCAATGTGACCAACGTCCGCGTCACACCGGAGGATTTCCGCGGCGGCAGCCGCAACACAATCCGCCGCGTGCTCAGTGCCCTGCCCGTCCAGCGCACGATCGACTTCTTCCGTGAAATCGGTGTGACCCTCCACGAAGAAGAGCACGGCAAACTCTTTCCGGACACGAACAGCGCCCGCACCGTTCTCGAGGCTCTGCTGGCCGAGGCGCGGCGGCTGGATATCCGCCTGTGCTGGGACCATCGCGTCACAGCGATCGAGCCCGAAGCGCGGGCGAGGGCTTCGTCAGACGACGCCGCGAATCATGACAACGCCGCTGCGCCGGGCGGCTTCACCCTGATCACGAACAACGGTCCCCTGCGCGCCGCGCGCGTCGTCCTTGCCACCGGCGGCCTGTCGCTGCCCAAAACCGGCAGCGACGGGGCGGGTTACACCTTCGCCCGGCAGCTCGGCCACTCGCTCGTGCCTACCGTGCCCGCCCTTGCCCCGCTGGTCCTCGAAGGCGCGTTTCACAAACCCCTGTCGGGCGTCTCGCAGGAAGTGGAGCTGTCGGTGCATATCACCGGCCGGCGGCCCGAGCGGCTCCGCGGCTCACTGCTCTGGACCCACTTCGGTGCCAGCGGGCCGGTCGTTCTGAACGCCTCGGGGCTCTGGCACCGCGCCCGGCTCGCGGGCCGTGATGTGCGAATCACGGCCAGTCTGCTGCCCGACGAGACGTTCGAGTCGGTTGAGCGGCGATGGATCGAATGGGGACACTCGCGACCGCGCGTCGAACTGCACACCGCCGCCGCGGAGCTTGTCCCGCAACGCGTTGCTGAGGCCATCCTCGCCGAGCTGCGGATCCGCCGCGACATCCCGCTCGCTCACCTCTCGCGTGAAGACCGGCGGAGACTGCTCAATGTGCTGCTCGGCTGGCCGTTGCCCGTCCGCGACAGCCGCGGCTACAACCACGCCGAAGTGACCGCGGGCGGAGTGCCGCTGAGCGAGATCGACCCCGCCACGATGCAGTCGCGCGTCTGCCCGGGGCTTTACCTGGTCGGTGAGATCCTCGACGTCGACGGACGCATTGGCGGGTTCAATTTCCAGTGGGCCTGGGCCAGCGGCTTCGTCGCCGGCAACGCCCTCGCCCGCCAGACGTAATAGGTAATGAGTTCTGGGCTGACGCACCGCGCGGTAGAATCGCCGTCAGCCGGGCCACAGCCGTTTCGCCAGGGCGGGCTGCGTGCGGAGGCGGGTCCGCCCCGTCGGCCGGGACGCCCGGTTCGAGTGCTTCCTCAGGGCGGAGACTTCTGGAGTCGGTTGCCATGCTCATCGAACTGCTGAGCCTGCTGTGCCTGCTCGTACCCCTGCAGTCCGAGCCCGCAGACCCGGATCCGGATGAGGACGCCCCCGCTCAAACCCAGCCGGCCACCACGCAACCGGCGGGTGGGATCATCGAAGGCATCGTCACCAACACCATGGGCGGCGGCATCAGCGGAGCGAAGGTCCAGCTCGTGCGGATCGAGCCGCCTGGCGGGCTGATCGCCGAGGGAGTCACCAACGCGACCGGCGATATCGCCCTTCGCCTGGAGACGCCCGTTCGTGAGAAAACCAGCGTCCGTGCCACGGTCACCAAAGACGGCTACGCGCCCTTCACCCAGGACGTCGAGATCGATCCCGACGAAGACCTTCCCTTCATCGACGCCACGCTGACCGGGGCGGCCAGGATTCGCGGCCAGGTGCGCCGTGCCGACGACAACGCGCCCGTGGCCGGAGCCCGCATCCTGTGCACAACGGGAGCCCGGGATATCGAAGCCACCAGCGATCATCGCGGCCGGTTCACGCTCGAAGGGGTGGACCAGGGGTCCGCCGTGCTCGTGGCGACAGCGGTCGGCTGGGCGACGGAGCGCGTTCCGGTCAAAGTCGAGGAGGACGAGACCGATGTCTTCATCGAGCTCAAGCCCGAACGGCCGGTCCGGATCGTGGCGAAACGCTCCGACGGGCAACCCGCGCCGAATCTGCTCGTCGAAGTCGTGCTGCAGCCGTCCGAGCATTGGATGCAGGTGACGACTGATGCGGATGGACGGGCAGAACTCAAGGGTGTGGCCGTCACGATTCAGAAGCTCCTCATGCGCTACAACGGCGAGGGCTACGTGCAGATGAGCGGCTTTGAGAAGGCCTTCACGCTGCCGCGTCCGCGGGCGACCGGCACGTCGCCGTCGGATGTCGCTCCGGTCGAGATTCCCCTGGAAGTTCCGCTCGCCGCGCAGATTCACGGCACGGTGGTCGATGCGCGGGGGCAGCCCGTGCTGGGCGTCCGCGTGATTGCCGGCCGCGAGCCCTACGGCTACATGCCGATGATCTGGACCTCCCAGGATGGAACCTACGAACTGGGCGGACTGCCAACGGGGCTCAACGTCATCTCCTTCCAGCACGGCGACTATGCGACGGTCATCCGGGAGTGCACGCTCGAGGCGGGCCAGAACCTGCTGATGGACGCCTCGCTCGATCCCGGAGCGCCCGTCCGGGCCCGCGTGATGGACGAAGCCGGGCAGCCCATCGCCAACGCGTGGGTCACCGTCGAGAGCTGGAAGGGCTACACCACGCTGGGCATGCGGACGGTCACCGCCAGGGACGGCACGTTCGAGTTCCCCCACGCCCCCGCGGGCGAACTCGAGATCAGCATCGAGCGTCCGGGGTACGCCACCGTGCGTGAGAAGTTCACCGCCGGCGCCGCCTCCCGTGATGTGACGCTCAAGAAAACCCGGGACGATCAGGAAGGCACGCAGCCGCCGCGCGTGGCCAAACTCCGGATCGGCGACGCGGTGCCCGAAATCGTCGTCACCGCGACCGACGGCAAGACCTACAAGCTGTCCGATCTGAACGGCAAGTACGTGTTCATCGAATGCTGGGCGAGCTGGTGCGGGCCCTGCATGGCCGAGGTGCCCAACGTCAAGGCCCTGCGGGAGGCGACGAAGAACAACAAAGACTTCGTGCTGATCGGCATCAACCTCGATCGCGAGCGTCAGGCCTTCGACAAGGCGGTTCAGAAGGCGGGCATCGACTGGCCGCAGGTCACCGGGCCGAACTCGGGAGCGGAGAAGGCATTCGGAACCCTGGACGGCTTCGCCATCCCTTACTCATGCCTGATCAGCCCGGACGGCAAGCTCCTGGCCACGGAGCTGCGCGGCCCCGGCCTCGTGGACGAGGTCAAGAAGCATCTGGGAAACTGAACACGCTCGCAAACTCTGATTCGCTATGACAGACGATCAGCCGCTGCTACCTCCGGCCGACTTTGCTGCGGGTACGGCGGGACCGGGGGCCGGACGTGGGGTTATGCCGGTCGGCGATGAAGCGCGGGACGCGCCGGACGCGCGGAGGCGGCGTTTCGCTCACGAGCTGCTCGATGGTCACCAGCCGCACACCCTTGGCCGCCAGTTGACGCAGGGACAGATCACCGTCAGCCGCGCTCCAGTGTCCGCAGGCATCCGAGATCACGGTGACCGGTTTGCTGCGGGCGAGGAGACCGAGCGCCAGCGACTTGAGCGCCCGCTCGAGCCCGACGCCGAAGAGAATGAAGTTGTCCGCCTCCGCGTGCGTGAGGAAGCGGTCGGCTTTGGGATTGCTCAGCACATCGCGCGTGCGCTTGCGGAAGATGAGCTGGCGATTGGTGGCGATCAGGTCGGGTGGCAAAGAGAGGTAATTATCGGTTTCGACGATCGTCCAGGGCGGCAGGAGCGTCCACGGGAGCTTCTCCTGGCCGGGGGTGCCGTCGATGCAGTGCAGCGGAAAGCCGTTCAACGGTTCGGAGGGGCGGTGCGACTCGACGAACGAGACCACCGGGAGCTGCGCGGTTCGCGCCCAGCGGAAGACCTCGCGGATTCCGGCGATGGCTGCTTCCCGGTTGGCGACCTGAAGAATCCCCCCCGGATCCAGGAAATCACGCTGCGTACAGATGTCGATCAGCACCCGATCCCACTTGAGCGAGCGGAAATGCGCCCCCATCTGACACCCTCCCCTTGATTGCAGAAGCCCACCGCTTCCGTCACGGCTGAACGTTCCGCACAGCGCACTGGCCGTCGCTCGCCTCCTGCGGCCAACACGTCTGTGCAATGATAGGCAAGCGACCGCCGAGACAATCGCGAACGTGCGTGTTTTTTCGACAAAGAATCGGTTTGCCGCGATCCAGGTGACGGATTATCGGACGAGTCGCTACGCAGCGTCCCAGAAGGGCCTCGCCGGACCCGCAAAACTGGGAAAACGGCCACGCCCAAGCGTGTAGGGGCTTACCCCAACCGCTATTCGAAGGGGTGTCTGGGAGAAGGCGGGTAAACCAGATGCGCCGGCCGGGCCCTCCCCAGAACGCCGGTCCGGCAGGTTGTGAACAGCTTCCCCAATCCCTGGTTTCGCTCCCATGCCGGGCAGGAACAGGCCTCCTCAGAACCGGCGATATCCATAAGCCATTATTCTGAAATAGGTTACGACCACAGGACCCCAAAGAGGCCAAATCTGGACGCAGGCATGCCTCACACGTCTATCCGGACGGGGATCTCCGGAATAGACTCACCGCGATGCATGACCTGCTCACCTCCGAGGAATGGTCCGCGCTGGTGCTTTCTCTGCGCGTGGCGTGCGCAGCGTGGCTGGGCTGTCTGGCCTTCGGGACGGCGACGGGGTGGCTGCTGGCGCGGCGAAGCTTCCCCGGCAAGGGCCTGGTCGACGCCGCCGTGCACCTGCCGCTGGTGCTTCCCCCCGTGGCCGTCGGGTACTTGCTCCTGCTGCTCCTGGGAAGGAACAGCGTTCTGGGAAGCTGGCTGACGGGCATCGGAGTCGAGCTGGCCTTCACGTGGCGGGCAGCCGCGGTGGCCTCCGCAGTGATGGCGTTTCCGTTGATGGTGCGGTCCGTCCGTCTGGCGATCGAGCTGGTGGATCCAGGTCTCGAAGCGGCGGCGCGAACTTTGGGCGCATCACCCGCCCGCGTGCTCCTCACGGTGACGCTGCCGCTCGCCGCGCCGGGACTGGTGACAGGGAGCATTCTGGCGTTCGCGCGCAGCCTCGGCGAATTCGGCGCGACCATGACCGTCGCAGGCAACATCGCGGGACAGACACGCACGCTGCCGCTGGCCATGTTCACGTACACGCAGCTCCCCGGCGGCGACGAAAAGGCGATGCGCCTGATGATCATCTCGCTGGCCATCTCGCTGCTGTCACTGCTGGCGTCGGAATGGATCCTGCGCCGCGCGGCGGCGCACCGGGGGAGTCGATGAGCCTCCACATCGACGTGCAGTGGCATGCGCCTCGCCGCGGGCAGGAACGTGGGACGCACCGCGCGTTCGAGCTGAACGTCGCGTGCGCGATGGATCAGCCCGTGACAGGCGTTTTCGGTCCGTCGGGCTCGGGCAAGACGACGCTGCTCTCGCTGATTGCAGGGCTGCTGCGGCCGTCGCGCGGGCGCATCGCCTGCGACGAGACCACGCTCTTCGACCAGGCGGCCGGCATTGACGTTCCCACCCATCGACGGGGCATCGCGGTCGTGTTTCAGGACGGGCGGCTGTTTCCACACCTGTCAGTGCGACGAAACCTGCACTACGGCATGCGCCGGCACGGCGGAAACGGGCCGGACGAAGCATCTGTGACCGGGATGCTCGGCCTGGAGCCTCTGCTGCATCGTCGCGTGCATACACTGTCCGGAGGCGAGCGGCAACGGGTCGCGCTGGGGCGGGCACTGCTGTCGGCCCCTCGGCTTCTGCTGCTCGATGAGCCGCTGGCCTCTCTCGACGTGGCCATGAAGCGGCAGGTCCTGCCGATGCTCCGGCGCGTCGCCGCGGAGAGCGGCACGCCCATCATGTACGTCAGCCACGACATCGGCGAGATTCTGCAGCTCACGCACGAACTGGTGATCATTCATGGCGGACGCTGCATCGGCCAGGGCCCGCTGCACCGCGTGGTCAAGGATCCGGAGGTCTTCACGCTGGCGGCCGGGACGGGGCTGGAGAACGTCCTGCGGGCCCGAATTGACGAGCAACTGCCGGCCTCGGGTCTGACGCGGCTTCACATCCTCCATGAGGACGGAAGCGGTGCGGCTACGCTGCTCGGTCCGCCGCTGGACAGGCCGGTCGGCGGAGACGTGCTGATCGCCATCCGGCCGGAGGACGTGGCGATCTCACTGGCGCCCGTTGAGGGCATTTCGATCCAGAACCAGATCCAGGCGACCATCGTCCGGACGAGCGAGGTCGCGGGACGCGGCCTGCTGGAGCTGGACGTGGGGGGCCCGTTCCTCGTCGAGGTCAGCCTGCGCTCCATCACGTCGCTGGACCTGACGCCCGGGCGCGGCGTCGTGTGCCTCCTCAAGGCGCATGCCATTCGCTACCTGGATGCATAAGACCCCCGGGCCATCGAGCGGCCGGACCGCCCCTCCCGACCATGGGATGCCCGAGCGGACGGATGCCCCTTGATGCCGACGCGTGCGGGGGCTATACTCGATTTTCAGATTATTCTGAAAGGATCATCTATGCAACCCGATGCCCTCGACCGTTCGAAGGCCCTGTTCATCCGCCGCTGGGGCGAGATGGGCGGCTACTGGGGGATCAACCGCACCATGGCCGAGCTGCACGCCCTGCTCTACATCTCCGCCGAGCCGCTCTGCACCGACGACATCATGGAGGCGCTGCAGATCTCGCGCGGCAACACGAGCATGAACATCCGCCAGCTCGTCGACTGGGGGCTCATCTCGCGCGTCCACAAGAAAGGCGACCGCAAGGAGTACTTCGTGGCCGAAACCGCCGTCTGGGAGATGTTCCAGACCATCGTGCGCGAGCGCCGCCGCCGCGAGGTGGAGCCCATCATCGAGACCATCAACCGCTGCCGCGAGATGGCCGCCGAGCAGAATTCACAGCTCCGGGAAGAACGCAAACGCGAGGCCAAGGTCTACCGCCAGCGGCTGGATGCGATGGCGGAGTTCCTGAACGGCGTGATGATGCTTCTGAACATGATTCTCCGCAGCGGCCAGGGCGACCTCAGCCTTCTGAGCAGGAGCATCGCCAGGACGACCCGGTAGAGCGCTCGGAGAGCGACGCTCTCCACGATCGTCGGGATGACCGCTCAGGGCCCGTGCAGGCTGGCCTCGGCCTCGGCGAGCACGCGGGCGACGACGGCGTCCATCCCGCCGCGCACCCGTACGCCAGCCGAGCAGGTGTGTCCACCCCCGCCGAGCTTCTCGGCCAGAGGCAACACCGCCGTACCGCCTTCGCCGCGGAGATTGATGCGAATGACGCCTTTCTCTCCTTCCGAAAAGAGCATCGCGATGCAGACCCGTGAGAGCGAACGCGGGATCGAGACCTGGTCGTCGATGTCCTCCGGGCTGCAGCCGGCCTGCTGGATTTCCTCGTAGGTGAGGGTGCTGTAGGCGATACGCCCCCCTGCCGCAAGACGCGTGTTGTGATAGACCGTGCGGATGAGATCGAACTCGTGGCGCTCCTGGGCACGGACGAGCTGCAGTCCAACCCGCTCGACGTCGGCCCCGCGGCGGACCAGGTCGGCGGCGGCCTCGAAGGCGTCGGCCGTCGCATTGGGCAGTGAGAACGCGCCGGTATCGGAGTAGATGCCGGCATAGAGCAGCGTCGCGGTCACCGGGTCGATCGGCCAGTCGGCCGCGAGGGCCAGCCGATAGATCAGCTCGCTCGTGCTGCTCGCGTTGTCAACGACCCAGTTGAGCCGGCCATAGTCGGTGTTGGTGATGTGGTGATCGATGTTGACAACGAATTGGCGGGCGATCGCCTCCCACTTGCCGGGGACATTCACCCGCTTGGTGCTGGCCGTGTCGACGGTCGCGACAAGGTCGGCGCGGGATACGCGCTGTGCATCGGCGAAGGGCGGATCGCCGGCCAGATTCAGCAGGAACTTGAGCTTGTGTCCGGACGGCGGAGCCGGCAAAACGATCCGGGCCTCCGGGGACGGCAGCACTCGGGCCAGGGCGAGCATGGACGCCAAAGCGTCGACATCAGGCGTCACGTGACCGGCAATGACGGGCGTTTTTGCCGTCGCCAGGGCCTCGATCAGAATCGCAGGCGGCACGTCATTGCGAACACGGTGAGAAACGTCATCGGTCATGGGAACAGCCGGCTGAACTTCATTCACAGTGTATCGCCATTCTGCCGCACATTCACCCCGGCTGGAAACAGCGATTCCGCAGGGATGGCGTGTAGGCCCGATGCATGAAGGCTTTGCATTCA
>CAZQEN010000137.1:0-18311 GCA_964591605.1 uncultured Planctomycetales bacterium
GCACCGCCGGCGGGATGCCGATCGGCGTCTCATTGATCAGGTCGGGTTTGAGCCACCGGACCGAAGCGTCCCCAAACAGTCGATTGAACCCCTTCAGGTTATGCGGAGAGGCGACGTTTCCGGTATCCAACCCTCCCCCCGTCCACAGCGTCACGCCCGTAAAATCCGAATAGACCACTTTCTGCGACAGGTCCGTGGCGATGATCTTGCGCGGATTCGGCCCGAGCACCGTCTGCGAGAAACGACCCATCCTCCAGCCGGTCAGCTCCCCGGCCGGCATCGGACGCATGCTGGGGCCCCCTCCGATCTGCTGGGCCTCCTGCGGAACCTCGATCAACCGCGCTGGGTACGAGCATCGCACCTGTGGCCTCGGGCTGGGCAGGTCGTCCCACGCTTTTCGCGAGTAGTAGCGGTTGTCGGGCCCGTTATACGTCAGGCTCGCGCTGTCGCGGCTGTGCTGACCGGTGCAGTAGAACGTCTTCGGATCGCTAATGTAGCGCCGGTCAATCAGCAGACCCAGCCCGTGGGTGCCCGCTCCGTTGGCACGAAGGTAATAGGTCGTGAAACTGGTGGCCGTGCGGAAAATGGGCGGCAACTGATCCTTGTGCGCCTGGGCGTACATGGTCAGTCCGACACCGATCTGGTGGAGGTTGCTGGCACAGTCCGTCCGACGGGCCTGCTCGCGGGCGGCTTTGAGGCTGGGAAGAAGGATCGCGGCCAGCAGCCCGATGATGGCCACCACCACCAGTACCTCAATCAGCGTAAACGCCGCCTGATCCGACCGCCCCTGCCCATGCCGTGGCAACGTCCGTTCAGACATGAGGTTGCCTTTCGCAGCAGAAACCAGACCCGCAGATCGGTGCGGCACAGAACTGCAGCAGGCGGCCACGCATGCGTGCAACCGCCCTCTCTCTGCTCGTCAAACTGGAGGCAGGAACCGCCCCCAGCCCGGGGCAGAAGTCGCCAACTCCTTCGATGGCCGGCCAGTCTACCACAGAGCCCCCCGCCTGATCAACGGACCTTCCGCCTCATTCGCAACGGGGGGTCCGTGACAGAATCGGCGGGTGGCATGGGTCCCGGCGCGCCGGGACATTCGCAACTGCGAATGCAGGCTGCCCGTGGGCAGGCCCACACGGGTCCCGGCGCGCCGAAACATTCGCATCGGTGAATGTCCCGGCGCGCCGGAACCCATCCCGCCCCGCCCAAAGTGTCACGCACCCGCCGCCAGGCTCTGGCAATGATTCCGGAACCGGGCCGGACCCGCGAGCCGGGAGAGTCTCGCCCGGCCGGGGTCAGCGCCGCGGAGACCAGACCCGACCCGGTCGAGCACGCTTGTACGAATGGCCAGTTCCCGCCGCCCTGGGCTCCCCGTCTTCGCTCGCCGGGTCGGATGAACCCTCCCAGCCGGCCCCGGCTGACCGTCCCGCCACCCGCTGGCTACGCGCCCGGCGCCTCCCGGGTCAGGCCGCGCCCGGCGCATCTCCGTCGGTCATCCGCCCGCCGGAGCGCAAATCTCCCCATGGTTCTTGCCTTTTTGCCGCATTCGGTGAAAAAAACCAAGTATTTTCAGGCGTTTCCTCTGGACGCGCGGCGAAAACACGTTATATTTCCAGCACTTGGAGCCGGTGGAGGCTCCAGAGAGTCTTGTAACAAGGAGGTTTTTAGATGGCCAAAATGTCCAAGTCGCAGGTGGCCGCTGCTCTCGCCGAGAAGATCGAAATCTCGAAGAAGCAGGCCGGTGCATTCCTCGAAGAGCTTGCCAACCTCGCCTATCGCGAGGCCAAGAACAGCTTCACGCTGCCCGGCATCGGCAAGCTCGTCCTGGTGAACCGCAAGGCCCGCATGGGTCGCAACCCCGCCACGGGCGAGGCGATCAAGATCCCGGCCAAGAAGGTCGTCAAGTTCCGCGTCGCCAAAGCGGCCAAGGATGCGATCCTCGGCGGCGCAGCCCCCAAGAAGAAGGGCAAGAAGAAGTAAGCGCCACGTCACGACCGAGCCGTCGGTCGATTCCACATTCCGTCAGGGTGACACGCCTCTGCCTGCAGCCAGGCGCCGTGTGACCAGTGCCCGCGCCCATCAGGCCGGGCCAGGGATGTGGGCAGCCGCGGCAGCCGAATCGGTTTCAAGTCGCCGCGATGTTCCGCAGGGCGGGATTCCCCCGCTGCGGAGTGTCGCGGCGACTCTCTTTTCACTTCCCCGCGTAATCGATGATTCGGGCGATTTCCGTGCGGAGGTTCTCGCGGCGGACGATCCGGTCGATGAAACCGTGTTCCAGCATGAACTCGGCCGACTGGAAGCCCGCCGGCAGCTTGGCCTTGATCGTGTTCTCGATCACCCGCGGCCCCGCGAAGCCGATCATCGCACCCGGCTCGGCGATGTGAATGTCCCCCAGCGACGCGAAGCTCGCCGCCACGCCCGCCGTCGTCGGGTCGGTCATGATGACGATGTACAGCCCGCCCGCATCGTCGAGCCGGGCGACGGCCGCCGACGTCTTGGCCATCTGCACCAGCGAGACCATGCCCTCCTGCATGCGGGCCCCGCCCGACGCCGTCACCACGACAAACGGAATGTTCTCGTCGCACGCCCGCTCGAGCCCGGCCGTGATCTTCTCCCCCACCACCGCGCCCATGCTTGCCATGATGAAGAACGGGTCCATGACCGCAAGAATGACTGGCCGCCCGCGGATGAACGCCTTGCCCACCACCGCCGCCTCGGTCAGCCCGGTCGCCTGCTGCGCCTGCTGCAGCCGCTCCTTGTACTTGAGCCGCTCCCGGAACCCCAGCGGATCGGTGCTCATCAGGTCGCTGAGGAACTCCTCGAACGTGTCCGGATCGACGAGCTGCTTGATCCGCGTGCGGGCGGAGATCCGGTGGTGAAACCCGCACTCCGGGCAGACGTGCAGATTGTCTTCGAGCGCCTTCTGAAACACCGTCGCCTGACACGAGGGGCACTGGAGCCACAGGCCCTTGGGCACATCCACCTTCGCCGCCGGCGCCGCTGCCGGAGCGGGAGCCGCGGCGCCTGCGGGCACGACGGGCGACGCAGTGCTGCCGTTCGCCCCGTCCGGGCTCGTCATCATGGGTCGTTCATCAGCCAAGGCCGCTCTCCTGCTCAAAAACCGGCCTCTATGCTAGCGGATTCCCGCCAGGACGGCGAGCGGGCAGGAAATGACGAATGCGGAAGCCCGAATCTCGAGGATCCGCCGAGGCGGGACGAATCAATGACGAAGTCCGACTCACACATGAAGAGGGTAACGTACGGCGGATTCGGTCTTTATCATTCGGGCTTCGGATTTCATTCGTCGTTCTGATTTCGTCATTCTGGTTTCTTCCCCCAACAGGAGCACAGAAAGATTCACCAGGGTGGCATGGGCAATGTAATCATTGCCCGTGCGAATGAAACGCGGGCAGCCAGTACGCTGCCCCCCTGTTCGACAGTGCCAATCATCCTGCGTTCCTGCTTAGAGCACCAGCGCCGCCCGGATCGCCTTCAGAAGCACATCCGGCCCGCTCCGGATCGGATCCGCCGCCGGCAAACCCGATTCCTCGGCCGCGGCGCGGATGGCGGCCGCCGCATCGGCCTCGCTCATGCCGGCCGTGTTCACCGACACCGCGACCACCTTCGAAGGGTGCATGAGCGCCGCCACCGCCTCATACACGTGGATCTGCTGGCGGATCGGCGCGATCGGACAGTCGGCCCACTCATTGTGCAGCCGCCGCCCCGGACGCGTGCACAACACCATCACGTCCGGGCAGCTTCCGTGAAGCAGCGAGAGCGTCACGCCCGAGTAGCCCGGATGGCCCAGCGAGCCCTGACCCTCGATGAACATGATCTGCCGGTCCGCCACGTGCTCGACCAGCATCTCCGTCGCACCGGCCGTGAAATCCGAGATCACGTGGTCGATGGCAATCCCCCACCCTTCGATCATGATCCCCGTCTGCCCGGTGGCGACGAACGCGGCATCCAGCCCCGCCTCCACCGCCGCCCGCCGCAGTTCGAGCGAGGTCACCATCTTCCCGATGTTGCAGTCCAGCCCGATCGTCAGCACCCGTTTCGCGCGGCTGGACCGGGCCTTGCCCTGGGCGATCCGCTGCAGCGGCCCGACGTCGCGGATGTCGTGGATCGTAGCGCCGCTTTCCTCGGCGGCGGCCACCAGTTCCGCATCAGACCGCAGCATCGTGTGAAGCCCGCTGATGATCGAGATCCCCCCCTTGAGCGCATCGAGCACATGCCGCCGCATGCGGTCGGGCAGCGCACCGCCCGCCGGAGCGATGCCGATGAGCAGCGCATCGGGCTCCAGCAGCCCGGCCTCACCGACGCTCGCAACGATCGGAATACCCGAGATTCCCGGCAGAATCGTCGCGATGTCCTGGCCCGCCCGCGTCGAATCCAGCACGCCGACCACCTCCGGCCGCCGATAACGCATCACCGACACGCCGGTCTTCGAGGAAAACACGCCCAGCGACCCCTCGGTCAGGATGAGCAGACGCTTATAGGGAAGATGAAAGATCATCGTCTTGGTTGATTCCCTCTTGATGGAGCCCGAAGCGCAAGCAAGGAGCAACGGAGCCCGAGGCGCCAGCGAGGGGCAACAGAGCCCGAAGCGCAAGCGAGGGGTTCACGGGACCGACGTTCCCACCGCAGGCGACATCCAGCGCGTGCTTCGCGCCCGCCCGCTTCACTTCGATCATGCCCCAAGCACACCGAAATACCTCTCGAAGAACCGCTCCGGCTGCACCTCCACCGCGACACGGTGCGGCCTGGCGTCGCCCCGCGTGTCGAATTGCGTCAGCCCCTGCAGCTTCTCACTGCGCAGCTCGACCGACACGTGGCCCGTCTCATACCGGCAGACGTCCGGCTCAAACACCGCCACCGCCGCCAGTGGATCATGGAACGTGATGCTGGAACGCCGGCGGAACCACACCTCGGCCATCTCGAGCACGATCTGGAGCGAGCCCCGGCCGAAGCGCCGACGCACCTCCTCGGCCGCCATCACGCACCGCGTGGTCACGTCCAGCCCAATGCACACCGTTTCCCCAACCGGCGCGGCGAAGGCGATCGCCGTCGCGTGCGGGTCGCCGCTGGCGTTCCATTCGGTCAGGCCGTAACCCTTCGGGCGGCTGACGTACGCCCCTCCCATCATCACCCAGCGCTTCAGCAGACCCGGGATCTCGGGATCGAGGGCAAACAGCAGGCCGACATTCGTCAGCGGGCCGACGCTCAGCAGCGTGATCTCCCCCGGCCGCGAGCGGATGGTCTCACGCAGAAAATCGACCGCGACGTTCGCCGCGAACTTCTCGCGGTGCGGCCAGCGGGCCAGCACCGTCTTCTGAGGCGCTTCCGTCTGCTTCTGCGGCACGAGCAGCGGCCGACCCGCCCCGCTGTGAACCGGCACCTCCCGGCGGCCGAACGCCTGGCACACCGCATCCACGAGCTGCGCCCGCACCTGCGGCTCGCCCGTCACGGTGGTCGCCCCCAGCAACTCGCACCGCCGCTCCCGCAGCAGGTACGCCAGCGCGACCGCGTCATCGATATCGCTGCCGATGTCGGTGTCGAACAGGAGGGGAATCGAACCGTCCGGCATTCATCCTCCTTCGACCGCGGCGGACTCCGACGCCATGCCCGTGGCCCGCCCGCCCTCTCGCACGGCATCGATCACGTCCTGCTGCGTCAGAATGCCGAGCATCACGATCGGCTCGTTCGCACGCCCGGCCGGAAACACCGCCGCCAGGGGAATGCTCGCTCCCGGCGCCAGCTTCTCGATCAGATCGCCGATCAGTTTCTCCCGAGCCGTCCAGTCCGCCAGCATCGGAACGACCCCGTGTTTCTCCACCGCCTCCGCCACCGTCCGCGTGTTGAGCACAAACGCCGAGTTGTACTGGCAGTTCGGACACCACCGCGCCGTGATGTCCAGCAGCACGGGCGTCCCCGCCGCCGTCAGTTCCTCCAGCTTCTCCAGCGAGAACGGAACCCACGGCAGCTCCGCCCGGTCCGGGCTTGCCCCCGGCTTCGGCTCATTTCCCGCCACCGGCGCCCCGCTCGACGTCGCCGACAGGTCCACCGCGCGGGCAAACGTCACCCACCCGCTCGCCGCCACAATCAGTGCCGCCGCCGCGTAGGCCGCCAGCCGCGTCGGCGGCGAACTCTGGTACGTCGCCCACGTACCGACGATCCAGCACGCCAGAGACACCCCCACCAGGAACGCCAGCGTCCACACCAGCGCCCGGCCGCCGAGCTGACCCTCCACGATGTACAGCAGGTACACCACCGTCCCCATCAGCAGAAACGCCATCGCCTGCTTGAACGTCGTCAGCCAGGGCCCCGGACGCGGCACAAACCGCAGCCACTTCGGGTTCGCCGTCAGAACGACATACGGCAGCGCCATCCCCAGCCCGATCGTGTTGAACACCAGGAACACCATCGCCGCCGGCTGGGCCGTCGCCCACACCAGCACCGGCCCCAGGAACGGGCCCAGGCACGGCGTGCCCATCACCGTGGCCAGCCCCCCTTTGGCGATCGACGCGACGTAACCCTCTTCCTGTTGATCCGCCCGTGCGGCCAGATCCCCCACCGCCCGCGGCACGCCCAGCGTGTACACGCCGAACAGGCTCAGCCCGAACGCAAACACGATCGCTGCCATGCCCACCGTGAACTGCGGACTCTGAAAATGCTGCCCCCATGCCAGCCCCGCGCCCGTCGCCAGGGCCGCCAGCACGTTGAACACCAGCATCATCCCCACCGAGAACGCCAGGCCGAGCTTGAACACCTGACCCGGCGACTGGCTCGCCTGCTGCACAAAACTGAGCACCTTGATCGAGATCACCGGCAGGACGCACGGCGTGACGTTCAGGATCAGCCCCGCCAGCAGGGCCAGCAGCAGCCACACCACCACCGAATGCTCTTCCTGTCGCAGCGTGGTCTTCAGTTCCGCATCCAGCGAGAACCCGCGGGCTCCCGTGCCCGATCCGCTCCCCGTCGTGCCCGCGCCCGCCTGATGCTCGAAAACGTCCCGGTGCGTGAGCGCCGCCGTCTCACCGGACCCCGCCACGGGCAGGATCAGCGCCCATTCGACCGCCACCGGCGGATAGCACTGCTGCGTCTTGTCACTGCACGCCTGGTACGTCGCGATCCCGCTGATGCGGAACTCCTTCTGGGTCAGCACCGCATCGGTCTCGACCGGCAGGGTGACCACGACCCGCCCGCGATAAACCGAGAGTTTGTCGCCTTGTCGCGGCGTCTCCTCCCGCCCCGCGGGAAACTGCGCCCGCCCGAAGACGAGACCATCGACCGTGTCGTGGAAAACGTCAGTCGGAATCAGGAATTCGCTCAGCGGCTCATGGGAATTGAGATGGAAGTCCTTCTTGATGTCGAGAATGACAGCCACCTTGAACGGTTGGCCGGCTTTGACCTTGTCCACGCTCGCCACCGCGCTGAGCTGATCGAGGTACTTGCCGGGGTCCTTCGGCACAGGCAGCCGGTTGCGGGCGGCGGCAAAAACGTTCTCGTTCGCCGGTTTGGCCTGATCGGCGCTGACCACCGGCAGCGTGAGCGACAGGCTTTTCTCCCCCGAGACGCAACTGTCCTTGCAGACCAGCCATTCCGCATGGACGCTCAGCGTCGCCGTCGTCCCGACCTGGGCATCGGCCGGCACTTTCACCGAGGTCAGCAGGGTCGGCCGGCCCTCGAGGATGAATGTGTGGATCGCGGATTCCCCCTGGCCGTCGATATGCCGTCGCGGCACCGGCCACAGCATCGGCCCCAGTTCATAACCCTCCGGCAACCGCCATTTGAACACCGGCTGATTCCCGCTCTCTCCGCCATTGCGCCAGTAGATGTGCCAGTGCTCCTGGACCTCGAAAGCGATCGCCAGCCCCACGCTCTGACCCGGGACCAGCCCCGTCCGCTCCGGGAGCAACTGCACCTGCTTGACCGGCGAATCCTTCTCCTGCGGCTTGCCACCCAGGATGCCAAGCTGAGCCGATGCCCCGGCCGTCGCCGAGAGCAGCCACACCATTGCCATACGCTTCATGGAATTACCCTGCCCCGGCGGGGGCGTGTTCGCCCAAGAATACCATAGGGATGCTGGCCCCTGCTAATCAGATACGTCCCGGCCCGGTCCGGTCACACCCACCCAGTCAGCGTCCATCCCCCACTGCGGCGGCCCCACGTGTCATATGTGTCGGCAGAATAACGGCTTGTGGATCAACCCCCCTGCCACGCCGCAAGCCACCCTCCCTCCTCGCCTCTGCGTCCGAAGCGCCAGCGAGGGATCAGGCCCACGCGAATCCGTAAACGAACTCCACTCCTCACCAGGAAGATAGACGCCCCGCAGGGCCCCTTTCTGACGCCCAACCGTCCAACCGTCTCAAAAAGTCTTTGACAGGTTTTGTATAACATCGCTATCATCGTGGAAGCACAGGCGAGTGTCTCCTCTTCGCCTGAACGTGTTCGGGCCTGACAGGAACCCTCATGAGAAAAGCGCGTAACTCCAAGTGCGATCGAGCCTTCACGCTGATTGAAGTGCTGGTGGTGGTGGCGATTCTCGCCCTGCTGGTCTCCATCCTCCTCCCGTCGTTGGCCCGTGCCCGCGAACAGGCCCGGCGGACCATGTGCGCCCAGCAACTCCAGGAGGCCGGACACGCGATCCACCTGTACACCTTCGACCATCGCGAGTCGCTGCCCGGTCCGGTCCATGCCGCCGTCGAGCTCGAAACGCACAATCTATCTTCCTCCGGCGAATACGACGGCTGGCACATCACCGCCTTCATCCGCGAGTACTACTCCGAACGCGGCCTCAAAAACCGCGGCAAGGTGACCGATCAGGTCATGAGCTGCCCCACCGCCGTCTCACTGTCCAGCGAGAAGCTGGCGAACACATGGGGCGCATCCGATCCCCATCGTCGCTTCTCCTACACGCTCAACAATTTCCTCAAAAACTACAGCCCGAGCATCCTCTGGGGCACCGATCCGCCCTGGTACTTCGGCTATCCCGACCAGTACTGGATGAACGCACCTCCCCCCTTCCGGGTTCAGAACCCGCTGCCCGCCAACGGCAAGTTCGCCCTGCCCAAGAAGATCTCCAGCATCAATCAGCACGCCCGCGAGTGGGCGATGGCCGATGCCTTCACCTACTACACCATCAGTGGGGGAACCGCGAGCCCCGCCCCGCTGCCGCTCCGGACGGGCATGAAAGACGGCCAGTGGCGCTACGGCACCTACCAGCTCTACGCCTGGGCTGCCAGCGTCAACCTGCCCGACAAACCGTACCATTCCGGCGGGCTCAACCAGCTCTGTTTCGACGGTCACGTCGAATACCAGCGGATCTGGCGCGGCACCATCAACGGCAAGTAGCCGCCGGTGTTCCGCTCCTTTTCTCCCTCATCGTCTGGCATATGCTCCGGGCAGCGCCCACCGCTTGTGGTGCAGGCGTCTCGCCTGCTCGTGGCGCAGCCGTCCCGCCCCTTGTGGTGCAGGCGTCTCGCCTGCACGTGGCGCAGCCGTCTCGCCCCTTGTGGTGCAGGCGTCTCGCCTGCACGTGGTGCAGCCGTCTCGCCCCTTGTGGTGCAGGCGTCTCGCCTGCACGCCACGACGAATCTCACCTCCGCGGACACGAGCACCCGAGCCCTTTCCCACCTTCTCACTTTCCCACCTTCTCACTTTCTCACCTTCTCAGCCATCCCGCCCGCACGTGCCCCGGCGCACCTGGAAGACCGCTCCACCACAACGTTGGCCGTCATTCTCGAAGGGAAAGTCCCACGCCGCTCCCTCAGCAAGCCTGAGCATTCATGCGTCGGTCGAGTTCGGCAGTATGATGAACCGGCCGTCGCGCCGCCGCACCGCCGGATGTGCCGGGGCAGATGGGGCGGCGACAAGGCAACCAGCCCATGGCCAGACAACCGCACGCTTCTTCCCGATACCGCCCCGTCCGGATCGCCGCCCTCACCCTCTGCCTCCTCCAGACCCTCTACGCCGCCGCCTTCATCTACCGCACCAGCTTCATCGTCGAAGGCCGGCGCTACTTCTGCCTCTTCGACGATGCCATGATCTCCATGCGCTACGCCGACAACTGGGCCCGCGGCCACGGCCTGGTCTGGAACCCCGGCGAGCGCGTCGAAGGCTACACCAACTTCGCCTGGACCCTGCTCATGGGCCTGGTCCACCTGCTGCCCCTCTCGCCAGGCCGACTTTGCCTGGCCCTTCAACTGATCGGGATCCCCGTGCTCTGGTTGAACCTGGTCGCCGTTCTGCATCTGGCGCGATCGGTGCGTCTCGTGCCGCTGGCGGCCGTGGGCGCCGCTGCGCTGACCGGTTTCTTCTACAGCCTTGTCCACTTCACGCTGACGGGCATGGAGACCGGGCTTCTCGCGGCCATAGTGACCCTGGCAGCGGCCGACGCGATCTCGACGCTGCGCACCGGCCGCCACGCGTTGCGCGCATCCGTCTGGTTGACGCTGGCAATGCTGCTGCGGCCGGACGCAGCCATCTTCGTCGTGCTCATCGCCCCGGTGTTGCTGATCCGGGCCGGCCGGTCACGCGCTGCAGCCCTCGCCGGTGTGGCGACGCTGGTATTCGTCGTCGCGGTCCACGTGCTCTGGCGGCACCACTACTACGGCCAGTGGCTGCCGAACACGTATTATCTCAAGGCGACCGGATGGCCGCTGGCAGATCGGTTCTGGCCCGGCTTCACCCAATCGGCGCGGACGGCCATCTGGCTGTCGCCCGTGATGGTTCTGGCCCTGAGCAGCCTGCTGCTGCGTGCCCGACTCGACCGGCTGCTGCTGGCGACAATGTTCTGCGTGGCGGTGGCATACCAGTGGTACGTCGGTGGCGATGCCTGGCCCAGAGACCGCATGGTCATTCCCGCCATCCCCGCGCTGTTCGTGCTCGCAGCCGACGGCACGGTGCGGGTCGCCAGGGGCCTTGCGGACGGACGCCTCGGCAGAACCTGCTGGATTGCCGCGTGCCTGACCGCCTGTTTTCTGATTCCCAACGCCCGTTACACGCGGGAGGCACTTTTCATCATCGCACCCCATGGGACGCTGCAGAATCGCGAGAACGTTCGATATCTACTCGCCGTGGAACGAACCCTGCGACCGGAGGGCACACTGGCCGTCGGCTTCGCGGGAACCGTTCCCTACCTCACGCGCCGGCACTGTTACGATCTGTTTGGAAAGTGTGACCCGTACATCGCCCGGCTCCCGGCGCATCCGGAGGTGGCGCGGTCGGGGCACAACAAGTTCGACCTGCGCTATACGGTGACGCAGCAGCGGCCCGACGCACTCATTCACGGCCTGGCCACGTCCCTCCCCGAGTTCACCGCGGCGTATCTGCCCGCACTGGTCACAGTGGACGGGCACGACTGTCTCATCTGCTTCCGCAGACAAAGCCCCGGACGGCAGGGAGGTCGGCCGATTTCGTGGATGGAGGCCGCAGTGCAGCTTGAGGAGCTGCATCGCACCGTGGAAGGTCGATAGGCGCTGACCGCCGCGGCAGGCGCGCAAAAAAAGCGACGCGGAGACGATGCTTACACGCCCTTCAGAGTCTTCGGTATGGTTGCTCGAACCTCGACGTCGCCGCCTCGGTTCGTCCTCTTTTGGGTTGGCTGCTCGTCCAGAGTCATCGCTCACTCAGGTATCGCCGTCATGGGTTTGGCGATCCCACTGTGCCGTTGAGCCTTCTCTCGGCTGTGTGGTCTTCCCTGAGCGAACGACACTGGCCACATTTAAGCGACACAGCGAAATCCACTCGTCGAGCTTGGCCTCCCTGAGAGTTTCACCCAACCAGACCTAGTCCGGCGGCCGCAGCCGCTGAACTCCTCTCATGGGCTTTGCTTCCCTACAGCACTTACAGGGCTCGAAGGTCCACTCATCGCGGGCTTTCGCCTGCCCGCTTCGTTCCGCCTTCAGGGTTTGGCTACCCTCTTGACGGCTTACTCCCTTCGTAACCCGCGCCGGTCTTGTTTCATACCGGCAGCGCTCCTGGGATTCGCCCTTCGGAGCTTTCTCCTCCCGGATGGTATCCGGACCGTTTCCGGCCGGAAGAACCCACCTACCGTTTCGCTCACCCGTATACCTTCGCACCCGAAAGTGCGAGGGCCGGCTTGATGAGCCGCGGTTCCTGGGCTTTGACCCACCCGGCGAGTCCCTGGCAGTCAGGCGTGTGGTTAGCACACCGACCGCTGGATGCTCCCGTGGGCTTGACCCTTCCAAGGTTCCCGACGAAAGCCTTGACCGGGATTTCGCCCGATCTCCTCTCACGCGCTTCCCCGGTTCGGCTTACGCCTCACCGCCGGCGCCCCAGAGTATCGATCAGCTTCCGCCTCGCCTCCTCCGCCCCAGCGAGCAAGCCCGCTCGGGTAAGGGTGAGGCACCTTCTGAGGGTTTCTGCACCGGGCCGCTCCCGATCATTCGAATCCGCCTGTCTCCCGGGCTATGTGTTCACCTCACGCCGCGCCGCACATTACTGCCGACTGCCGACGCTCTTTGGGAAACCTGCGAATCCTACCGGAGTTGTCAGGACCGACCGGAGGTGCTAAGCATCGCGACCTCCACGTCGCGTCTCTAATCTACACCACGATTCCGAACGCTGCAAATGGATTCTCGCTCGCATCAACAATTCACAGGGGGTCCCGGCGGTGGACAACTTTTCCCCGGCAAGACGTAAGTCTTGCCGGGACGAAGCCGTGCAGCTGATCCGTAAAACTTGAGAAGAAATCTCGCAAATCCGTCGACGCCCCGTTGTTCACATCTTTTTCCCGCCCCGTCGCCGGGATTGCGGTCTTCCCTGAACCTCACCGCCCCTGCCCCGATCTTCACACGAGGCAGTGGCCCTGCCTGACCACGCCCCACCTCGCCGCCTCCCTTTCATTCTTCGCGTTCCTGCTGTATCACTCGGTCTGAAGCTCCGGACGCCGTATCCTGCCCCAGCGTCAGGAAATCGAGGTCCAGGCCCCCTCGGAAGGCACCGCAACATGAATCCTCCAACCCTGTCCGTGTCCGACCGCCCCATCCACACCAAAATCGTCGCCACCATCGGCCCCGCCTGCCGCTCCGACGACATGCTCGCCCAGCTCATCACCGCCGGCGTCGAGGTCTTCCGCATCAACACCGCGCACGGCACGCGTGCAGAGCACCAGGCCGCCCTCGACGCCGTCCGGCGGGTGTCCGAGCAGCTCCAGAACGTCACCGCCGTGCTCGTCGACCTCGCCGGCCCCAAAATTCGCCTCGGCGAACTGCCCGGCGGGCGGTTCGAATGCGTCCGCGGGGCCTCCCTGACCTTCGTGAAGGGCGAGCGCTCGGACTCTCCGGGCGAACTCACGACGAGCTATCCGACCCTCGTGGATGAGCTTCGTCCGGGCGACCGCATCATGCTCGCGGACGGCACCGTCGCCCTCGAAGTCGAAACCGTCTCCGACGGCCGCGCCCGGTGCCGCATCCTGCAGAGCGGGACGGTGCGGAGCCGACAGGGCGTCAATCTCCCCGGCGTCAAGCTGAGCGTCCCGGCCATGACCCCCGAGGACCGCGACAACGCCCTCTGGGCCGCCCGCGCCGGCGCCGATTTCCTGAGCCTCAGCTTCGTGCGTCACCCCGACGACATCCGCTCGCTGCGCGGCCTGATCAACCAGGAACAGGCCGCCGCGCACATCGTCGCGAAAATCGAGAAGCCCGAGGCCCTCGAACATCTCGAGAGCATTGTCCAGGAGGCCGACGCCGTCATGGTGGCCCGCGGCGACCTGGGCGTCGAAGTCGACATCGCCCAGTTGCCGGTCATCCAGAAGCGCATCATCTCGGTCTGCAACCGCATGCGCCGCCCCGTCATCGTGGCCACGCAGATGCTCGACAGCATGCATCACTCGCGCATCCCCACCCGCGCCGAAGCGACCGACGTGGCCGCCGCCATCGTCAGCGGCGCCGATGCCTGCATGCTCTCGGGCGAAACCGCCGTCGGCCAGTATCCCCGCGAGGCGGTTGAGATGATGCGCCGCATCGCCCTCGCCACCGAAGAGGCATCCGACCTGTCCGCCGCGGCTCGCGGCATCGCCGGTCCACCCGTGCCGGGCTCCAACCCCCTCACGGAGTCCGTCGCTTCGCACGCCGGCTGCCTGGCCCGCGAGCTGGGCGCCAGACTGATGGTGGTCGTCACCCGCACCGGCCAGGCCGCCCGCAGCCTCTCCGCCTGCCGCCTGCGCATCCCCACCATCGGCGTCAGCGAATCCGACGCCACCCTCCGCCAGCTCTGCCTCTCCTGGGGGGTAATCCCCATGCGAGCCCCCGCCACCGCCAGCCCCCAGGAGGCCCTCCGCTGGGCCATCGACCGCGGCCGCACCCGGGGCCAGCTCCACCCCGGCGACCGCGTCGTCATCCTCGGCGGCACCGGCCTCAAATCCAGCCGCCACAACGCCGTCGTCGTCCACGAAGTCGAATGACCGCCCGCCGACGCGTCGATGACAGCCTCCGCCCGCACCATGGGTGCATCCGAAATACAGGGGCGTGTCTCCCGGGTGGCATGGGCAGCTTCGGCTTCGCTGAGCGAAGCCGAAGCTGCCCGTGTGGGCCTCCCCACGGGTCCCGGCGCGCCGGGACCCATGCCACTCGTCTGCCACTGAGCTCCGGATGCACCCCCGCACCATGCACCCGACCCGCCCTCCTTGCTTTCCCGCCGGCCTGACACCATAATACTGGGCTCCGCGCCGCCGGGTTGCATGCGAATCGGCGCGGCTGACCGATATAAGCCCTTGGAATAAAGCAGGTTATGATCCGGCCCGTACGGCCGGCGCAAAGAGGCATACGACGAATGGCATTCAAGAAGTGGACCCGATCCGAGGATCAACTGCGGCCGGACCCGCGCTACAACAGCCGGCTGGCCTCCAAATTCATCAATTGCCTGATGTACGACGGCAAGAAGGCCGTCGCGACGCGCGTCTTCTATGACGCCATGGAAATCATCTCCAAGAAGATGAAGGACGTGAAACCCATCGAGGTCTTCGAGACCGCCCTCCAGAACGTCCGACCCAACATCGAAGTCCGCAGCAAGCGAGTCGGCGGCTCCAACTACCAGGTCCCGATCCCTGTGAACAAGAAACGCCAGCAGTCGCTCGCGATCCGCTGGATCCTCGAGGCCGCCCGCTCCCGCAAGGGCAAGGGCACGCCCGCCAGCATCGCCCAGGAACTCATGGACGCCTTCCGCCGTGAGGGCGCCGCCATGACCACCCGCGACAACGTGCACCGCATGGCCGAGGCCAACAAGGCGTTCTCCCACTTCGCCTGGTAACCGCCCGCGTGACCTGCGACGAAGGCAATCGCGACCCGTGCTCCCACAGCGCGGGTCGCTGCTTTTGGGGTCAGTCCTCGTCCAGCCCCGCCGTCAGGTCCTGCAGAAAGGCCCCCGGGTCCGGCTCGAACTCCAGCGTGTGGTGGGCTTCCGGATACTCGATGATCGTACGCCCGAGCCAGCGCAGCCGGCGCACAAACTCGCGCGTCCGGTGGTTGTCGATGATGCGGTCGCGCCCGGCCAGGAACACCCGCAGCCGGCAGCCCGCCGGGTCCTTGCGGCCCGCCAGCGCATACCGATCCAGCCGGCGCGAGGCCATCAGAAAACTCGTCGTGACCTGCGTGAGCTTCAGCGGATCCTGCCGGATGAACTCCTGACGGGCCGGATTGGCGGTAAAAAGTTCCGGATCGTTCAGAGGAATATCGAACCGCGCCCGCGGCGCCGCCAGAATCGAGAGCCCGACGCGAACCTTCTCCCGCAGCGGCAGATCCACCTGCGGAAACAGGCCGGGGGCGATCAGCGAGAGGGCCTCCACCCGCGCCGGGGCAAACCGCCGCAGGGCCAGAGCCAGTTTTCCCCCCCAACTGACACCCACCACGTGAGCCGCCGCGAAACCGGTCTGCCGCTGCAGCTCGTTCAGACACTCCACCCCGTCCTGCAGCAGCCGCCGCGCCTGCGGCGTATGCCCGCGGTCGCGCTCGTTCAGGCCGCTCCCGCGCCGATCCGGAAGCAGCACCGCAGCACCACTCTCCGCCAGACGGCCGGCCGACATCTCGAACCAGCCGCCGTGCGATTGAATGCCGTGCAGATACAGGACCGCGCCCCGCAGCCGATCCGGCCGCCACAGGCGCGCATACGAGCAATAGCCGTCACTGAACTGGAGAGTGATGCCTTGCGGGCCGGACATTCAAGCCCATGCTACCGGAGCCGTGCGAGAGGGTCGATTCAAGCGTCGCGCCCGCACACCTCGGGTGCTCACATGAGCCTGCGTGATCCTGTCGAGGGCCCATCTTTGTGGTGCAGCCGTCCCGGCTGCACGGCCCACGCAAGGGCCATCCGGCGAACGTATGCCCGTCTTTGTGGTGCAGCCGTCCCGGCTGCACGGCCCACGCAAGGGCCATCCGGCGAACGTATGCCCGTCTTTGTGGTGCAGCCGTCCCGGCTGCACGGTCCACGCAAGATACCCGCGCCACAGGACCCTCCGGCCAGGACGGAATCACCCAACGTGATGGCGGCGCCCGCAGCGGAGCCCGTCAGCCCCCTCCCTCAGGAGCCCGGACAGGTATCGCCCGCCACCACCACCGGATTCAGCAGCACCTTGGAACACCGCGACGTGCCTTCATTGCGCATCTCCAGCAGCATGCGCACGGCCGTGTGCCCCGCCTCACGCCAGCACGCCTCCACCGATGTGATCCGCGGCAGCAGCGGCCGGTGCCAGACCGAGCAGTCGCACCCCACCAGCGACAGATCCTGCCCGGCCACCATCCCGCTCGTCTTGCACGCGTCGAGCACCGCCTCGGCCGACCGCGACGTCAGCGCGAACACCCCGTCAGACCGATGCCGCTTGAGCAGCGGCGCCAGATGCGCCGACGCCTCATGCACCGTCAACTGACGCGGACACGCAGTGATCTGAAGCTGCGCCTTCTGCTCCCGCGCGATGCCCCGCAGACCCGACAGCCGGATCTGATGCGGCTCCAGCTCCGGATCCAGCACGATCATCCACCGCTTGCGGTCCTGCTGAGCCAGGAGCTGCCCCGCCCGCTTGCCCAGCGCCACGTTGTCCACGTCGATCGCGTTCGATTGCCAGTCCTTGATGGACCGGGGGAACACGATCACCACCGGACGCGACTGCCGCAGATACTGGCTGACCCGCTTCTCGAGCCCGAGGCTCGGCGTGCGGATGATCGCCCCGAAGACGCCCCCGCCGACGATCCGGTCAAGATTCTCGCTGTCGCTCTCCAGATCGCTGCCTTCCGGCCGCGTCAGCGCCAGGATGGGATACACCCGCGACTGCAGCGCCGTCTCCGTCACCCCGCCCAGCAGGTCGCCGTCGAAGCCCCACAGAAAGCGGTCGGCCTGAAACATCGGGTTCATGTCATGAATCGCCACCACAAAGAAGAGAGAAGATCCCTTCGATGGCAAACCCGAGGCGAACAGGCTCGGCTGATAGCCCAGCTTCTCGGCGCTGGCCCGCACCCGGCGGATGGTGTTCTTGCTGAAATTCCGCAGGTAGACCGAGTTTCCCGAGAGAACGATCGACGCGGTCGACAGGGCGACCTTCGCGTGATCGGCCACCGCGGACAACGTCACTCTGGTGGGTCGAGGTTTCGAGGGCATCAGTACCTTCTTTCGGATCCGGCGGAGCTCGCTCCGCCGCTGACGCGCGGGTCCTCCGCGGCGCCGGGCCTCGCCGCCCGTCGGACGGCCGGCCACCTGAAACAGGGCTCCAACAACTTCATCACACGCTCAAACGTTCTTCCGGCGTCGCTCCCCGCCGGATCACACCCCGGTCCCCGCGGTCCGGTCATGCCCCGCCTCCCGCAGGCACCGTCGCCGCAGGCCGCGAGCCGATCGGGTTCCCCTCGTGGTCCAGGAACGATTCCCGACCGTTCTGCTTCACACGCCGGGCAAAATGCTCCAGGTAATACAGGGTCGGCTCAACAATATGCAGATTGTTGAGGAAGGGCTGCGTGTAGTTCACCGCCCCGTACACCACCCCATCGACATGGATCGGGATCTTCTGACCCTCGACTTCCCGCCACTGCCCGTTGTGGTTATTCCAGTCCACACCCTCGGTGAGGAAGCCGTACGGGCCGTAATGGTGTTTGGCCGCCGCCCGCAGAATGGTCAGACCCTTCGACCGGTACTCCTCCCGGCCGGTGTCCCGGGCCGCCTCCAGATACGCCAGCGAGCACTCGGCGTTCTCCCACAAATAGGCCGTATCCCAGCTTTTCTCCATGTACAGCAGGCCCTTCGTGGCCACGCCGTTGCGATCCTCGTGCATCTCGAACGGCTCAAGCCCCTTCAGGCATTTCTCGTAG
>CAZQEN010000138.1:0-18266 GCA_964591605.1 uncultured Planctomycetales bacterium
TGTGGTCGTTGTCGTCGAGCAGCACGACGTGGTAGGGCGGCTGGCGGCGCGGGCGCGGTTTGGCCGGCGCGGGCTTTGGAGCTTCCTGCGTTTGTGGCGGCGCGAGTGCGACCTGCTCAGTTGAGGACATCGTTAAACCCATCCGTCCAGGGCATGGCCCCTCGGGCGTTCCATCCATTGTAGCGGAGTGCGTGACCCGGAAGGGAGAGGACTCTGGCCGTCGTCTGATCGGGGTCCGCGACAGAATCGGCGGGGTGGCATGGTCCCGGCGCGGCGGACCCGTGGCGAGGCCCACACGGGCAGCTTCGGCTTCGCTCCGCAAGGCCGAAGCTGCCCAAGCCACCCCGCCCAAAGTGTCACGGACCCGTCCGATCGGACCGCGCGGCCGGCGGTTCAGCGGGCATCCTGCACGGCCGGCGGCTCATCCAGGTCCAGGCACTCGGCCAGATAGGCCGCCAGGTCCTGCAGCTCGAGGCGGATGTGCTGGTCGACGGAGCTCTGGGTGTCGGCGCCGAGCGTCTTCACAGCCCGGGGCAGATAGAGCTGGTACTGAACGGAGACGACGTACTTCTCTGGCGAGGGCCGGGCGAGAACGCGGACGATCACCGGCCACTGTGAAAAGTCGCCGGGCACCAGGCGGGCGGGCACCAGCGGGCCCACGCCGATCATGCGCTTCCACATCCCCCGGCGGAATTCGAGTTTATACGGCTCACGGCGCTCGCGCGTAAAGTCGCCCCTGGGGTAGGATGAGAAGAACGCTTCGAGCACGTCCATCAGCCGATCGAAGGGCGACACTTCGATCTGGTAGGACCATGTGTAGCACTGGTAAAGCGACACGGCGGAAAGGTACGTCAGACAGGTTGAAAACGCAAAATGGGCTGAGATCTGAGAGGTCGTGATCCGTTCGTCACGTCTTGCGGCCGAAGAGCGCTTCGGGGTTCAGCAGGTTCGGGGGTACCTCACCTTTGAGGGCGGCGATCAGGTTGGTAGCGGCCATGACGGCCATCCGGGAGCGCGTGGCCTCCGTGGCCGAGCCGAGGTGCGGAATGCAGACGACGTTGTCGAGCTCCACGAGCCCGGGCGCGGTGGCCGGCTCGTGTTCATACACGTCCAGCCCGGCGCCGGCGATCCGCCTGTCGCGCAGCGCCTCAACGAGGGCCTTCTCATCGACGACCGGGCCGCGGGAGGTGTTGATCAGGAACGCGGTCGGTTTCATCAGACCCAGCTCGCGCCGACCGATGAGATGATGCGTCTGAGGCGTAAGCGGAACGTGCAGGCTGACGAAATCGCTCTCGCGGAGCAGTGGATCGAGTTCCACCCGCCGTCCGCCGATCGCGTCCAGTTCGCGGTTGCTGCGGGAAGACGTGTAGAGGACCTTCATGCCGAATCCGGTCGAGCGCAGAGCGGTCGCGGTGCCGATGCGTCCGGCTCCGACGATCCCCAGCGTCGCCCCGTGGACATCTTGCCCCAGAAACTGAAGCGGGCCGTATCCCGCCCACCGGCCGGAGCGGAGAAAGCGGTCGCCCTCGACGATACGGCGGGCAACGCTCAGCATCAGAGCCCAGGCCAGGTCGGCGGTGGTTTCGGTGAGGACGCCCGGGGTGTTCGTGATCAAAACGCCCCGCCGCGTCGCGGCCTGCACATCCACATTGTTGTAGCCGACTGCGTAATTCGCGAAGACGCGGCATTGCGGCCCCGCGGCGACGAGCACTTCCTCATCGATGCGGTCGTTGAGGAGGCACAGCACGCCGTCCCGTCCGCGCACGCCGGCCAGCAGCTCGTCGCGCCGCAGGTCGCGGTCGTCCGCGCCGATCTCGACGGATCGACAGTGCTGCGAGAGAAGCTCGATTCCAGCGTGATGAATCCGCCGCGTCACCAGCACGTTCGCATCCAGCATCGGATCCGCTCCCGAAGTCGCCGCATCCCCTGCAGGATGCGTCAGTTTACCGGAAGCCCCGGCCGATATCGCCGCTGGAAGAGCCCGAAGTCGTCGGGATCGACATCGCCGTCGCCGTCGAGGTCCGCCGCCTGGCAGGCGGGCGTGCCGTCGTGCGGGACGTTCGCACGCGAGTTGCAGGCCGTCAGCAGGTCGAGATCGGCGGCGTCCACGTCGCAGTCGCCATCGAGGTCGCCCCGGCCTGATCCGGGCACGGCCGGCTGGCTGAGGGTGAACGGGAGGTCGCTGAAATCGGTGATGCAGCCCACGCAGTGGCAGTTCGTCTGCCGCAGCCGGATGCGGTAGTCAGAGGCGTGAGCGTCGAACGCGCACACGTCCCACCAGAACGAGCCGGCCTCCGCGGGGGCGGTTCCCAGCCGACGCACGAGCACATCCCCCTGCCACAGGTCGATGGCCAGTTCGCCCAGATCTCCGGCGGCCGTCCAGGTGATCAGGTGCGCCGAACCGGCGGGGATGGTTTCCCCGCCGTTGGGGCTGGCGAGCGCGAGAACGGGCGGGGCCAGACAGACCACAAACTGATTGCTGTTGCCCGGGGCGAGGACCAGGCCGGAGGTGCGGGCGGCGGTCAGGCCCACTTCGGCCTCACTTGTGCTGTACGTCAGACCGCTGAAGGTGATGCTGCTGGCGTTGGCGGGAAGAGTCCCGGTCAGCGTGCCGCCCAGGAAGCCGGTGGCGGTCCGCAGGGTGATCGCGATGGCCGTGTCCTGAGAGACCGGCGAGGGGTTGTGGTTCACGTCGGTCGAGCGGACGGCCACGTCGAACGGCGTGCCGACGATCTGCGGAGCGATGGGATCGACGACCAGCATCACGGGCGGACCGATCTGAAACGACGGGTCGCGCAGGGCTTCGAGAAAGGCGACGATGTCGTCGAACTGGCCGGGGCTCATGGCGATGCCGCCGATGAGCTGGCCGGCGGGCGACTGGTTGAACTCGGGACGGTTGTAGAACTCCACCACCTCGCGGAGGGTGAGGGCCGAGTGATCGTGGAAGAACGGCCCGGTGCCCGCCACGCCCAGCAGCGGCGGCGTGCTGAAGGTGCGGTGCCCTCCGGCCTCGGGGGGCATCGGGGCGCCCAGGCACGCGCGCACCTCGGCATCGTCGTTGACGGGCAGCCGGACGACGCCCGTGTCGAAAGGGAGATTCCTGCTTCCGCCGGGCAGCGGCGTGACCAGGCCGTCATCGATCATGGACTGATGAACGTCGGCCATGACGGGCCCGCTGTGACACAGGAAGCATTTGGCGTTGCCGTTGAAGGCCGATCGGCCGCGAATGATGGCGGAGGCGTCCGCTCCGCGGGCGGCGGCCGCGAGGATCATCCGATCGACGTTGAAGTTACCGTCGGCCGGTTCCACGATGGCGTTCATGAACGTCTCCAGAGCGGCGAGTTCCGCCTGCGTCGGCTCGCGGAAATCGATCGGCCCCGCTGCCGGGTCGGCGTTTCGAGCCAGCGAGCGGGGGAAGTGCTGGCGCACGGCCCCCGCGCTGAACGAACGCAGGTCGGCGAATTCGCCGCTCTGGCCGTAGGGCGCGGTGAGGGCGATGTTGAGCAGGTGCGGTGAGCCGCGGTAGACCGGCGGATGGTCGAATCCGTCAATGTTCTCCAGGATGAGCGCCCGGCGGCTGCGGAGCAGGCAGGCGTTCTCCAGAAGGGCCAGATCGAGGATGTGGTCGGAGATAAAAACAGGGTCATCGTCCGGCAGCGATCCGATCGTGGCCGGCGAGAGCCCGAAGGCATCCTGCGGCTGATGGCAGGACAGGCAGGTTCGCCCGTTCCCCTGGAAGCGCTCCAGAAAAAAGAGGTTCTGGCCCTGGGTGACGACCGGGGCGGGGGCGATCGCCGCGGTCTGGCCCGCACTGTTGCGGGGGGCGGGCGGCGCCAGGTGGAAATCGGCGTTGTCCTGCTGCGTCCCGAAGCGGTCAAAGTGCTGAAACCGCACGAGGCTGCCGGCGTTGGTCGTGGGCAGGGCCGCGGCCGGCGGGCCGGCCGGACAGGGCGGATTGCCCAGATCGGTGCCCGTAATGCCCGCGAAGTCGCCGTACGACAGGCACAGACGGACCGGCTCGGCATTCGGATTGACCACGCTGTTGTCGGCGTAGCAGATCTTCCCGCCGCCGGCCATCAGCAGATCATCCGGCAAAATGAAATCGGGCGACGGCATACCCGGCAGATTAGCGAACGTCTGAGTGGCCACGAGGACGGAAACGGCGCCCAGCCCGTCGGGGACCCCCGCGCTGCTCTGGTCCGGGGGATCGCCCGGAAAAACCAGCTCGCCCGTCTCGCGCCCGGCGGCATCGTAGAACATCAGACGAGCCCGGCCGCCAAACTCGGCGCCCTGAGGCCCCCACTGGTTCTGCCCGGGGCAGCAGATCTTCAGCTCCACGAAAGCAACCCGTGAATCGCCGTTGGCCCCGGCCATGGCCTCATCGATCTGCACGAGCTGATTCCCGGCCCGGGCCCCGGCCGCGAACACGAGCATCGGCCCCAGGCACGCGCAGACCGGGCGCAAGGCGATCCCGGCCGATCTTCTGACGGTCTGCACTCCAACGACGCTCAAAATCGATGAGTCCCCCTCACTGATGGGGCCAGTATAGCATTTTTGCCGGCCGGGCGGGGAGTGCGAGCGCTGTCCCGGAGGCCACAAAGGAAATCCGAATGACGAAACACGAATGACGGATCCATGACGAAGCACCCATGGCCCAAAGTGTGTGGCGCTTCGTCATCCAGATTTCGGACTTCATTCGTCATTCACCGTCCCGGGGGTCTCATAACGAGGGACTCAGCCGGAATCATGGCCGTGTTCGGGTTCTGGGCGGGCGCGGCGCGACCTGCTCGGCCCAGGCGCGGACTTCACGGCTGAGGGCGTCGGTGATGTCCGGATGCACCGGGGCCAGATCGGTCGTTTCGGTCGGATCGGTGCCGATGTCGAACAGCTTCGGGCGGGATCCGTCGCGATCTACGAGCAGCTTCCATTTGCCCTGGCGGATGGCCAGATCGGGCCAGGAACGGTCAGGGCCGGGCCGATCCGGCGGGCGCACCCACATGATGGGCTGGCGGCGCTCCGGCTGGGCCCGCCCCGTCAGAGCCTCGCTCATGTCGAGCCCGTCGAAGCTCACGCCCGGTGCGGAAACACCGGCGATGGCCAGCAGCGACGGCGGCAGATCCATTCCCGCGAGCACGGTCCGCTCGTTCGTGGAGCCCACTGCGGCCGGGGCCACGCCCGCGCCCCAGACAATCAGAGGGCTGCGAATGCCCCCTTCATAGAGGTTGGCCTTGTGGCCGCGCAGCCCGCCCGTCGAGCCCAGGCCGGGCTCTGGCCCGTTATCGCTGGCAAGCAGAATCAGCGTGTTCTCCCGCAACCGCTCGTCCGAGCGGATGTGGTCGAAGACCCGGCCGAGCTGGCGGTCCAGCTCGGTGAGCACGCCGGCGTACTGATCGTGCGGCGAGCCGTTGCCGCGCAGGCCGGGGGGCGCCTGCACCGGCCCGTGCATGTCGTCGGGCCAGAGATTGATGTAGAAGGGCTGACTGCGCCCGCTTGCCGTCTTCATCTCGGCGACGGCGCGATCGACGAATCCCTCCGTGACCTTGTGCCGATCGACCCAGCGAATGGGCCCGCCCAGGTTCGCGCTCATCGCCGTCGGCTCGTGCCGGAGCTCCCGGCCGTCGGCGCGCCGCTCGAAGACAGGCAGCAGGCGCTCGCCCAGCCCCTCGAAATTGGTCAGGGATGCATCGAAACCATAGGCGCTGATCGGCGGCGCGTTGCCCACGTCGCGCTGCCCGCCCATGTGCCACTTGCCCACGTGAGCGGTGTAGTATCCGGCCTTCTGGAGAAAGCGGGCAAGGCTGGGCGCTTCGGGGCGGAGCCAGTCTGCGATGCCCCGCTCGCGGTTCATCCGCCGCTTGTCGAGATACGACGTGATGTTCCAACGGCTCGGATACTGCCCGGTGGTGACGGCCACGCGGGAAGGGCTGCAGATCGGGGCATTGACGTAGAACTGCGTGAAGCGGACTCCCTCGCGGGCGAACCGGTCGATCGCGGGCGTTTCGCCCGACGTTCCGCCGAAGCAGCCCAGGTCGCCGTAGCCCATATCGTCAATGAAAATGAACAGAATATTGGGTTTCGCGGCCGGCGGGGCACTGAAGGCCCGCGGCGCGACCATCAGCAGAGCCGCCAGGCCCATCGCGAGCAGGTCACGCCGGCCGCTCACGCTCCGGGTTCTGATGAGAGTCACCTTAACCTCATCGGCGTATGATCTGCGCTGATTCATCACCGGCTCCGACAGTTGCACCCTTTCATCCGTCTGCATAGTCTTTTTCCGGATGCACATTCTACACCATACGCCCGCTCTCGGGATTTGTTCACTGATGCTGCTGGGTGCGCTGGTCCGCCCTTGCGGGGGGCAGAATACGCCGCCGCCGCCCCGCCCGCACATCGTTCTCTTCATGGCCGACGATCACACCTGGTACGACTGCGGGCCGTACGGCGCGACCGACGTACGCACGCCGAATCTCGATCGGCTGGCCGGGCAGTCGCTTCGGTTCGAGCTTGCGTTCGCCGCATCGCCCACCTGCACGCCCTCGCGATCGGCCCTCTACACCGGACTCTTTCCATTCCGCAACGGCGCGCATGCCAATCACAGTCTCATCCATGAGCAGGTCAAGACCCTGCCCGAGTACCTCAAGGAGATCGGCTATCGCGTGGTGATTGCCGGCAAGACGCACGTGGGACCGCGGGCGCGGTTCCCGTTCGAATACCTGGAAGGGTCGAACGTGATGCCGGCGGGCCGGAATCACGTGCTGTGGACCGATCTCAATACCGATGCGATCGATCAACTCCTCGCCTGCCACGATGCCCGCCGCCCGCTGTGCCTGGTCGTCTGCTCTCACTCGCCGCACGTGTACTGGCCGGAAAATGACGGATACGACCCCGCCCGCATCACGCTGCCCCCCTGTCTGGTCGATACGCCGGAGACCCGGCAGGCGCGATGCCGTTATTACACCGACGTGACCTGGATGGACCGCCAGCTCGGGCAGGTGATGGCCGCGCTCGATCAGCATGGTTACGCCGGCCAGACGCTGCTCATCTGCACGGCCGATCAGGGCGCGCAGTGGCCGTTTGCCAAGTGGACGCTCTATGATGCTGGCATCCGGGTGCCGTTGCTGGTGCGCTGGCCGGGAGCGGTGCGGGCAGGCAGCACCCGCGCCCTGGTGAGCCTGGTCGATCTGGTGCCGACGTTCGCCGAAGCCGGAGGCGGCGCTCCCCGCAGCGATCTGGACGGGCGGAGTCTCCTGCCCGTGCTGCTCGGTAAGACGGATCGGCACCGCGAGGAGATCTTCGCCGCGCACACCGGCGACAGGAAGATGAATCGCTGGCCGATGCGCTGCGTGCGGACCGCACGCCACAAGTACATCCTGAACCTGGCCCCCGGGGGTTCCTTCACCACGCACATCAGCCGGGGGGTCGCTGCCGACGGCCAGGATTACTGGGCCTCGTGGGTCCGGCGGGCCGCCAGCGATCCGGCGGCCGGGCAGACCGTTCGCCGCTACGAACACCGCCCGCCGGAGGAACTGTACGATCTCGACCAGGACCCGTTCGAGCAGAAGAATCTCGCCTCCGATCCCACCCATGCGGCGACCCTGGCCGATCTGCGTGAGCGACTCAAACGATGGCGGCTGCAGCAGGGGGAGGACCTCACGAAGGTACCCATGCCCGAGGACGCCCGCACCGGCGAAATCCGCTACGCCGACTGATGGACCCCTGCCGGAATCACTGCGAAGGGACGGGCACCGGCACGACCGGGATGGTCGGCGGCGTGAGGCCGGGCGAAGTGAGGTCGCTCTTCCTCTTGATCCGGAACTTGACGGTCTTGGGTGGCCCTTCGATCTGCACGTTTTCAAACTGGGGTGGGAACACGAAGCGAACCTCGCGCTCGGTCCAGCTCTCCTGGGTGGCCGGCATGGTGGTCACGCCGGGGAGATCCTTGGGCAGATCCGAGTCGCGGATGGTGACGTAGGCATCGATCATGTTGCCCTTGAGCTGGCCCGCCTTGTCGAGCGGCATCCGCACGTTGACGGTCTGCGTGAACTGGGCGCCGGTCTGGTCCTGCCATTCGATATCGTACCTGTTGAAGAAACCCTCGGGCTCGACGAGGACGCCGAGCGGGATGAGGGTGATCCGTTCGCTGGTGGTGCGGTCGCCCAGGTGCACGCTGACGCGGACGTGATCGGGCGTGAACGTCGCGTCGATCCCCGGCCAGACGGAGCGCAGGGGAACATCAAACAAGAATCGCCCGCTGGTCTGCTCGGCGCGGTTCTGGAGATTCTCCTCGATGGAAAGCCGCAGGGGCGGCAGTCTGCCCGATTCGGGAAGCTGGCTCTCGAGGACGCGGGCGAGGACCTTGACGGGGTGGACATCGGGCGGGCCGGTCAGCGCTTTTTCGAACGAGCCGGCGCCGATCTCGACCGTGGTCTCGATGCTGCGATACCGATCGATGTCGAGCTGGACGCTGCGGGGCTGCACTCGCTGCAGCACCACGCCGCGGTTGCGGATCTCGGGGAGGCGCGCGAGGTCGTCGTAGACGTCGCGCGGGGCCTGCAGACCGGGCGCGAGCTCCTCGGGAAGAGGCACAGAGAGGGTGAACCGGCCGGACGTGTCATCCTTCTCCAGACGCCGGATGGCCGATTTGGGGCCGCGGAAGGTCAGCTCGACGCGGAGGGCCTCCTTGGCCTCGCCCCGCCCGTCGCGCACGCGCACCACCAGCGGGTTGTCGGGCTCCGGCGGCGGCGCATACCGGACCAGAACGGTGGTCTGGTAGAAATCGTACGCGGACTGGTCGGCATAGACCCAGATGAGGACGGTGAGCGCGATGGTCGTGGCGATGAGCTGAAGCTGGGTCTTCATAGGGCCGCCTCGACGGGCTCCTGCCGCGAGCGGGACTCTGGCTCGGCTGGAACGGTTTCAATGGGAGTGGCGCCCGTCGGGCTTTCCTGATCGTCTTCGGCCGGGGCGGCGACGGGGGTGCGCGTGCTGGTGATCCCGCGCTCGCTGGCCAGATGGCGCTTGAGCGTACTGAGGAGGGCGTCGGGCGGGATGTGGCGGGAGAGCTTGCCGCGTTCGGCAATGGAGATGGCCCCGGTCTCTTCGCTGACCACCACGACGACGGCGTCGGAATCGAGGCTCATGCCCAGGGCGGCCCGGTGACGGCTGCCGATCGACCGATCGAGGCCGTCGGCATCGGCCAGGGGGAAGGGGCAGCCGGCGGCGGCCACTCGCCCGTGCTGAATGACCACGCCCAGGTCGTGCAGGGCGGAACCCGGCCAGAAGATCGTGTTGAGCAGCTCCGGACTGAGCCGGGCATCGAGACGCACACCCTGATCGACGGTGGCGGCCAGACCGATATCCCGCTCGATGGCAATCAGGGCCCCGATCTTGTTCTTGGAAAGCTGGGCGCAGGCGGCAGCGATCGGCTTGGCCACCCGGTCCAGCTCCGACTGCCGGGGCCGGCGGAACCGGGTCTCCCCGAGCTGCATGAGCCCCCGCCGCAGCTCGGGCTGAAACACGATCAGGGTGGTCACCAGGACCGTCCAGACGAAGGGCTGGTAGAGAACAGCAATCCGCTCCAGGCCGAACTTATCGGCCAGGACGTGGACGGTGAGGAAACCGCCCACCACGAGCATGAGGAGCCCCTGGAGCAGGCGGGCCCCGCGCGTGCCGTGCAGGAATCGCAGCACGGAGTACACGACCACGCCGATCAGCAGCATTTCCAGCGCCACGGCCCAGAGCCGATAGGCGTCGGAGGTAAAGAGGCTGCCGATGTAGTCGATGATGCTTTTCATCGCTTGAGCCGGCCGAAAGGGAGCCCGCGCGCCGCCGTCAGCGCTGTACACCCCAGTATACGATGTCAGACCCGTTCGGCCAACCGTCGGTTAGCGGGAAGCGGGGTCTTTTTGCAGCGTCCGGGCACGTGAGCGGATATCGGAATCCCCGCGGGTATGGGCACCAACCGCGCGCGGCGGCAGCGCGCACTAAACGATCTGACTGCCCCCGGTTCTTGTACGCATGGCCTGGCCGCGGGGTGCGTCTTTTGACAGGCTGGCCGTCCGGTTTCTATCCTGCCCTTCGGGTGGTCGGAGGCGGCAGCGACTCCAGGCCCGCACAAAGGCTCATGCGGGGCCTGCGAACGCCAGCAGCCCCACCCGGCGGAGCGATCGATCATGACAACCAGAACCGGGAGCTATCGGATCGGCATGCGCGCGGGTGGAAGCCCGTGGCAGAAGGACCTGGCGGGCCTGTCGAGTTGGGCGAAATCACACGGCCTCAACCTGATCGACCTGACCCAGGTGGATGCCGGGCAGGCCAAATCGGTCCGGGCGTGCGGGGTGGACGTGATCAGCGTCGACCTGGTGACCTGGCCGGCCTTGCTCAGCGAGGATGCGGGCAGGCGGCGGGAGGCCGTCGCCACGAACCGGGCCCGGATCCGGGAAATGGCCGGCTTGGGCGTGCGGGTGTTCTTCGCGGTGATCATCCCCGAGAATCCGGACGCGGAGCTGCGGCACAATTTCGACCTGGCCGTCGGCAGCTACGGCGAGCTGGCCCGGGAGGCCGAATCGGTCGGGGCGGCCGTCGTCCTCGAAGGCTGGCCCGGTCAGGCGCCCCGCTATACGAATCTGTGCTGCAACCCGGAGCAATATCGGGCGATCCTGCGGGAGGTGCCGTCGCGCGGGCTGATGATCAACTACGACCCCTCCCACCTGATCCGCATGGGCATCGATCACGTGCGGTTCGTCGACGAATTCGCCGCCCGCGTGGGACACGTGCACGGCAAGGACTGCGAGATCCTGACCGACGCGGTGTACGAGGTGGGCCTGTACCAGAAATCACTCCTCAAACCTGCCCACCGCTACGGCGAATACGCCTGGCGCTACACGATCCCCGGCCACGGCGTGACCCGCTGGTCGCGCGTGCTGGCCGTCCTCAAATCCGCCGGCTACGCCGGCGCGGTCAGCATCGAACTCGAAGACGAGAACTACAACGGCACCGAGGAGGGCGAAAAAGCCGGTTTGCTGGCGTCGCTGGCGTATTTGCAGACCGTGTGAGGCCATTGCCGATTGCCAATTGCCGATTTTCGATTGCGGATTGCGGATTGAAACGAGCTCCGGAACACAGCGGGCACCAAAATGGAGCCCGAAGCGCGAGCGAGGGGTTCGGCGCGCTGACTCCCGAACGCCTGAAAACATCCCGCGCACACCGACGTTCGCCGTGGGGCATCAGGCGTGCGTCCGGGTCATGAGCCGACCGCCGGAAAAGACATGGGACGGCACCCGATTCCCCCTCAGGAGATCCTCCAGCGGGTCCTCAGCGGCAGCGCGGCCGAGCGGCACGGCAACCAGGTCGGCACGACCCCCGCATTCGAGCGCGCCAGTGGTGGCGCAAGGCCCCAGGGCCGCAGCCCCATGCATCGTGCCCATGCGCAGCAGCCATTCATCGCTGCTCTGATCATCCACGGATCTGAGAAACCGCAGTTCGTCAAGGATCGAGAGCGAGTCATTGCTCGCGAGCGAATCGGTACCAATGCACACGTTGATGCCGCGACCGAGCATCTCGCGATAGCGGTGCGGCTCGTGCCCGAAGAATGCGTGCGCTCGCGGGCAGTAGACGACGTTCGCGTGCGTCGCGGCCAGGACGTCCAGATCCGCGTCATCCAGGTAGTTCACGTGCACGAGCAGCGGGGCAAAGAATGGATGCGTGCGGAAGAGGCCGAGCTGCTGCATGTATTGAACCGGCGAGCAGCCGGGCGGCTGGAAAGAGCCATCCCACAGGTTCCACTCCTCGAGGAGATCGCGGAACGGGCCGGTGCCGTCGTGCAGAAACTGATGCTCCTCCCGCGTCTCGGCCAGATGCGTGCACAGGCGGCAGGAGGTTCGCATCGCATCCCGGTAGACGACCGGATCGGTGCTGTAGGGTGCATGGGGCGAGAGGCCGAGCATGGCTGGATGACCTTCTCCCACGGCGCGGCGGATGGCGTCTTCGGCCGCTGAGATGGACCGCTCATGTCCGCCCCAGCGCTTCGGGCCCATGCCCAGGACTTCCAGAAAACCGACCAGCCGCAAAGGTGCATCGCGCCAGCCATCAATGCTCCGCTGGCCATAACCGATGTCCGCGATGGTGGTGACGCCGGCGGACAATGACGCCTGCAAGCCGGCATTCACAGAGGCCCTGAACGTCTCGTCGTCTTCCAGCACGGCGGAGGCTCGCCCGAGCGCCTTGATCCAGCCGGTGAATGAGCCCTGATATGGAATGTGGCCGTGAAGGGAGGTCAGAGCCAGATGGGTGTGCGCGTTGACCAGGCCGGGCAGGAGAACCGAATCGCCGAGGTCGATCGTCTCGCCCGCGACGTCGGGCCTGCCCTTCCCGACCTGCGTGATATACGATCCCGATGTGCCGACGTACCCGTTCTCGATCGGCGGCGATGTGACGGGGACGACCCAGCGGGCCCTGATCACACGGGTGGAGTCGCTCATAGCGTGTAGCCCGGCGCTGGGGGCTTCTGGAACTGAACGTACGTCGGCCCGGCCTCGAAGCCGCAGGACTCGTAGAGTCGGCGCAGCCGGGCTTCGTCGCCGATCACTTCCAGGCAGGTGCTGCGCATGGCCAGGCGGCGGGCCAGCGCGGTCAGGTGCGCCATCAGCGTGCGCCCGATCCCCTGCCCGCGGTACGCTTCATCAACCACGAGATTCTCGACGCGGGCAATATCGCCCACCTGGAACAGGGCTCCCCGCCCCACCAGCCGCCCTTCGAGCTGCGCGACGAACAGGTCGTATTGCGGATCGTCCAGCCGGTCCAGGTGCGAGGCGACAAGATCCTCCCGGAAGTCCGGCGCGTAGCGCGTGTCGGAGCCGACCAGCTCCGCGTACGCCTTGCGCATCGCCCGGGCGGGCAGGATGCGGACATCCGGCCGGGGCGTGAACTCCGCCGCGCGAACCAGCAGCATGGTGAGTCGTCGTTCAGTGATGAAGCCGCGCGCTGCCAGGAATTCTTCGAGCGGCTCAGGCGCCTGCGTCGCCGCCGGCACCCAACGCTGACACGCCAGGCCCAGCTCCGCAAAACAGGCCTCCACCTCGTCGTACGCCTCCTGCATCGTCCGGCCCGGGGGGAGCACCACCTCACGCACCTGATTCATCCACGGCAGCGCCGCGTATGGATGCGAATAGAACGCGATCCCGCAGCTCAGCGTCCGCCGTTCGCACATTTGTTCGTAGTGGACCTGGCTGGCCCGGCGGACTGCAGAGAGTGCGTCGATCGAGATGCTCACGAGAGACTCCAGGAATGTGAGCATGAGCAATGCTTAACATCTCACAATTCGAGCCCGAAGCGCGAGCGAGGTGTTGACGTGATCGCGCATCGGTCGGCTAACCCCTCGCTTGCGCTTCGGGCTCCATGACTCCCACGTCTCACGTCGAACGTCTCACGTCTCACATCGGCTCGGCGCCTACAGCGGCGGCGTCCGCAGGTGCCAGTCCGTCTGCTGCTGATACGCGTGGGCGATCCGCAGAAGCCTGTCCTCCGCAAAATGCGGGCCCATGAGCTGCAGGCCGATCGGCAGGTTGCTCCCGCCCAGGCCGCACGGGATGCTGATGCCCGGAATCCCCGCCAGATTGGCCGAGACGGTGTAGACGTCGATCAGGTACATCGCCAGCGGGTCGGCCACCTTCTCGCCGATGGCAATGGGCAGCACCGGCGAGGTCGGGCAGGCGATCGCATCGACCTGCGTGAAGGCGTGGTCGAAATCGATCTTGATGAGCGTCCGCACCTTCAAGGCCTTGAGATAATAGGCGTCGTAGTAACCGCTGGAGAGGGCATACGTGCCCAGCATGATCCGGCGGCGGACCTCGGCCCCGAATCCCTCCTGCCGGCTCGCCGCGTACACGTCGATGTAGTCGGCCGGGTGCGGCGTGCGGTAGCCGTAATGCACGCCGTCATAGCGGGCGAGGTTGCTCGACGCTTCGGCCGTGGCGATCAGGTAATAGCACGCGATGGCATACTTCATGTGCGGCAGATGCACCGGCTGGACCGTCGCCCCCAGGCCGCGGTACACCTCGATCGCCGCCATGACCGCCGCTTTCACCTGCGGATCCAGTCCTTCGCCGAAGTACTCCTCCGCGTAGCCGATCTTGAGACCGGTCAGCGGCTGGTCAAGTGCGGCCAGGTAGTCGGGCACCGGATGGTTCACGCTCGTCGAATCGCGGCGGTCATGCCCGGCAATGACATTCATCATGAGGGCCGCATCAGCCGCCGAGCGGGCGAAGGGGCCGATCTGATCGAGGCTGCTGCCATACGCGACCAGGCCGTAGCGCGAGACGCGCCCGTACGTGGGTTTGAGCCCGGTCACGCCGCAGAACGAGGCCGGCTGGCGGATCGAGCCGCCGGTATCCGACCCCAGAGCCGCGGTCACGTACCCCGCCGCGACGGCCGCCGCCGACCCGCCCGAGCTTCCGCCGGGCGCGCGGTTCACGTCCCACGGGTTGCGTGTGGGGCCCATCGCGCTGTTCTCGGTGCTCGAGCCCATCGCGAATTCATCGAGATTGGTCTTCCCCACGATGACCGCGCCTGCCGCCTCGAGCCGCTCGACCACGTGGGCGTCATAGGGTGCCTGAAAGTTCTCCAGGATACGCGACGCGCAGGTCGTGCGGCCGAACCGCGTGCACAGGTTGTCCTTGATGAGGATCGGCAGGCCGGCCAGCGGCCCGACCTCTTCGCCTCTGGCGAGCCGTTCATCGATCTGTTCGGCGAGGTCCATCGCCCGGTCGCCGTCGTAGCTGATCAGGGCATGCAGCCGCGGCTCGAGAGCCGAGATTCGTGCCAGGGCCGCATCGACCGCCGCCCGACTCGAGAGCTGCCCCGAACGGATGGCATCACGGGTGGATAGCAGTGTGGGTACGGGCATGGTTGGGTCTTAGTGCTTCAGCCTCAAAAGTCCAGGTTCAGTTCTCACCTTTCCGATCTCAGATTTGAGATTTGACATCTGAGACGCGAGGAGTGTGATGCGAAGGTCATTCCGCTCAGGCCCCCGAATCCTGTTCGAGCACCTTGGGCACGGCGAAGAATGGCCCGTCGCGCTGTGGTGCGTTGGCCAGCGCTTCATCAGGCCTGAGCGAGCGGTGCGGCTCGTCCGGACGAAACACGTTGCTCACCGGAACCGCGTGGGCGGTCGGCGGAACATCGGCCGTGTCCACCTCGCTGAGCTGCTCCACATACGTCAGGATCGACGACAACTGCTCACTGAACAGCCGCACTTCCTCATCACTCGGCTTGAGCCGTGAGAGCATCGCGATGTGCCGCACTTCCTGTTCGCTGACCTTCTGCATACACGTCCTGTCACGTGATCACCGGCAGTTTCGTGCCTGAGGATTCAAAGCCCGCCTGCCCGTCACCATCCGCAATCGGCAATCGGCAATGCTCATGAGCTTCCCAGCACCTGCGACCAGAAGATCTCCGCCAGGCCCCGCGGGAACGAGCCGCTGCCCACGGGAATGGCGGGGATGCGGGGGTGCTGCTCGGGATTGCGAAGCCCCTCCTCGAGGTACAACTCGGTCTCGCGGAGCATGCGGGCGCGGAGAATGACCCAGCTCTCGCGGCCTCGGGTTGAGAAGGGCAGCATCATGCGGATTCCTGCTGGGCCAGCCGTTCCATGCGATCGGCGGTCCAGAAGCCTCCCAGGGCCCCGGCGATGCCCACGGTCACATACAGCACGGGCAGGGGTCGGACCAGATCGTGCGGCGGCGTGGTCGCCAGCAGCACGTACGGCTGGTAGGGCGTCCCCTGTGCCCAGGCCATGTCACCGCTCAGGTGTCCGAGAATGAAGCCGATCAGTCCCACCACAGGGGCCGCCAGGGCATACCAGAGTGTGTGCGTGCCGCCGGTGAAGTAGCGGGCGGCCAGCGCCCCGAGGTAGAGGCCGCCGGCGACGGATGCGATGACCTGGTTGCGCTCCACCATGGCGACCGGCGTGCGCGAGACGGTGTTCCAGATGACGATGAGTGCGATGAACAAGGTGATCGCGAAGGCGAGATAGTCCGCTGTCTGGCCGGCCAGCAGGGTCGAGCCTGCCCGCTTGCGTCCGGTGGCGGCCTTCGGCCCGCCGGCGGCGGCCGGCTTGGCGGCGGGTGGCGGCGAAACCTCCGCCACAGGCTCGGAGGCACTGGCCCAGAGCCACTTTCGCACGATCACCGTGGTGATCCAGGCGACGGCCATGATGGAGGTCCAGAGAATGCAGTCGATCGCCAGGCTGAGCATGAGCGCGCGACGCGTCTCGGGCTGCGTTCCGGCGTGGTAGCCCAGCAGGATCTGCATCGTTCCGCCGCGGAGCGACATCGCCGCCACCCCGATGGCCGCCGCAAACACCCCCGCGTCGGGCAATCGCCGCCCAATGATGGCCGTCCCGATGGCGGCGCTGACCGCCGACAGCACGGCCAGGGTCGGCCACAGCGCCAGCACCGACGCGCCGCTGCGCGACAGCGTCAGGGCCATCTGCGCATCCGCGGGGTGGGCCACCTGCCAGCCCAGCGTCCGCAGCAGCAGGATGGCGACGGCGCACGCCAGCACGACGCGCAGCTTCTCGACGAAGCCCAGCGGAGGATCCATGAGCGAGGGATTCTCTTGCATCAATTCACCGTAACCGAACGGCTCCTCACAGGTCAACCGCCCCGAAGACTCTCACGACACCACCGGCTAGAAGTGGATAGGCTCCCGCTTGAGGAACTGGCCGCGTCCGACGGTGCCGACGAACCGGCCGTCGCGGACGGCGATCTGGCCGCGGACGGTGACCACGTGGGGTCGCCCGCCGATCTTCATGCCCTCAAAAGCGCTGTAATCGATATTCATGCGGTGCGTCCGGGCGCTGATCGTCCCTTCGTAATCGGGATCGTAGACCACCAGGTCCGCGTCGCTGCCGGGCTGGATGGTTCCCTTCCGCGGGAAGAGGCCGAAGATCCGGGCCGCGTTGGTGCTCGCGACGTTGACGAAGGTGTGCAGATCGATGCGGCCCGCCTTGACGCCGTAGGTGTAAAGCAGGTTGACCCGATCTTCGAGCGCCGGAATGCCGTTGGGGATCTTCGTGAAGTCCGCGGCGCCCATCGGCTTCTGGCCGCCAAAGTCAAAGGGGGCGTGATCGGTCGCGACCGTGTTGACGACCCCGGTGGCGAGCGCGTGCCACAGAACGTCCTGGTTCCGCCGGTCGCGGAGCGGCGGCGACATCACCCATTTGGCGCCTTCGAAGTGCGCCCGCTCGGCGAACGTCTTGTCGAGCAGCAGATACTGGATCAGCGTCTCGACCCAGACGTTCACGCCCGTCAGCCTTGCCTCGACGGCGACGCGGAGTGCCTCCTCGCAGCTCAGGTGCACGATGTAGACGTGGGCATCGTGCGCGCGGGCGAAGCTGAGCAGATGGTGAACGCCCTCGGCCTCGACGAACGGCGGGCGGCTCGGCTCGTGCCACTCGGGGCCCAGCCGGCCCCGGGCGACGAGTTCCTTCTGCCGCTCGGCCACCAGCGTCTCGTTCTCGCAATGCGCGGTCGTGATGACGCCCAGTTCCTTCGCCAGCCGCAGCGTCCGGTAGAGTTCCTCGTCGGTGACGCCGAACGCCCCCTTGTAGGCGAGGAAGATCTTGAAGGAGGCGACGCCGCCGGCCACGATCTCGCGCACCTGCCGCTCGATCGCCTCGTCATAGCGGGCGACGCCCAGGTGGTAGGTGTAGTCGCACGCCGATTTGCCCCGGCTCTGGGCATTCCACGTCTCGAAGGCGGCCATCGGCTCCTCGGCCCGGGAGGGGATGCACATGTCGAAGATCGTGGTCGTGCCCCCGGTGAGTGCGGCGATGCTGCCCGTCGTGTAGTCATCCTTGCTGAACGTGCCCATGAACGGCAGATAAATGTGCGTGTGCGGGTCGATGAAGCCGGGGAACACGTATTTGCCTGCGGCGTCGACCACCTCGGCGCCCGCGGGCGCCGGGATGTTGCGGTCGATGCGCGTGATCGTCTCCCCCTCGCACCAGATATCCGCCTGGAAACGCTGGGTGCCGGTGACAATCTCGCCGTTCTTGATCAGCAGGGACATGACGGGCCTCCGGGGAACCTCATCCCGCGGGTCATTATCCCGTCGCGGGCATACGAGAGCAAAGCACCGCGTGGACGGCCTTGACGTGGGGGGCATCCGAAATGCACGGGCACGTCTCTCGGGTGGCATGGACAGCGTCGGCTTCGCGCAGCGAGACCGACGCTGCCCGTGCGAGCCTCACCACGGAAAGGGTCACGCTC
>CAZQEN010000139.1:0-18111 GCA_964591605.1 uncultured Planctomycetales bacterium
CGGAGCGGGAGGGGCGCGGCGGAGAACCCCTCGCTTGCGCTTCGGGCTCCGTGCGGGGGGCAAGTGGATTTGTCCACACGGACACTTGTCGCGTGGTAGAATGAGGGTGCCGCATCAAACAGAGTGCGCCGTTTCGGCGCGCTGGACGGGGTTGGGGTGCGCCTGCGGGTTGGCGGGTGCGCCGGAAGCCACGCATTACCGAACATCCACCGCCTGAATGCCGGCCGGGGAGTCTGAGGCCGTCGAGGTGCAGATTCGCCCGGGCCGCCGGCACACGTTTTGGGGTTCAAGGCACCTGCGCGAGGCGCGTCGCAGCGGGGTGCCGCACATCACAGCGAGGTCTCCCTATGTTCCGCGGAACTGTCCGGCCATCGGTCCGTCTGAATGCAGGCTGCGTGCTTCTGGGGCTGCTGATTGCGGCGGGGTGTGTCATCATCACGACGCCCCTGGCGGTCGATGCCGGGCCGGATATCGCGACCACGACGGGCACCACGGTTCTGCTTCGCGCGGACCCCAGCGGGGGGACCGGGCAATACCACTACATCTGGTCGCAGGTGGATGGCCTGAGCGATCCGACCGCGCCGAATCCGACGTACTTGGCGTCCACGGTGGGCGAGCACTTTCTGACCGTGACGGTGATTGACAGCGGCGGGGATGCGGCCAGCGACACGGTCCGGATCACGGTCACGAGCTCCCGGCAGCCGCTCCTGGCGAACGCGGGGCCGAATGTGAGCACGCCGGTGGGCAGCGGGGTGACGCTGAAGGGCTCCGCGACGGGTGGGAGCGGCTCTTACAGCTACGCGTGGTCACCGGCGGCGGGGCTGTCCAGCACGACGGTCGCGGAGCCCACGTTCACGCCGAGCGCCGCGGGGACGACGACGTTGACGCTGACCGTGACCGACAGCGAGGGTCTGACGGCGACGGATACGGTCGATGTGACCGCGTATGTAGCTACCCGGCTGACGGGTCTGACCTGGTTGCCCGATGCGACGGCCGGATACCAGTTGACGGCCGCGTTCAGCCAGCCAGTGACGAAGGTCAGCGCCGAGGCGCCGGGCGCCTATCGTGTCCATGGAAGCACGACGGCCGCGACCAGCGCGGTGCTGGGCGGGGACAATCAGACGGTCACCATTGCTTTTACGACCGAAGCGCTGGCCGGCTCGAGCACGTTCGATATCGGCACAGCGGCGCCGATCCTGGACGTGAACGGCAACTCAGTGATCGGGGTGATCGCCCGGTCGGCGGATGCGAACCCGGCCGATACGACCGTCCCCACCGTGCTGGCGCGTCAGTGGGGAGCGGACTTCGCGGGCAGTTATCAGGTGCTCGTGCAGTTCAGCGAGGCGATGGATCGGCTGACGACGCAGTCGGTCAGCGCGTACCGGCTGAATGGTCTGGTTGCCCCGCAGAGTGCGGCGCTGTCGGGCGACGGCCGGACGGTGACGCTGGTGTTCGCGAATGTGACGCTGTCGTCATCGGCGACGCTGGACATCGGGCTGGCGGGCACGATCCGCGATGTGAACGGGCTCGCCCTGGCCGAGCTGACGGGTCAGAGCATCGCAGGCAATGCGGCGGACACGATTGCCCCGACCGTGGTGCAGGTGACGCACGCGGCGGGGTTCAGCTCCGCGGGATACCGGATCGACATCCGGTTCAGCGAATCGATGAGCGCGGCCGACGTGGAGAACCCGGCTGGCTACCAGGTGAATGGGGTGGCTGCGGCGAGTGCGGTCGCGGGCAGCGACGGGCGGAGTGTCGCGGTGACGTTCCAGACGCCCATCGCCTCGTCCGATCAGATCACCATCGGCGTGGGCGGCACGGTGAAGGACATCAACGGCAACGCGCTGGTGCAGACGAGCCTGCCGGTTGGCCAGAACGCGGGCGATGTGACCGGGCCGACGATCGTGCAGCGGACGTGGGGCGTGAACGGGGCGAACTACCAGGTGGCGGTCACGTTCAACGAGTCGATGGACCGCGCGACCGCGACGACGACGGGCTACTACACGGTGGCGACGGCGAGCGGCAGCGCGAATCCGACCGTGGCGAGCCTGGACAACTCGGGGAAGGTCGTGACGCTGACGTTCGCGGCGACCGGCTCGGGATTCCGGCGCACCGACCCCCTGGCGGTGTCGGGCAGCGTGCTGGATATCAACGGGCGAGCGAATACCAGCACGGCGGCGGCGGCGATCGCGGCGGATACGACCGATCTGACGGCCCCGACGATCAGTTCGCGGGTGTGGGGAGCCAACGCGGCGACGTATGAGGCGATTCTGACGTTCAGCGAGGTGCTCGACCGGACCTCGGCGCTGGTGACGACTCACTACCTGCTGCAGGGTCACAACAGCACGGATCCGCGGAATCCCACGGCCGTCCATCTCGACACCACCGGCCGTATCGTGACGCTGACGTTTGCCTCCAGCACGTCAGGTTTTGACGCGGGCGATGCGCTCGAGGTCTCCTCGAACGTGCTGGACATCAACGGCAAGACGAACGCGAGCACCGCGGCGGTGGCGATGTCAGCCAACGCGGGGGACACCGCGCCGCCCGGGATCACGGGCGCGGTCCGCGTCGATGCGACGCATCTGGACGTGACGTTCTCGGAGGTCATGGACAAGGCCAGTGTCGAGGCGGCGGCGTACGCCATCACCGGCGGCACGGTTTCGGCGCCGGCGCTGCTGGGCGACGGGCGGACGGTGCGGCTGACGACAAGCGTGGATCCATCGGGCGGGCTGGTCACCGTGGGGAGCAGCGTGCGGGACATCAACGCGAACTCGCCGCTGGCGGATCTGACGATCGCGGTGCCGTGACGCTCGCAGCGGCGTTGCTCCGCCGGGTCGAGCGGTGATGGGCGTGGCAGTGCTTCCGGGAATGATGGCCAGCATTGTGGTGCAGCCGTCTTCCCGGCGCGCCGGGACGAGTGCAGGCGGGATGCCTGCACCACAAGGGCGGCCGCTACCCGGAAGAATCGCCGGAGTCGGCGGTGCTTCGCGGGGATGCCGGATTCATGAGCGGTAGGGGATCTGGCCGATACGAATGGTGAGGTGCGCGCAGGGTGCGCGCGGACTGAGGCCGGGGCGGCGAATCGTATGGCGGATCAGGAATCAGGTGTCGACACGCTGCTGGCCGAGGTGAGCGCCCTGGCGGACGAGGCGGTGACCGAGTTGGGCGACGCCCCCGAGGAGGCGGCGCCGCAGGAGAGGCCCGCGCCGTCACCGGAAGATGCCGGGTCGACCGGGCGCGGCAAGCCAGCGGCGCCGCGGAGCGGGAATGTCCAGCGTGTGCTGCATCTTGAAGTGCCTGTGATTGTCCGGTTGGCGGAGCGTTCAATGCCGCTGTCGGGCATCCTGAACCTCACGAGCGGGGCGATCATCGAATTCGACAAGTCGGCCGATGGCGAGCTCGACCTGCTGATCAACAACAAGTGCATCGGGCATGGGCAGGCCGTCAAAGTGGGGGAGAACTTCGGCCTGCGGATCACGAAGATCGGATCGCTGGAGGATCGCATCAAGGCGATGGGAGCGTGAGGCGCTCCGCCTCTGCCTTCGGCGGTCGCCCTCTTACCCGCCGACCACCCGCGCGACTTGACGATTGGGTTGGCATCGTTCCATAGTAGCTTCATGCCTTCAGAGTCGGGCCATTCGCCTGTCTTCCGCGGTCACATGGGCCAGCGTATCAAGTTCTACCGGCAACGGGCGGGGCTTAAGCAGATTGAACTGGCCCAGCGGGCGCGGGTCAACCAGGGATTCCTCAGCGAGATCGAGCGGGGGCGGCGGCGGCCGTCGCCGTCGGCGCTCCAGGCGCTGGCGGTGGCCCTGGATGTGCCGCCGGCGGTGCTGATCGGCGAGGGACCCGAGCACGATTCCCCCCAGCCCCTCGACACCCGGGAGCTCCCGCTGTTCGGCTCGATCCCGGCGGGGCCGCCGACCGAGTCGCAGGAGCAGATGGAGATGTTCCCGGTGCTCCGTCACTTGTGGGCGCCGGACCGGTACTGCCTGCGACTGAGCTTCGACTCGATGGAGCCCACCCTCAAGCCCGGCGACCTGGTCCTGGTTCAATACCGGCCGCACGTTCGGCCGGAGCACGTGCAGGGCAAGATCTGCGCGTGCCTGGTGGACGGTCTGCCGACCCTCAAGCGGGTTTCGGTCGAGCGGCGGATGGATTCGCTGCTGGTGATTCTGCGGGGTGACAACCCGGAAGTTCCCCCGATTGCCATCGACGACACCCGGGATTTTTCGATCCAGGGGGTCGTGACCCACCTGGTGAGCCGGGACCTTTGAGCGCCGGGTGTGCCATCGCCTTCACACCTGTGCCATCTCGTGCCAGGAGCGAGGGAACCGATCAGATTCAAGGTCTGCGCTGGGTCAGGCCGATCACTCCAGAGATCGGTCCTGCACGGCGCGTGCAGGAATTGGCACAGTCTTCGTGGTCGACGATCGTTTCCGCGACCCAGACATCCAAGCCCCTTCCGCCTCAACGCACGCCAATCACTGAAGTTATGTGAATTTGGGCTGAGGTACCCGACGAACCGGGGATTCTGGCACAGGCGTTGCTGATTGAGAGGCGGAGGAAAGGAAAAGCGTGACCATGTTCCAGTTGAAAAATGGAACGCGGTGTCGATTCCGACTCTGCGATGTGATGTGTCCGGACCGCCAGCAGGTGGTCTCGCAGATTACGCCCGAGTTGGAGGTCTCCGGCGAAGTGGTCCTGCTTTCAGACTCGGGAGATGAGCCGGAGCAGTATGCGATCATCGAAGTGGGAGGGATTGCGGCGCCGTTGATTGTGCCAGTGGCCCGCCTTCAGGGGATGGAGCCGGAGATGGCCTCACCGGACAGCGTTCCCGCCCACGTCGATACTCGATACGAGAAGATCGGTCAGGAGAGTTAAGCGGGGGGAAAAGTGTCTCTGACTTTCAGAGGCGCTGACGGATGCGAAAGCAGGGAAAAGCGGAAATCCGCAGCAATCGCTCTTCGACCGGAATTCTCCCTCCCAGGCTTGGGTTGCTTGCCAAAAGCAGCCCTCGCCTGGAAAGGACAATGAACGCCGGCCGGGTTGGGCCGGTGATTTGAAGATTTTCTCTCAAAGTTGGGGAGTTACCCTTGCGGAGGCTAGGCCGCGAGGGTAAAAACGCCTCAGGCTCGTCGCGATGCGACGAGTGACTCCCTCCCAAGCTTGGGTTGCTCGCAAGAGCAACCTTAGCTTGGAAAGGAACCGGGCCCGCCCGCGGGTGGATCCGGAGAACAGATCTCTCTCTCCCTCCCAGGCAATGGGTTGCGTCTCGCGGCCCTTGCCTGGTTTTTTTGCGCCGGCGCGGCGGGGTCCGCCGAACGCTGAGTGTGAGACGCCTGGGATGGGGCGTCGGTCAGCACCGGCAGCGTGAGCGACCGGCCTGACGCACCAGGCGGGCTGGCCACGTCAGAGGCAGGGCCCCTGCGTCCCGTCGGGCGTTCTGCTGATGGAACGGCGCTGCAGTGTCACAGACCCCGGAAGGGTCCACAGGTCAATCGTTGTAAGTCCATGATTTATCAGAAGTTGGCAACACTGGCGCGGTGTGGAATGTAAGACGTTGCACGACAGGAACTTACAGTCGTTGCCGTCAGGCTCCCCTCTGGCTCGGTCGAGATCGGGAAAATCAATCAACAGGGTCTTGATCGACGCTAACCGTTGCAGTAGTATAACTTGCGTGCGTTGGGCGGTAACGCCAGGTCCGCGAGACCGTGATGGGATCCCGTACCCGGCTGCACGTCTGCCGCGAACGTGCGAATCGGGGTCGGCCCGGAGATGCCGAGCAGGCCAATAGACCTCACCAACCCTGTGTCGTTTGAGGCTGCCATGCAGACGATCACCAAGAAGGAACTCATCGATCGGATCGCTGAGAAGTCCTCGCACAAGCGCGTCGTGGTGAAGCGCATCATCCAGAGCTTTCTGGATGAGATCATTGATGAGTTGGGCCACGGTAACCGGCTTGAGTTCCGGGATTTCGGTGTTTTCGAGAGCAAGCAGCGTGCGGCGCGCACGGCGCAGAATCCCAAAACGCTGGAACGGGTCTCTGTGCCCTCGAAACGGACGGTGAAGTTCAAAGTGGGGCGTCTCATGAAGATGCGCCTCTCAGAGCCGTCCGCACCCTCGACCCAGGGGGTTGGTTCCACGGGACGGGGCAACTGAAACATCATTCACGTGCCAGTCAGGGGCCCGGATTGCACCGGGCCTTTTGTTTGCGCCTTTCCTTATCCGCTGATGGGGCTTGAGTTACCTTCCGGACGGCGGGTTTTACCCGCACGAGACCGGCGGCGGACGCGGCGCGGGGCGACCGGCCCTGCCCTGCCGGCGGCGCCGCTCGTACAATGAGCCCGATGGGGCAGATCCAGGTGGATGAGCTGTCGAAGACGTTCCGTGTTCCCGAGCGGGAAGCCGGCCTGGGGGCCGCTCTGCGCAGCGTGTTTCAGCGCCGGTATCGGACGGTGACGGCGGTGGACCGGGTGAGTTTCAGCATCGAGGCGGGGGAAGTGGTGGGCTTCCTGGGTCCCAACGGGGCGGGCAAAACGACCACGCTCAAGATGCTCACGGGGCTTTTGTATCCTTCCGGGGGGCAGGTGCGCGTGCTGGGTTACGAGCCGTTCCGGCGCGAGTCGGAATACCTGCGGCAGATCAGCATGGTGATGGGGCAGCGCAGCCAGTTGAACTGGGATCTTCCTGCCATGGATTCGTTCCTGGTGCATCTGGCGATCTACCGCGTGGACCGGGCGCGGCGCCAGAAGATCCTGGACGGGCTGATCGAGCTGCTGGAGATCGGGCCGGTGCTCAAGAAGCAGGTGCGGACGCTGTCGCTGGGGGAGCGGATGAAGTGCGAGATCTGCGTGTCGCTGCTGCACGAGCCGGCGGTGCTGTTTCTGGATGAGCCGACGCTGGGGCTCGACATCACGATGCAGGCGCGGATCCGCAAGTTCATCGCGGAGTACAACCGTCAGCGCGGGGCGACGATCATGCTGACGTCGCACTACATGGCGGACGTGACGGCGCTGTGCCGGCGGATTGTGGTGATCGACCACGGGCGGATCCTGTTTGACGGGCCGATCGCGGATCTGAGCGCACGGCTCGCGCCGTTCAAGGTGATTTCGGTCGACCTGACGCGGGACGTGGACGGCTACGATTTCGCCCGGATCGGGCACGTGCTCAGCCGGGACGATCGGAAGGTGACGCTGCGCGTGCCGAAAGACGCGGCGGCCGGGATCGCGAGCCGGCTGCTGGCGGAGCTGCCGATCCTGGACCTGACGATCGAGGATCCGCCGATCGAAGACGTGATCGAGCGGGTATTCACCGGGCAGGGCGGCGGCCCGGGAGGCGCGGCATGAGAAACGCGCTGATCGCGGTGGGGGCGTTCCTGCGGCCGTCGATCGCCACCATGCTGCAGTATCGGGGGGAGATGGCGCTGTGGGCGGTGTGGGGGGTGGTGTATCCGTCGGTGGCGATGGCGATGTGGTCGGCGGCGGTGCGCGGTTCGTCGGCCGGGGCCATCCACGGGATGGATGGGCGCGACTTTGCGGCCTATTTCCTGCTGATGATGATCGTCGGGCACCTGACGACCGCGTGGGACATCTTCGAGATGGGTTACGTGGTGCGGACGGGGGCGATGTCGTCCAGGCTGCTGCGTCCGGTGCTCCCGATCTGGCACAATCTGGCGGACAACCTGGCGTACAAGGCGGTGACGCTGGGGATGCTGGTGCCGATCTGGGTGGTGATCTGGCTGGTGGTGCAGCCGCGGCTGACGGCGGACGCGACGCAGATCGGACTGGGGATCGCGGCGACGGCGGTGGCCGCGGTGCTGCATTTTCTGTGGAACTACAACCTGGCGCTGGGGGCGTTCTGGCTGACGCGGACGGAGGGGCTGGCGGAACTGTGGTGGGGGACCAACATTCTGTTCGGCGGGCGGATGGCGCCGCTGACAATCATGCCGGCGCTGCTTCAGTACGTGGCGGCCTTGCTGCCGTTCAAGTGGATCATCTGGTTCCCGTCGGCGGCGCTGGCGGGGCAACTCGATACGCGCGGGCTGGTGCAGGGACTGGCGTGGCAGCTTGGGTGGCTGGTGGTGGGGATTGTGTTCTTCCGGCTGGCGTGGCGGTATGCGCTGCGGCGGTATTCGGCGGTCGGGGCGTGATTGAGGCAGCGGAACGGAAAAGAGCGTGCCTGTGAGCGGGTCAGGTTCCAGGATGGATTTCCGGCAGCCGGTGACGCTGGGGCGCAGCGGCCTGAGGGTGAGCCGGCTGGGGATCGGCAGTTCGTTCGGCGTTCCGGCGGCGGCGATTGAGGCGGCGTATCACGAGTACGGCGTCAATTACCTCTACTGGGGCACCTACCGGCACGGCCGGATGGCCGAGGCGATCCGCCACCTGGCGCCCGCGCAGCGCGAGCGGCTGGTGATCACGGTGCAGTCGTACGATCGGACCGGCTGGCTGATGCCGCGGCTGTTCGAGCGCGGGCTGCGTCAGCTCGGGATCGAGTACGCCGATGTGCTGCTGCTGGGGCTGCACAACCGGCCGCCGCCGCCGCGGGTGCTTGACGCGGCGCTGCGGATCCGGGAGCGGGGGCTGGCGCGGCACATCGCGATGTCGGGGCATCACCGGCCGCTGTTCCCGAGGCTGGCCGCGCCGGGGCACCCGTACGACGTGCTGATGCTGCGTTACAACGCGGCTCATCCGGGGGCGGAGCAGGACGTGTTCGCGCACCTGCCGCCGGAGGGCGGGCCGGGGATCATCGGCTACACAGCGACGTGCTGGGGGACGCTGCTGCGGCCGCGCTGGATGCCCGCCGGCGAGCAGCCGCTTCGGGCGAGCGACTGCTATCGGTTCGTGCTCTCGCAGCCGCGGGTGGACCTCTGCCTGACCGGGCCGGCGGACGCCGAGCAGATGCGGGAGGCCCTGCACACGCTGGAGGCGGGGCCGCTGTCGCCGGAGGAGATGGAGCGGGTGCGGCGGATCGGGCGCCATGTCCGCGCGTGCGAACGGCGGAACATCTGGGGGCTGGTGAGCGGTGAGTAGATACCTGCGACTGTTCTGGCTGATGGTGACGCTGAGCGTGCAGGACACGGCCGCGTACCGCGTCGATTTCATCATGCACTTCGTGCTGGCGATCGTGCAGCTCGGGGCCGAGCTGGTGGCTCTCTGGACGATCTTTTCGAACACCCAGTCACTGGCCGGCTGGGGACCGATGCAGATTCTGGCGCTGCTCGGTGTGTTCCGGATCATGACCGGGGCGATCGCGATGGGGATCTCGCCGAACATGCGGGCCATGATGGAGGAGATCCGCGACGGCAAGCTCGACTACGTCATTCTGCGGCCGATCAACACGCAGTTTCTGGTGAGCGTGCGGCGGATCGTGCTGTGGCGGGTGTCGGACGTGGTGCTGGGGCTGGGGCTGATCACGTTCGCGTCGCTCCGGTTGTCGGCATCGCTGAGCGTGTGGCAGGTGCTGTTTTTTGTGGTCATGATCGCGGCGGGGGTGACGATCATCTACTCGTTCTGGCTGGTGCTGGGGACGATGGCGTTCTGGTTCACGCGGATCAACAACATTGAGATGGTGTTCTGGAACGTGTTCGAGGCAGGGCGGTATCCGGTGGAGATCTACCGGCCGTGGGTGAAGTGGGGGCTGACGTACATCATTCCGCTGGCGTTTCTCACGACGTTTCCGGCCCAGACGCTGGTGCGGAGGCTCGATCCGCTGAATGTGCTGCTGGCGGTGGCGGCGGCGGGGGCGGCGCTGACGGGGGCGTCGCTGTTCCTGCGGTTCGGGCTGCGGCATTACAGCGGGGCGTCGGCGTGAGGGCGGTGGGCGGCCGGGTGCGGGGATGGTTTGATTTTCGGGGGTTGAATCACTACAAACTAGGACTTGCCCTCGACCCGGGCGGCGATCTTCTTGTTCACTGAGGTTTCTGCAGGCATGAGCGACGTCAGATCACCCTTTGCGGCCGGTTTTGCGGCGATTGAGAAGCAGGATCCCGACCTGTTCCGGATGCTGGTGGAGGAATGTGAGCGGCAGCAGAATTGTCTGGAGTTGATCGCTTCCGAGAATCACGTCTCGCGGGCGGTGCTCGAGGCGGTCGGGTCGGTGCTCACGAACAAGTACGCGGAAGGCTATCCGGGCCGGCGGTATTACGGCGGATGCCGGTTCGTCGATCAGGTGGAGGAGCTGGCCATCCACCGGGCCCGGCAGTTGTTCGGGTGCGAGCACGTGAACGTGCAGCCGCACTCGGGCAGCCAGGCGAACATGGCGGTGTACATGGCGGTGCTGGAGCCGGGCGACACGATTCTGTCGCTCGATCTGTCGCACGGCGGGCACCTGACGCACGGGATGAAGACGAACTTCAGCGGGCGGCTCTACAGGATCGTGCACTACGGCGTGGACCGGCAGAGCGAACGCATCGACATGAGCGAAGTACGGCGGCTGGCGCTGGAGCACCGGCCGAAAATGATCGTGACGGGGGCGTCGGCATATCCGCGGATCATCGACTTTCCGGAGTTTGCGAAAATCGCGAAAGAAGTCGGCGCGTACCTGACGGTGGACATCGCGCACATCGCGGGCCTGATCGCGGTGGGTCTGCATCCATCGCCGGTTCCGGTGGCGGATTTCGTGACGACGACGACGCATAAGACGCTGCGCGGGCCGCGGGCGGGGATGATCATGTGCCGCAGCGAGTTCGCCAAGGCGGTGGATTCGCGGATATTTCCGGGGATTCAGGGCGGCCCGCTGATGCACGTGATCGCGGGGAAGGCGGCGGCGCTGGGGGAGGCGCTGCGGCCGGAGTTCAAGCAGTATCAGCAGCGGATCCTGGACAACGCGCGGGCCCTGGCGGGGGCTCTGAAGGAGCACGGATATCGGCTGGTCTCGGGCGGGACGGACAATCACCTGATGCTGGTGGATCTGCGTCCGGTGCACGCGAATACGACGGGGAAGGCGGCCGAGGGGTGGCTCGAGCAGGCGGGGCTGATCGTCAACAAGAACATGATCCCGTTCGATGAGCGCAAACCGACGGAGACGTCGGGGCTGCGGATCGGCACGCCGGCGGTGAGCACGCGGGGGCTTTCGCCGTCGGACATGACGAGCGTGGCGGGATGCATTCACGAGGTGCTCGCGGCGGAGGGGCGCGAGGACGTGGTGCACCGCGTCCGGGGTCGCGTGCTGGAGCTGTGCCACCGGTTCCCGCTGCCTCACTGAGCGCGGGCTCCGGCGCATGGAGTGCCCTGGAGGCTGAGAGTTGGATACCACGCATGCCGGCCTGCTCCGCGGCCGCGGCCGGCGCGGAGGCAGCGGCCGGGCGACGTGGGGGCGAAGCGGCCCGGCCGACCCAGTCGCACGGGCAGCGAGTATCCCGGCGCGCCGGGACCCATGCCACCCGAGAGACATGCCCCTGTATTCTGAATGCACGCATCGGGTATCGATCCGCATTGATCGGGCTGCCATGGCGGGCTTAGAATCCATATCCACGTTGGGAGGACGGCCGGGGTCGGCGTGGGAGCTGTTGCCATGCAAGATGATGGGGATGCGCTGCCCAGGTGTCACGAGTATCTGGGCACGTACAGTCAGGGTGTGGTGAAGCTGGCGGCGGCGGTGGACTGGCCGGAAGGCACGCCGGTGACCGTGCGGATCGCGGACGTTCAGCCGGCGCAGATCCGCGAGCAGCTCGGCAAGGTCATCGTCGCGGGGTTCGGGCTGGCCGGGCGGTGGATCGCCAACATCTTCGATCGGCAAGGCGTCGACTACACGGTGGTCGAGGTCAATCCGGACACGGTGGATACGCAGCGCCGGCTGGGCCGAAACTTTATTGAGGGGGATGTGACAGACCCGGACACCCTTCAGAGGGCGGGGATCCGGCAGGCCTCGATTCTGGCGCTGACGATCCCTGACGAGCAGCGGGTGATCCAGGCGACGCAGGTGGCCCGCGGGCTCAAGCCGGACATTTACATCATTGCCCGGACCTATCACACGTCGGCGGGAATGCGGTGCACGCAGTCGGGGGCGGACGAGGTGATCAAGGCGGAGCAGGTGGTGGCGCGGCAGTTTTACGAGATGATGCTCCGCAAGATCGGGCGGGATTTTCCGGCGGGGGCATCCGACGCGGTGAACGGATGAGCGAGAGCAACAAGGCACTCTGGGCGCCGTGGCGAATGGAATACATTCGCGCCGCCAGCGATCCGCCCGCCGGCGATGCGTGCTTTCTGTGTGAGTATGTGCGGCATCCGGAGAGGGACGGGGAGAATCACGTCATCTGGCGGGCGGAGCACTGCCTGACGCTGTTCAACAGCTTTCCCTACAGCAACGGCCACCTGATGGTGGCGCCGATGCGTCATGCGGGGGGCCTGGAGGAGCTGCCGGATGCGGCGCTGCTGGAGCTGATGCACCAGACGCGCGATGCCCAGCGCCTGCTCGCGGAGACGACGTCGGCGCAGGGGTTCAACGTGGGGCTCAATTTCGGCCGCTGCGCCGGGGCCGGGCTGCCGGGGCACCTGCACATCCACATCGTGCCGCGCTGGTCGGGCGACACCAACTTCATGGCGGTCATCGGCGATACGCGGGTCATCCCCGAGAGCATTGCCGCCCTGCACGAGCGGATGCGCGAGGCGGCGGTGCGGCTGGGGCTGCCGGCGGTGAGGGGATAGCATCGCGCACCCGGCTGCCGTCGATATAATACTGGTGGAGGTGCTTATGACGCTTCAGGGCACCGTGAGAGGACGATCGATCGAGTTGAATGAAGAGATCCCGTATCCTGAGGGCCAGCAGGTGACAGTGACCGTCGAGCCGCTGGGTCCGGCCCCTGTCGGATCTGGACGGGCAATTGTGGAGGCGCTCCGGCAGTTGCCGCCTCTTGAACCGGGCGACATTGAGGCGCTCGAACAAGCCATTGAAGAAGGTAAGCTTCCGCTCAGTCCGCCTGTTTCTTTTGATTGAGCTTCGAGTGCGGTATCTGCTCGACACATCCACGTGCAGCGATCTGATGAGTGACCACGCCGCGACCCTGGCGCGCCTGGCAACTGCTCCGGATCGTGAGATGGTCATTACCTGTTCAATCGTTCGCGGGGAATTGCTGTACGGTGTCCAACGATTGCCTGCCGGCCACCGTCGAGACAGGCTTTCCCAAAGAGCAGCCGGCCTGCTGGATCAAATGAAGTGCGAATCGGTGAGCGCATCCGCTGCAGATCAATACGCACTTCTCAAGAAGGCCCGTGAACGTCTCGGAAAACGCATGGATGAGAACGATCTTTGGATCGCAGCCACCGCGCTCAGCCTGGGTGCGACGCTGGTCACGCGGGATTCCGATTACGAGGGCATCGAAGGACTGCAGATTGAGGACTGGAGCAAGCCATGAGTGCGCGACAGTGCCTGGGCTTACTTCTATTGTGTCCAGCAATCGCCTGCACCGAGGTGCACGAGATCGACTTGACGCGAACAGCTGATTTCGAATGGGATGGCAAGGTGAGGGTGACGATTCAATCCATGCTGGTGCCATGGCCAGACTCCGACGTCACGTCCATTGAGTTGAGCTCCCGGGACGGCCGAGTGGCGAAGATCGTGCCCGCGGGATCTGATGTACATGCTACGGTGGATTTACCAGTCAGGACAGTGGATGTTTTGTTCTCGCAGCCGGGTGATTGAGACGTGATTTCCCATGCCCCACGACCTCAAACCCTACGCCGTCACCCCTGCCCACAGCCGCGGGCGCGAGCATGCGGAGACGTTTCCCGCCAGCGTCGACCCCGTCGCCGTCGACCGCCAGCGCGTGCTGCACTCGGCGGCGTTCCGGCGGCTCGAGTACAAGACGCAGGTCTTCGTCACGGGTGAGCACGACCACTTCCGCACGCGGCTGACGCACACGCTGGAGGTGGCGAGCGTGGCGCGGCGGTTGTGCGTCGCCCTGCAGGTGAATGCCGCCGTCGGCGAGCTCATCGCCCTCACGCATGACCTGGGGCATCCGCCGTTCGGGCATGCGGGGGAGCTGGCCCTGCGCGAGCGGATGGTGCATCACGGCGGGTTCGAGCACAACGCGCAGTCGCTGCGCATCGTGGAGTTCCTGGAGCATCCCTATCCGGCCTTCCGCGGGCTGAACCTCATGTACGAGGTGCGCGAGTCGCTGGCCAAGCACTGCACGATCTACGACAAGCCGGGTGCGCACGCCCTGGCCGACGGCACGCAGGCGCCGGTGGAAGGGCAGATCGCGAATCTCGCGGACCGGATCGCATACGATTGCCACGACCTCGAGGATGCGATCGGGGCGGGCATGCTGGGCGAGTCTGACGTGGCGGGCGTGAGCCTCTGGAATGAAGCGATCGTGCCGATCCGGCGGGAATACCCGGACCTTCCCCTGGCGGCGATCCGCCGGCCGATCCTGGACGGTCTCGAAGCCCTCATGATGGACGACGTCGTGCGCGAATCGCGGCGGTGGCTGGCGGCGGCGAAGGTGGCGAGCCTTGACGACGTGCGGGCCTGCCGCGAGCCGCTGGTGGGCTTCTCGGCGGAGATGGACAGCCGCATCCGCGAGCTGGAGACGTTCCTGCTCGAGCACGTCTACCGCAGCCCGCGGCTGATCCGCATGGACGCCAAGGCCCGTCGCTTCATCGAGCAGCTCTTCGACGCCTACCTGGCCGAGCCGCGGATGCTCCCGCCGCGCTTCACCGCCCGGATCGAGCAGCAGGGCCTGCACCGCGTGATCTGCGACTATATGGCCGGCATGACCGACCGGTTCTGCCAGGACGAGTACAAGCGGCTGTTCGAGCCGTTCGAGCGGGTGTGAGGCGCGGCTTGATTTCGGGCGGCACTCCTCGTAAAGATGCGGCCGGGCATTCATCCACAAACGGAGACATGGTCATGAGTGGAGCAAACGGAGTCACCCTGGCCGACGCACGCCGGGTCATTGCCGCCGCGGAGAAGAAGGCCGCCGAGATCGGGCAGCCGATGAACATCGCGGTGGCCGACGCGGGCGGGAATCTGGTGGCGCACGTCCGGATGGACGGGGCGTGGCTGGGGAGCGTGGACATTTCGATCAAGAAGGCGTGGACGTCGCGGGCGTTCGACATCAGCACGAAGGACGTCGCCCCGTATTGCCAGCCGGGCAAGGACTTCTTCGGCATCCACGCGACCAACGACGGAAAGGTCATCATTTTTGCGGGGGGCATCCCGCTGAAGCGCGGCGGCCAGGTGGTGGGGGCGATCGGCGTGAGCGGGGGGTCGGGCGAGCAGGATCATGCCGTCGCCGAGGCCGGGGCGGCGGCGTTCTGAGCCGCAATCCCGCGACGGCGGAATTGTGGTGCAGGCGTCTCGCCTGCACGTGCAGTCGGGACGGCTGCATCATCACTCCATCTGGTGGGTCATGGATATGCCACAGCAGCGTGGGGATATCCACTTCGTCGATCCTCGGACGACGCCGTTTGTTGAAATGCGCTGCCGAGGTGAACTTCCGCATCTCTACAAGGAGAGCGGGAGCTACTTCGTCACGTTTCGACTCTGGGACGCTGTCATTCCTGATGAACAGCGTCATCGCTGGCGAGAGATGCAGCGAATTGTGGTGCAGGCGTCCCGCCCGCACGCTGCAGCCAGTACGGCAGCACTACCAGGACCGGCAATTCTGCGCCTGCGTGAGTTGACGCGAGACCTTGCCCAGGCATCGGAGCCACCTCTCCAAGCGGGTTCGTGTCTGCTGCGAGCGCCCGAGGTGGCCGCCATTGTCCAGGATACACTGCTCCACTTCGATCAGCAGCGGTATCAGTTGGCGGCGTGGTGCGTGATGCCCAACCACGTACACGTGGCATACAGTACGATAGGCACTGTCACGCCGGATAGTATCCATCATTCATGGAAGTCGTTCACATCCCATGAGGTCAATCGGCTTCTGCGCCATAGCGGAACATTGTGGGAGCGGGAGTCATTCGATCATCTGATCCGAAGCATCGATTCGTACGAAGTGTTCATCGAATACATCGAGCACAATCCCTGTGCCGCGGGGCTATGTCGCTCTCCCGCGGAGTGGCCTTTCAGCAGCGCCGGCCGCGACTGGCGGGGGTAGCCGTTGTGGTGCAGCCGTCCCGGCTGCACGTGCAGGCGAGACGCCTGCACCACAATTCCGTGCCCCACAGGTATTGTTGTTATCGGGCCGGGGGGGTAGAATGACCTCCCAATCAATGGGTTCGGGCAACGGAGCCAATCCCCAACGGCTCCCGCACATCTGACAAACGAAGGAGGCCGTCACAATGGCATCGAATCGCGGTGTCGCCTACATCAAGCCGGGCGAAGTGCAGATCCAGTCCATCGATTACCCGAAGCTGGCGCTGGGATCGCGCAAATGTGAGCACGGCGTCATCCTCAAGGTCGTCACCACCAACATCTGCGGCTCAGACCAGCACATGGTCCGCGGCCGCACCACCGCCCCGGCCGGCCTGATCCTCGGCCACGAAATCACCGGTGAAGTGATCGAGGCGGGTCGGGACGTCGAGTTCATCCGGGTGGGCGATCTGGTAAGCGTGCCGTTCAACATCGCCTGCGGGCGCTGCCGAAACTGTAAAGAGGGAAAGACCGGTATCTGCCTGAACGTGAATCCGGCCCGTCCGGGAGCGGCGTACGGCTACGTCGACATGGGCGGCTGGGTCGGCGGCCAGGCCGAGTACGTCATGGTGCCCTACGCCGATTTCAACCTGCTCAAGCTGGCCGCCTCCGACCCCGGCAGGGACAAGGGGCTGCCCAGCAGGGGACAGGCGATGGAGAAGATCAAGGACCTCACGCTGCTGAGCGACATCTTTCCGACCGGCTATCACGGTGCGGTGACCGCGGGCGTCGGCCCCGGCATGACGGTGTACGTCGCGGGAGCGGGCCCGGTCGGTCTGGCGTGCGCGGCTTCATGTCACCTGCTGGGGGCTTCGGTGGTCATCGTCGGCGACATGATCGATGAGCGTCTGGCGCAGGCAAAGAGTTTCGGCTGCGAAGTCATCGACCTCAAGAAGAGTGCGAACGTGGCCGAGCAGATCGAGCAGATTCTCGGCGTGCCCGAAGTGGACTGCGGCGTGGACTGCGTGGGCTTCGAGGCCCACGGGCAGGGCAACGAAGCGGCGGTGGAGCGGCCGGCGACGGTGCTCAACACGATGATGGAGGTCACGCGTGCGGGCGGCGGGGTCGGCATCCCCGGCCTGTATGTCACGGGCGACCCCGGCGCGGTCGACGAGGCCGCCAAGATCGGCCAGCTCGGCATCCGCATCGGCTTGGGCTGGGCCAAGAGCCACCACTTCCACACCGGCCAGTGCCCGGTGATGAAGTATAATCGCCAGCTCATGATGGCGATCCTGCGGAACAAGATCCAGATCGCCCAGGCGACGAACGTCACGATCATTTCGCTGGACGATGCGCCGAAGGGCTACAGGGACTTCGACAAGGGTGCGGCCAGGAAGTTCGTGATCGATCCGCACAAGAGCGTGAAGGCCGCGTAGGAAAAGTTGAAAACCGAAAGTCGAAAGTCGAAACTGAGGAGGCCTGACCATGGCAACCGCTGTAATGGAACGTCCGGCGCCGCCGAAGGTGCGGCAGACGAACATGCTGATCGACGGCAAGTGGGTTGCGGCCGCCAGCGGCAAAACGTTTGAAACCATTAACCCGGCGACGGGTGATGTGATTTCGCAGGTGGCCGAGGGTGACAAGGCGGATGTCAATAAAGCTGTCGCCGCAGCGCGCAAGGCGTTCGAGGATGGCCCGTGGCGCCAGATGAGCGCGGCCGAGCGCGGCAAGTTGCTGCTCAAACTGGCCGACCTCATCGAGCAGAATGCCGATGAGCTCGCGAGGCTGGAGACGCTCGACAACGGCAAGCCGTACCAGGTGGCACTGGCGGCCGACCTGCCTCTGACCATCGCCTGCTACCGCTACTATGCCGGCTGGTCCGACAAGCTCCACGGCAAGACGATCCCCATCGCCGGGCCGTATTTCTGCTACACGCGGCACGAGCCGGTCGGCGTGGTCGGCCAGATCATCCCGTGGAACTTCCCGCTGCTCATGCAGGCCTGGAAACTGGCGCCGGCACTGGCGTGCGGCAACACTCTCGTGCTCAAGCCGGCCGAGCAGACGCCGTTGACCGCCCTGCGGGTGGGAGAG
>CAZQEN010000140.1:0-18005 GCA_964591605.1 uncultured Planctomycetales bacterium
ATGGGCGGGATGGGGCGTTTGGCACGCAGACCGGATGACGCGAGCCCTCCGGCGGGGCATGGGTACCCGTATCCGTGGGTGCAGTTGCGCTCGGGGACGTGGCATGCGTTCGTGTATCAGCGGATGGTCCGGCAGGTCGACCCCGCGGCGCGGGCGGGCGACGTGGTCGCGGTGTACGACAAGGCGGGGCAGTTCTTCGGGCACGCGTTCTATCAGGACAAGTCGCAGATCGCCCTGCGCATGCTTTCGTCCGATCCGGCGCCGATCGATGACGGTTTCTTCCGGACGCGGCTGGCGGCGGCGATCGACTGGCGGCGGCGTCTGATCGGCGAGGAGGACGGGACGGACGCGTACCGGCTCGTGCACTCGGAGGGCGACGGGCTGAGCGGCCTGATTGCCGAGCGGTATGCCGAGGTGATCGCGATTGAGGTGTTTTCGCTCGGTGTTTACCGGCGGTTACCACTTTTTCAGCGGCTGCTCGCCGAGCTGACCGGGTTGAATCAGTTCGTGGTGCGGGCGGATGAGCGGATCGAGCGCATTGAGGGCTTCAAGGTCAAAGCCGACCGGGAGAGCGCCCCGGACAGCGTGATCGTGCGCGAGAATGGACTGCGTTTCCGCGTCGATCTGCGGCGCGGGCACAAGACGGGGTTCTTCTGCGACCAGCGCGAGAACCGGCGGCGGCTGGCCCGGCTGAGCCGGGGGGCGGAGGTGCTGGACGTCTGCTGTTACAGCGGCGGCTTCGGGATCTATGCGAAGGCGCTGGGCGGGGCCGAGTCGGTGACCGGCGTCGATCTGGACGAGGACGCGATCGAGCTGGCCCGCAGGAACGCGAACCTGAATCAGCTTCGCATTCAGCACGTTCACGCGGACGCGTTCGCCTATCTGCGGCAGATGCAGACCAACGGGCGCCGTTTCGACGTGGTGGTGCTGGATCCCTCGAAGTTCATCGCGACGCCGGAGGAGCGGGCGGAGGGTTCCCGCAAATACGTTGATCTGAACACGCTGGGCATGTCGGTGGTGCGCCCCGGCGGACTGCTGCTGACCTGCTCGTGCTCGGGGCTGGTGTCGCGCGACGACTTTCTCGGGATGGTGGCGGCCGCCGCCGGACGCCTCCGCCGCCCGCTGCAGATGGTGGAGATCACCGGGGCCGGCGCGGATCATCCCGTGATGGCGAACTGCCCGGAAAGCGCCTACCTGAAGGCGGTGTGGGCGCGGATCCTGTGAGTCGAGTCCTGGCGCAGGGGTTGCCCGCAACCGGATTCGAGATCTGAAATTCGAGATTTGATCACGTCGCCCCGGAAATCTGCGCAGGGCGATCAGAATCTGAAGACTTGCGGCACGGGGGCATCACGCGTGGAACCCCTCGCTCGCGTTTCAGGCTCCATCCTTGCCAAGCTGATCGTTTTGCGCACAATACCCCTGCGCGGTTGACGTTGCCCCTCATCAGGAGAACGCTTATGCATCGCTGGATCACTTCTGTGGCCTTGATATCGTTGCTGGCTGGTTGTTCGGAGCAAGCGGGCTCGCTCTTTGGGATGAAGGAAAAGAAGCCGGAGCCCGGCACGTTCACCGTCAAGGCGCCGCCGAAGGTCATCACCACCGAGAGTCTGCTCGACGACATGGTCGAGCTGTCGCGGCTGATGGAGCTGTCGGGGCCGGCGTACAAGACGCTGCAGGCTTCGAGCTACGACCGCGCCTCGAAGTCGCCGGACAACCACGACGCCTGGTTCGCCAATAAGGACTGGGGGCAGTGGATCCGGATCGAGGAGAAGGAGGGCCGCCGGGAAGGCGTCATGATGGAGGCGGACGGGCCGGGCGTGATCGTGCGCATCTGGTCGGCGAACCCGGACAAGGCCGGCAAGATCCGGATCTATATTGACGGCAGCGCGAAGCCGGCGATCGAGACGGAGATGGAGACGCTCCTGGGCGGCCGGTATCCGGGGCTTGCCTCGCCGCTGGCGGGGCGTCGGGCCGCAGGCTGGAACCTGCATTTCCCGATCCCCTACGCCCGACACTGCAAGGTCACGAGCGACGGGGGCGAGTTCTACTATCACGTGAACTACCGCACGTACGCGCCTGAGACCCAGCTCGAGAGCTTCCGGCCCGAGCAGATCCAGCAGTTGTCGGCCCGCATTCAGGAGGTGGCCGGGCGTCTGGGCGATCCGCGGCTGGGGAGCAACCCGCCGGCCGACCGGAAGCGCGAGCCGTTCGAGGCGACGCTTTCGCCCGAGAAACAGTTGATTGTGTCCAATCTGGAGGGCCCGCGGGCGATCTGCGGCCTGCTGTTCCACATCATGGCGAGCGACCTGACGGCGGCGGCCCGGCAGACGGTGCTGCGGATCAGCTTTGACGGCGAGCACGCCGTCGAGTGCCCGCTGGGCGACTTCTACGGCAGCGCGGCGCTGGTGCCGTACGATTCGTACGCGCTGGGCGTCACCGAAAAGAAGCCGCAGGACCTCTGGTGCCACTGGTGGATGCCTTTCGAGAAGAACGCGAAGATCAGCGTGCGGAACCTCGGCAGCCAGACGGTGCAGTTGACCGGCGCGGTGGCGACGGTGCCGTACGACTGGAACGATCGCAGCCTGCACTTCCATGCCAAGTGGCGGATCGAGCGCGACATTCCCGCGCTGCCGAAGACCGACTGGGCGCATCTGGAGGCCCAGGGCGAGGGGCGCTTCGTCGGGGGAGCCCTGCACATCACCAATTTCGTGCGCGACTGGTGGGGGGAGGGCGACGAGAAGATCTACGTCGATGGTGAGAGTTTTCCGAGCCACTTCGGTACGGGCACCGAGGACTACTACGGCTACGCCTGGTGCTCGCAGGAGCGGTTCGTGCACGCGTACCATGCCCAGCCGATGTGTCAGGGTCCGGGCAACTATGGCAACACGTACGTGAGCCGGTTCCACATCATTGACGACATCCCGTTCACCAAGTCGTTCAAGTTTGACCTGGAGAACTGGCACGGCTCGCAGAAGGAGACGAGCAGGACGACGCGTGCGGCGGTCAGCTACTGGTACGCGCGGCCGGGCGGCAGGGACTTCTTCAAGGAGATCACGCGCGACGACGTGCGCATCGTCCCGATGCCCGCGTACACCGTGCCGAAGGTGAAGGGGGCGATCGAGGGCGAAACGCTCCAGGTGCTGGAGAAGACCGGTGTGGCCGAGCGGCAGGAACTGGGCGAGGAGCACAGCGGGGCGACGCATCTGTGGTGGCGGGAGGGCAAGCCGGGCGACAAGCTGGTGCTGGGTTTCGATGCCCCCGAGGCGGGGCGCAGGAACGTGGTGGTCCGCCTCACGGGCGCGCCGGACTACGCGAAGGTGCAGCTTTACATCAACGGCCAGAAGGCGGGCCCGGAGCGCGACCTGTACCGCGAGAACGTGCGGGCCCTGCGCGAGATGGATCTGGGCGCGTTTGATCTGAAGAAGGGGCAGAACACGCTCACCGCCGAGATCGTGGGAGCAAGCGAGAAGGCGATCAAGTCGTACATGTTCGGCATCGACTACATTCTGCTGAAGTAAGCCGCCGGCGCCGGTTGCGCCGGAGCACGCTGCATGAGGATCAACTGCGGGACCGCCAACAGGAGTTCAACCATGCGTTCTTTTTGTCCGGGCATTCTGGGCGTGCTGCTCGTTTGCCCGTTTTCAGCGGCAGAAACGATCACGACCGAGTCGCTGCTCGGGGAGATGACTGACCTCGAGCGACTCGCGAGGATGCCTGCGCCCGCGTATACCTGCAAACAATTCTCAAGCTGGGACCGGGAATCGACCGGGCCGCAGGATCTGGCGACGTGGTTCGCCAACCGGGACGCGGGGCAGTTTCTGCGGGTCGAGGAGAAGGACGGCCGCAAGGAGTGGGTGATGGCCGACGTGGACGGTCCGGGGGCGATTGTCCGCATCTGGTCGGCCAATCCGACGGGCACGATCCGCATCTATCTCGACGGCGGCGACAAACCGGCGATCGAGTGCCCGATGGAGGAGCTGCTCGGCGGGAAGTTCCCCGGGCTGACGGCCCGCTCGATTTCGGGAGAATACTCGAGGGGCTGGAACCTCTACTTTCCCATTCCCTACGCCCGGCACATGAAGGCGACCTGCGACCAGGAGAAGTTCTACTACCACATCAACTATCGCACCTACGCGCCGGGGACCGATGTGCAGACGTTCACCCTGGCCGAGCTGAAGCGGCTCAGCGATCGGATCGACCAGACGGCGGCCGCGCTGGCGGCGCCGAAGGCCGCGGCCGAACCGCCGGCCGGCAGCAAAGTGCACGAATACGCGGTTGAGCTTGCGGCCGACGAGGAGAAGCCGCTGGTCGAACTCACGGGCAGCAGCGCGATCGCCGGCTTCCGCATCCAGCCCAGTGCCGGGAATCTACCGGCGGCGGTCCGGGGCGTGGTCCTCGCTATGGAGTTCGACGGCGAGAAGACGGTCGAATGCCCGATCGGCGACTTCTTCGGCATGGCGCCGGGGCTCATTCCGTACGAGTCGCTCCCGGTGGGCGTGCGCGAGCCGCCGAACCTGTACGGCTGGTCGCACTGGCGGCTGCCGTTCCGCCGGTCGGCGGTCGTGCGGGCCAGGAACTGGTCCGGCCAGCCGGTCAGTCTCAAGGGCGTTTTCGCGGTGACCGACTGGACGTGGGACGACCGCAGCCTGCTGTTTCATGCGAAATGGCGGATCCAGCGCGGCATTCCGACACGTCCGTTCAGCGACTGGACGCACCTGGAGTGCGAAGGGAGCGGGCGCTTCGTCGGCGGGCATCTGCACTACATCAATGCGGTCAAGGGCTGGTGGGGCGAGGGCGATGAGAAGATCTTCGTCGACGGCGAGGCCTTCCCCAGCACCTTCGGCACGGGCACGGAGGATTACTACGGGTACGCGTGGGGCAACCCGCAGCGGTTCGTGCACGCGTATCACAATCAGCCGCACGTGGACGGGCCGGGGACGTACGGGAACGTGTCCAACAACCGCTGGCACATCATCGATGACATCCCGTTCACGAAGTCGTTCAAGTTCGACCTGGAGCAGTGGCAGTGGGCGGAGAACGTGAAGGCCACGCGGGCGGCGGTGTCGTACTGGTACGCGCGGCCGGGCGGCAAGGACTTTTTCAAACCGATCACGAAAGAGGATGTGAAGTACGACGCGGTGCCGGCCTACCAGGTCAAGCACGTGGCCGGGGCGATCGAGGGGGAGTCGCTCACGCCGGTTGAGAAAACCGCGGGCAACGTGAAGAAGCAGGGTCTGGGCGAACAGTTCAGCGGCGAGGAGATGCTGCGGTGGGATGCGAGCGGGCCCGGCGACCGGCTGACGCTCGCGTTCGACGCCCCGCAGGCCGGGCGCCGGCAGGTCATGGTGCATCTGGTGCGTGCCGGCGACTTCGGCCAGGTGCAGCTCCACCTGAACGGCGAGAAGGTCGGGGAGGTGATCGACCTGTACGTGCAGCGCGGCACGCAGGGGGTGAAGATTGAGCTGGGCAAGGTGGATCTGAAGGCGTCGGGCAATCAGCTCACCATCGAGGTCGTCGGGAGCAACCCCGGAGCGAAGGGCAAGCACTCGGTGGGACTGGACTACATCCTGGTGCAGTGAGCCGGGGCGGCGCCTTGTGGTTCTTACTCCTCCAGCAACTCGCGCAGGACCTTCATCCAATCCGCCTCGACCGCCGGGGCGAGGCGTGAGGGCTCGCCGGTAGAGCCGGCCACAGCCTGACTGCCGTGAACCGCTGGATTCGAGGTTACTCGAACGGTACCGGCTCGGCGTGGCCGGTGCGGCTCGACTTTCCGGCGAGCTCCAGGACGGCGATGACGCGGCGGGCGCTCTCGGGGGTGACGGCCAGCGGCTCGCCGCCGAGCAGGTGATCGACGATGGCGCTGTAGTATTCGTTTGCGCCCCCGCCGGCCACGTAGGGCACTTCGATCTTCTCTGCAGAACCGCTCACGTGTGAGATGACATGCGCCGGCGAGTCCCAGCCGGCGGTGAGGCCTCCGTGGGTGCCCAGGATGCGCCACTTGGGCTTGCCGACGGCCGCCAGATGTGAAATCTCCAGCTCGGCCGACCGGCCGCCCTCGAAGCGAATGATGGCCCGGCAGTGATCCTCGTTCGTCACGTCATGCCAGACGCGCTTCTCGCAAAAGCCGGTCACCGATTCCATCCGGTAGGGCATGAGGTGGAGAATCCAGTCGACGAAGTGTGCCCCCCAGTCATAGATACTGCCGCCGCTGATCTGCTTGTCACTTCGCCACCAGTAGCCGGGGTGCCTGTACTCGCCCTGAAATGCCTCGATCTGAAACGGCTCGCCGATCAGTCCGCGGGCGATGATGTCGCGCAGCGTGAGGTAATCGGCGTCCCAGCGGCGGTTGTGGTAGACGGTGAGCAGCACGTTGCGCTCGCGGGCGGCCTCGATCATGCGCGTCGCCTGATCGACGGTGATGCTGAACGGCTTCTCGCAGATCACACCGATTCCGGCGGCGAGCAGATCGAGCACGATCGCCGCGTGGGTGTTGTGCGGCGTTGCCACGGTGGCCACGTCGACCAGCCCCGATTGCGCGAGTTCCGCCGGACTGCGGAAGAAGCCCTTGACGCAGGGGTGGTCCTTCCTGGCGGTCTCGAGCCGACCGCCATCCATCTCGCACAGGGCGGTGAGTTCGAGGCCGCGGGTGTTGCGGATGGTGTCGGCGTGCCACTTGCCGATCGAGAACGCGGCGCCATAGCCGATGATGCCGCAGCGCACGGGTCCGGGTCGTGTGGAGCGCGTCGTCCACCAGACCGCGCGGTGCAGCAGCTTGATGAAGCCCGCGTCCGCGTGGGTGGCCGGTTCGCTGCCCAGGGCGGTGTAGAACACGCGGCCCTTGCCGTATTCGCGGGCATAAGCGAGCGGCAGGAGCTGGCCCTGCCAGTTGCCCGAGAGCAGCCAGTGCAGGTCGACCTCGGTCGACTTGCGCAGGAAGAGAAAACGATCGGTGACCCGGAAGTCCTTGAACCCGCGCACGATCTCGTGAGCCGGGTCGCTGATGTTGACGTTGAACGGGGCGCGTGGACTCACTCCGGCGCAGCGGGCGCCGAGCATCGACACATAGGTCTCGTCCTCGCACGCGGAAGCGTTGGCGAAGGCCACCAGCGCCCCGCCCGCCTGCACCCACTGCTCGATGGTCCGGGCCGTGCCGGCCAGACCGCAGGCCTCGCCGATGAGGACGACCCGAACGTCGGCCAGCGCGGCCGGCGTCACCTCCGCCGGCGCCAGCAGCCTCACCGAGGCCGTTGCCCGTTCCTGCAGCCGCGCTGCCAGCGCCACCGCACGCGCCGCATCCGCCTCACCTTGCACGATGATGATTGCCTCTTTCATTGTGATCTCGTCACTGTGGGTCGCCACGGACCGCCCGCCGGCCAACTCATGAGGAACTCCTGATTCTGGGTCAGCGCCGACAGCACAGGTCCGGCGAATGCCCGGACTTCGGCTACGAGCCGGCTAATCTCCGGCGGCGCTGCCGAAAGGAGACTCCGCCGCAGGAAGGCCTTGTACTGGACGTCTTTTGACGCATCCGCGCCGAAATCCGGCGTCATGCAGATCGGATCAGGCTCCAGCTCGGTCCGGCGTCTCTCAAACGTCCGCCGCACTGCATCAGCCAGCGTGCGGCCTTCAAAATCAAAGCTCCTGCACAGCAGCCAGACGTCAAAAAAGTCCTTCATTCGAGTGTTCAAGAGACCTAACTGGATCATCGCTTCGAGCTTCTCAGCCACCGCCGTCTCCCGGTTGTACGCATACAACCTGGCCTGTGGTTGGTCCAGGATCGTGGGATACTCAATCTTTACAGGTGCCGGTGTGACGATATCACTGAATCCGATATCCACCTGCATCGTCAGTCGGGTTGTTCCCAAACGGCCACTGAACTTTGCCCGAGCACCCTGGTAGTCGGCGTCTTCAGCGATGCGCATCGTCTGTACGGTGTCCGGGTCAAAAGTGAGCCCGTCATCCTCAACGGTTACACCACATATTGCCCCAACGACGCGGCGGATCGAGTCGAGGTCGTTGCTGGTCCGGCCGAGCAAGTCGATGTCTCGGGTCGGACGGGTGACCGGCGCCCTCCACATCAGCAGCATCAGGGCTCCCTTCAGCACGAACCGCTCCCGGTATTGTGACTGCGCAAGTCGATACAGCCAACGCTCCAACGCATAGAACTGGACAAGATCGTTGAAGCGGCGGTTACTCTGGCGTGCGAGATTCAGGAGGCGCTGATGAACGGAGTGAGTGACGTTCTTGACGTTGCGCTTCATCGCGCGACAGCCTCCAGGTATGGCCGGATGACCTGGTCGACACGGCAGACGCGGGCGCATTCCAGTACCTTTGCCAGGCGGGCTCCGCGGCGTTGGGCATAGGCTCTCAGCGCCTCCAGTGCAACGTCCAGACCGATTTTGTTGCGGTATTTGAAGCAATCAGCCAGCGTCTTTTCAGGACTGTAAACGCGAACCGGCACTCGATCGATCAGACGAGTGTCAACACCGGCGTTGAAGGCCTCGCGGGAGAACCGGTAGATACGGAGAGGCGGATAGGCCAGTCTGGGGTGGCGCGCTGTCCTTGGGAGCGCGAGATGAACCTCGTGGGGAACCTGCGTTGTCAGGTCGTGATAGGCCAGTGCTGACATCAGGCAGACAACGCCGTGTGGAATGCGCTTCGCGACGGTGACCAGGTCGGGCTCGCTCGGGAAGGGCAGACTTGCGAGTCGAAACAAACCGCGGGCAGGCTGATCCAGCTCACCAGCATCTCGTAGTGCATACAGCGTGCGAGGGTGAATGCCTTCCGCGATGGCTTCGCTCGTGCGCAGCGTGCCACCGTGACGTTTGAAGATGTGCCGGGCCTTTTCCATTGAGGCGATCATGGCATCCCGGGGACCGGATAAATACGCAAGCACTTATGAATAAGTGTATGCGTTCTTATCCAAAACGCAAGTGTTTACGATTCCGTCCCCGCCGTGACTTCGGCGGGCTGGCTGATCGGCGCCTTGGGTGGGGGGACCGGGATGCGGCCGCGGCGGTCGCGGTTGAGCCGCCACATCAGGATGGTCCCGCCGACAAACATCAGCGCCGCCAGCATGAGCGGGATACGCACCGCCTGGGCAGGCCCCAGCCACTCGTGGGTGTATCGGTAGATGGCGACGGCCGGGAGCTGCCCCAGGATCGATCGAACGGCCACGAGGGTCGCGTGGATGGCCAGGTAGTGCGCCGCCTGGGAGGCGTTGCGGGCCAGGCTCACCGGCCCGACCGTCCAGGCGAGATTCACGACGGCCATGCCCAGACCGTAGATGATCGACGCGGTTGCCAGCATGGGCACACCCGTCGCCGACATGAGGAGCACCGGATAGACGATCAGGAACGAGAATCCCCACGCGCAGGCGCGGATCGGCCCGAGGCGGTCCATCAGGTGCGCCACCGGCATGAGCATGGTGAGCATCGCCGCCTGAAAGACGACCTGCGTGGCGATGGCCGCCTGCTCGTAGGTCAGGTGCAGCACGTCGATGACCACGAACGGCAGCATGGAATAGCAGATCATCCAGCCCATGCCGTAAACGAAGAACGCCATCTCGTAGCGCCGGAAATCGGGGTCCTCGCGCAGGACGCGGGCCATGTTTCCGTAGGCGCTCCAGATGCCTGACGCGCGCGGGGCCGCGGTGCGGTCCGCCAGCCGCTCTCGATATAGCGTGTGGCGCGTAATCCGGTGGATGAGGAGCATTCCGCAGCCGACCAGCATGACGGTGAGTGGAAACGCCCAGCGGTGGGCGTCGGCGCTGCGGTCGAGCCATCGGCCGAAGCAAAAGGCGGTGGCGATGACCATGAGCTGCTCGATCACTTTGAGCAGGCTCCAGACGCGGTTTCGGGTCGAAGGGGGGTAGCAACTCCGCAGGAGGTCGCCGTTCACCGGCTGAACGCCGCCCAGGCCGGCTGCCGAGAGCAGGACGAACAGGAGAACGGGTCCGGCGGACGAGCATCCGGCGATCCCGGCGAGGGGAAGAGCGGCGAAGCACCAGAGCAGCAGCAGGTAACGCCCGGGCGAAGACTTGCCGTAGAGCTCGTTCCAGAAGATGGCCAGGGCGGACATGATGGCCTGGGAGGCGGTCGCGATCAGCGTCTGCCACTCGCTGGCCGCAAATCGGCCGCGAAGGAGGACCGGCACCATGGTGAACATGCCCACCTGGACGGCCAGAAACACCTGCGCGCTGATGTGCAGGCGGAGGATCCGGCGGCTTTCGGGGAATGCAACCAGGCGATGGAGAATCAAGGTGGAGATCCACGCGGCGGCGCGGGAGAGACTCCGAAATTGCGGATTTGGGATTGCCGATTGCGGATGTGTATCTCCCGCACTTCGATTTCAACCCGCAATCCACAATTCGCAGTCTGTAATGCCCTACCCTTGTGTCATTCGTTCGCGCACCCAGTCGGCGGTCACGCCCTTCTCGGCCAGCCAATCGTTCACGCGGCACTTGGGGTCGCGGAGCATGGCCAGAAGGAGATGCTCAGGCAAGACCTCGCCCTGCCCCAACCGATTTGCCGAGTCGACGGCCAGGATGAGCGTGTGCCAGAAGCCCGGGGAGCGGAAGGCCTTGGCCAGCTCCTGTTGGTGGATCCACTCGAACTCGCCGAAGCTGCGCTTGGAGGTGTCGTTGGTGCCGTCGGGGGCTGCGCTGAGGGCGGCGAGGACCTCTTCGCGCAGGGTGTCGAGCTGGACGCCCTGGGCTTTGAGGATCCGCGAGCCGATCGTATCGAGATGCAGGATGCCCAGAAGGAGATGCTCGGTGCCGACGTATTTGTGGCCGACTTTGCGGGCCTCCTTGATGGCGTGCTCGATGACGGCCTTGGTCTCGGGGTTGTACGGCCGGCGGCCGATCTCGATGGGGGCGTGGCCCGCCTTGATCTGGCGGTCGAGCTCCTCGCGCACCCTGGTCAGGTTGACGCCGCAGTGCCCCAGCACCGTGCTGGCCACACACTCGCCCTGGGCGATCAGGCCCATCAGGATGTGCTCGGGGCCGATGTAATCGTGCTGCAGCCGGTTGGCCTCGCGGGTCGCCAGGGCCATCGCATGCCGGGCCCGATCAGAGAACTGTTCATGCATCAAAATACCGCTCCTCTCGCTTGGGTTCATGCATTCCGACCGGGCAGTGTAACGGCCGGCGGATGAATCCCAAAACTCCGGCAACGATGGCCGGCCGGCCAGGTGTGGCCCGACCTGTGGGCCGATGCTCAAGCGTACGGCGGCGGATGCATGATGGGGTGCACCAGTGGCAGACAGCCGTTGCCATGAAATAGGAGGCGATGATTCCGGGGATTGTGGATCAGACGTAGTAGTCGCTGAGCCGAACGCGGGGCAAATGCCACTCCTGCGTGGGCAATTCGCGATTGGGCAACAGCTCGACCGGCAGCTGAAGGGGTGTGAGGAGTGCTCTCGATGCCGGCTGGGTCTCGTCGGACGCGGCCCGAACAGGGTCAACCGGTGGAGTGCTGACTTCTGCAATTTCGTCTGTGCCCGTCATGCCGGATGCGCGGGCAAACGGCGTGCCATGTGCTCGATTCGCGGTTGTTCAAGCTCCGCGCCGATCGTTCGGCCGGCCGTACTGTGCGAACTCCTCGATCTGTTGCGCCAGGCCCATCAGGATCTGGGCCTCGGCCCGCGTGAGCTGAGCCCGCGAGAAGATGGAGCGTAGCGGGAACAGGAGATGGTCGGGTTTCTCCGGCCGCAGGTAGCCGAGCGTGAGGAGGGCAGCCTGGAGTTTGTGCATGAGGCGATCCATCATCGCCAGGTCGGCCGGCTCGGTCCGCCGTCGGGGCGGGGGGATATCGAGCGCCTTGGCGCTGATCAGTTCGGCGAACAGCTCGTAGAGACAGACGGCCGCCGCGTGTGAGACGTTGAGTGTCGGGTAGTCGGGCTGGGCGGGAATCCGCACGACCTGGTCGCAGGCCAGCAGGTCTTCGCGCGACAGGCCGTTGTCTTCGGGGCCCAGCAGGATCGCCGCGTCGCCCTCGGCGGAGCTGAGCTGCTCGCGGACGAGCCGGGCCATGTCGCGGGGCGAGAGCTCCTCCGTCTGATGGATGGGGCCGCGCCGCCGACTGGCGCCGACGGCGTAGACGACACCCGTCAGGGCATCCTCCAGCTTGTCCACGATGCGCGCCGAATGCAGGCGATGCTCGCCGCGCGTGCTGCGCTCCAGCGCTTCCCGGGCGGTTGGCTTTGCCCGCGGGGAGACCAGATACAACCCCCCGGCGGCAAAGTTCTCCATCAAACGCGCCACCGACCCGACGTTCCCCGCGATCTGCGGCCGAACCAGTACGACTCGCACCCGCTGCATCAAGGCCAGAGATTCCAGCGTCATGCCGTCATTGTAGCGGCTGCTGCGTGTTCGTCGGGGCCGGTTGCGAGCAGAGGGAGCCCAGCCGGTGCCAGAGCAGCAGTCCGGAGCCGCAACTGACAATACCGAAGCCGCACAGCGCCCAGACAGGCGCACCGTGCTGAAGAAGATCGCCCGCATCCCCCACACGCGCAACCCAACCGACGCCCAGATACAGCCCGTTCGCGATGAGACAGAAGCCGGCGAAGAACTCGAGAAGGCGACGAGGCCGCGTTTTTGTGAGCGCGACCACCACGATGAGCGGCAGGATGCTCCCCCAGATCGCGCCGCCCCAGGCGACGAATTGTGGGTGCGGATTCATGACGTAGAAGGTCTCTGAGAAACCCCACAGGGGAATCGATACCCTTTCGACACGGCCCCCGCTTGCCAAGGCATGCACAACGTGCCCGAGCTCGTGGAACACCAGCATGCCAAGCCAGGAGGCGTATCCCATGAGGCCGGGAAGAGAGATGCGAAGCAGCCGAGGCATCGAGTCTCCCCAGATCCTGTTGGCGCAGCACTCAGGCGCGATGTTTTACTGCTCATGGTGCCGATCTTCCAGCGAGTCCCCGACGTGGTCCGGTGAATGTTGAGTTGGAGCCTGAGCTCGCCAGGTTCATCGAGAAGCAGGTGGAGTCCGGACGATATGAGACACCGGACAACGCGGTCCACGCGGCGGTCGCCAAAGTTCAGAGCGGGGAGGAACCTCTCACGAAGGATCTGGATGAGGACATCGCCGCGATTGAGGAGGGTCTCGCCCAGCTCAACCGGGGTGAAGGGCGTCCATGGAAGCGGGTGCGGGCGGGAATCCAAGCCAGACTCTTGCCCAGATAGACCGCAGGGGAGGGCGCTGCGGCCCCGCGACCCTTCAGATCTCAGTGGACGAGCCTCACCCATCCACGATTTCTACTTTTGGCTTTCGGCTTTCGATTTTCAATCCACCACCCACGCGGGGCTGGACCAGGCCATTTCGTCGTTTTCCTGGATGACGCGCAGGTAGTACCAGTGCAGGCCGGTGCCGGGGTCGGGGTCTGTCCAGTCGATGGTCTGTTCGTCGCCGGCGGGCGTCCATTCGTGAACGACGGCGTTGTCCTTGAGGATCTGCACCTTGTCGAGTTTGCCGGCCCCGCGGACGTAGCCGCTGGCGACGACGCCGTCGCCGCGGTTCACGTCGCGGCCCATCATGACGCCGTTCACGTTGAAATCGACGATGATGCCGTATTCGGTTGCGCCGTACGTGCGGCGGTCGTACAGGGCGTCGAACACCGCCTCGCGCGTGTTCTCCTTCGCATAAACGCAGCAGTACGAGGCCGCGTAGCCGTGGTCCGTGCTGCAGATGATCCCCAGCCGGTACTTCATGGCGAGGGCGTCCTGCACGTGCTGGCCCTTGAGCGTGGCGTCGCGGAACATCCGCGGCGCGCCCTCGCCCTCGAACGAGCCCCGAGCGCCCTGGAAGATCTCGACCAGCCGCTGATACTTGTCGTTGTGCTTGGTCCAGTCACAGTCCTGGCCGGGCAGCGACGAGGTGTGCGGAATCGTGATGGCCGGGCCGCCCCACTTGTCGAGCTCCTCCCACAGCCGCAGGGCGCTGGGCGCGATACCCGTCGTCGCCAGCAGCGGCAGGTCGCGAGAAGGAGACATCACGTTCTTGTGCCCCTCCGGCCCGTTCCACTCGACGCCGAAGAACGTCGTGAAGTCGCCCGGCGTGTAGTACAGGTCCGCCAGCTTGTTGAGCCGCCACCAGTTGTAATCCGAGGTGTGCGCCGCGTGGTCGGAGACGCCCAGGAAGTCGTAGCGGCAGACGTCGCGGGAATAGCGGTAATGGTCGTCGGGATCGGGCTCGGCCCCGCGCGAGCAGCGCGACACGTTACTGTGCCGGTGCAGATCGCCGAACAGCACCGTGTAGGGGCCCTTTGTGTAGGGCTTGAACTGCTGGAGCTCACGCTCGGCGGGAGGATTCGGCTGGAGGGCTTCGCCTGCCTGCGGTTTACCGCCGACGCCCGGCACCCGCGTCACGTGGATGTCGCCGTGCCGCGTCTTCGGGTCGCCGTAGTCTCCGTGGTGATCGAAGAACGACACCAGCTTCGCGTTGGCGAGACGCGGTACCTGATTGCCGTCCTTGCCGGTGGCCGTGCGGCGATAGTCGCGCTGATAGAACACGAGCATCGCATCGCGGCCGGCCGGCGCCAGGACGGCCTCTTCCGTCGGGCCGTCGCTGCCGGCGAGCCGGACCGGTTCGGTCCAGGTCGCCCCGTCGAGCGTCCGCGTCGTGATGTCCCAGAAGTACAGCGTCCGGCCGGATACCGGCGGATGCAGGGTGCGATAGGCGATGTAGAGTCGCCCGCTCGCGTCGTATCCCAGCCGGGGTGATCCGCCGTGGCGCGTGTTCTCTTTCGGGTCGCTCACCCGCGGCTGGCCGCCCGGCGCGGTGAGCCGGCCATCCTGCCAGTGCGCGGCCGCCACGAAGAACTGCTGCCGCTGTGACATGGCGCTCGAATCCCGCTGATGCGGGTGCTTGATGTAAGTCCCGCCCGAGCCGCCGTGATTGGGAATCGTGATGCTGTCCCATGCGAGCCAGACGCCGCCGTCGGGGTCTGCGAGGGCCGAGGGATGCAGGTCATAACCCGCGCGTGCGATGCGGCCGGGTGAGCTCACCTGCCCGTCGGCGTACGTCGACCAGCACAGGTCATACTCGCCTGCAAAATAGCTCACCCACGCGATCAACAGCTTGCCACTCTTCGCGTCGTGGGCCAGGATCGGATCCCAGCAGTCGATTGGCCCGGCGCCGGTTTTGGCCGGCGAGCAGACCGGCTTGTCTTCGGACCATTGGCCGTCCTTGAAGAATCTCAGGCCGATTCCGTACGCGTGGCCCTGGAAGGTCTGGCAGGCCACGGCGATCGAGCCGTCGGGCAGGCCAGTCGCCTCGGGGTTGAACGTGTGCGGGGCCAGATGGGGTATCGTTTGCGGTCGGCTCCACCGCTCTCCGTGCAGCGTGCTGTAGAGGATGGTCGGGCCCTGGCCGGGAATCGTTTTCGTGCAGAGCAGGAGGGTGGTCTCGCCGGACCGCACGAGCACGGGACGGAACAGATCGCCGGGCTGGTCCGTGAGCTGCTGGCCTTTTTCGAGCTTTCCGCTGCGCTCGATGCCCACGAGGAGGTAGTCGCCGCCGCCGGGCTGATAGCCCACCCAGGCGACCCAGTTCCCGCCGTCCGCCCTGGGCAGCACGGCCGGCTGGGTGTCATAGAGCTGCTCATCGGTCAGTCGCGTGCCGGCGGGTCCGCTGCCCTCAGGCATGGCCTCGCCCGCCGGCTCGCCGCGGCCCCGGCCCGCCCGCGCCCTGGGGGTCGCCGGTTGACTCTGCGCGGCGAGTGGCTGGCGGGCGGCCTGCCGCTGCTGACGCCGCGCCCGTGGATTCTGGGGCGCACTCTGGGCTTCGGCCGGCGCGGCCGGAGAATCCGCCGCCGCGACTGCGGTGACCTTCTCGCAATCGCTTTCATCCGCGGCGAGCGAGAGTGTCAGCGGCAGCGCGAGACACAGAGACCAGAAGGCACGGGAGAGTGTCATGGAAAAGACCCTCGCAAAGTCACAGGAGATGCACCGGCTGAACCAGGACTGCCTGCAGCTTAAGTCGGAACGCTGAAGTTGGCGATACCCGGAAGGGATTCTCTGCCGAGGTCCGGACGAAGCGTGGACCTTCTGCGGATTTCAGTGAGGCTGCAAGAGCCGTTGAAGGTGAGCAACAATCGTGTCCTGTCTTCCCCATGCGAATTGAAGCGGCGGCTCAACTGACGGTCTGAATCAGCCTTCCACGTTCAGATCTGCGTCCACGGATCGATACGATGGTAAATGACATGACTCGCATGCATCATTTTTCCGATCAGGACGTACCCCGTGCCCCCTGGGGATAGTGCGACTTCCCACCGGTCATCGACAGGCCGCCGCACATACTGATAGACAACACCGTCGCGCCTTCCTCGCACATCTGGCTCCACAGCTCCGCGCCTGATCTGGTCGAGCGTCGCCCAAGTCTCCATCATGAGTTCATCCCAGTCGGGTCCTGGCACTTCATCGCCGTCAAACACCCGTCTCGCTTGACCCATGAGCTGTACTTTCATCCGGGATTCCCAGGATTTGTCCGCGCCCGTCGGCTTGTGGGACGATCGGCCCTGCACATTGACGGTAAGAACTCGGCATGCGGCCTGCAAGCCGGCGGAACGAGGATTTCGGTCTGCAGTGAGTCAATTCAGTTGACTTAAAGGTGTATGAGTGTATACTTTTAAGAGAATTCCCCTCGACGGGGATTAGTCGGAGACCCCAACATGCCAAACCTGCCGGATACCCAGAGTGATCGCGTATCCGTCGAGCTGACGGAGCGGTATGGCCGAGCCTTCGCCAAGGCGCTGGCGGTCTTCGTGAAGGAGCTCTCCTGCGGCGACCCGCAGGCGGGTCAGTTCTCCCAGGTGAGCGGCAACGGGTTACCGGAATCGGTGCTGGAAGTCGCCAGGGCTGAGATTGCACGCAACGAGAAGCTTTGGGAGGCGGGCAAACTGGAGCCGGTCGAGTTCACCTCTCGTTCTCCTGCGGTCGGACTGGTGAACAGGTTGAAGACCGTGATTCACGAGCGGCGGATCTCGCAGAAAGAGCTGGCCAGGCGGATGGGAGTGTCTCCGAGCTTCATCAGTAGGGTGCTGCGAGATCCCGAACGATCCAGGTTGGCCACGCTGAAGCGAATCGCCCGCGCCCTGGATATCCCGCTCAGCTCGGTGGTGTGAAGAGACCATCCTCCGGAGGCTTCGGTTGATCGAGTCTCCTGCTCACCTGGGGTTGGGCGTCGGACGAGAGGTCGCGCTCGCATCCCCCCTCCACTGGACCGGCACGTCGTTGTTCTGCGGCGCCCCCGGAGTGCTGCGGCCTTTTTCGATGTAGTCCTGCAGAAGCGAGGTCAGCTCGCGTACGAGGCGGGGGTGGTCGGCCTGCACGTTGCGGGTTTCGCCGGGATCAGCGGAGAGGTCGTACAGCTGGAGCGGCGGGAGGCCCTGTTTGTGGGCCTCCTGGTCGGAAGGCGGCGCTCCGGAGCCGCCGGAGCCTGGACAGAAGATCAGCTTCCAGGAACCTCTTCGGATTGCGAATCGTCCGTTCACGGAATGGGACACGAGGGTCTCCCGCGGTGAGGCGGCGGATGCGAGCAGCACCGGCAGGAAGCTGACGCTGTCCTCGCCGGCCGACGCGGGCAGGTCCTCACCCAGCAGGTCGGCCAGCGTGGCCATCCAGTCCGTCAGGCAGACCAGGGCATCCGACGCGGCCCCGGCGCGGACTCGGCCGGGCCAGCGCACGATCATCGGCATGCGATGCCCGCCCTCCCAGATGTCGCTTTTGAATCCCCGCCACGGCCCGCTGGGGTGGTGGCCGGCGATGTGGCCGTCGCGCCGGAGCCGGGCGGCCAGTTCCCGTTCGGCGTACGTGGTGTGGCCGTTGTCCGACGTGAAGACCACCAGCGTGTCGCGGGCGAGCCCGTGCCGCTCGAGGGCGTCGAGCACCCGGCCCGCGGCCCAGTCGGTCTCCATGACGAAGTCGGCCACCGGGCTGACGCCGCTCCTGCCGCCGAATGCTTCGGTGGGTGCGATGGGTTCATGCGGGCTGGTCA
>CAZQEN010000141.1:0-17985 GCA_964591605.1 uncultured Planctomycetales bacterium
ACCTGGAAGCGGCCTGCGATCACCCTGAAGAACCCACTCCCTGACGGTCGGGGCTCTGCTGGTTCGACCGCTTCTCGCGCACGCCCTGAGACCTGGGGTGATGAATGCGCCCCGGGCGGACGATTCGTCGCACGCGATTTGCGGCCCGTGAGCGGGGCTACTGAAGGCAGCCGGAGGCTTCGATGGGCCACACCTCGAGGATGCAGCCTTCGTCCTGGATGTGGATCTCCCTGTAGAGGTTGCAGGTGGTACAGGCATGGGTGGGAATGAGCTCGATGACCTGGCCCAGGCTCAGCGCGGCGGCGTTGCGGATCACGCAGTGCTCCTCGGAACGCAGCGCCGGGATCTGAGCCTGCGGGTGGCCCTTGACGCGCGGGGGGCCGAACTCGGGGGCGATCCCCTTCATCCCCACGTCGACCACGGCCACCTCGGACTTGGGGCGGCTGATGACGCGGGCAGCAACGGAGAGGGCCTGCTCGAACTCGGGCCGGATCGGGCCGTAGGTGGCGTCCATGGTCACGTAGGTGCCCGCCTGCAGCTCGCCGACACCATCAATGAGGCCCGTCACGTCGTAGGTGGTGGTCGAGCCGCCGCTGATGACGCCGCCCGCCAGGCCGGCGTCCTGAATCATGCGGCGCGTGTGCAGCACGTGCTCGAACGCATCCAGCGTGCGGGAGCGGCGCTCCTGAGCATCGGGGATGCTGACCAGGTGGCCCTCGTAGGCCTGAAGACCGTCGAACCGCACGCCGGGAAGCTCCGTGATCCTGCGCGCCAGCTCGAGGGCGGCCTCCCCGGGCGGGACGCCGCAGCGGCCCATCCCGATATCCACCTCGACGAGCAGCCCCACCGTGACGCCCGATGCCGCAGCCGCCTGCGAGATCGACGTGATGTGGTCGAGATGATCGACGGCCACGCGCAGATCGGCGCGTCGGGCAAGCTGCACGAGGCGCTCGACTTTTCGGTGCCCGACGACCTGGTTGGCAATCAGGATGTCCGTAATACCCGCATCGGCGAGGACCTGCGCTTCGCCAAGTTTTGCGCACGTCATGCCGATCGTATTGCCCGCGGCGAGCTGGAGCCTGGCGATCCGCGTGCACTTGTGATTCTTGAAATGCGGGCGGAGCTGGCACGGCCGGCCGCGGAAGAAGGCGGCCATGCGCTCGATGTTGCGCTGCATCGCGGGGCCGTCGACCAGCAGCGCGGGCGTATCCAGGTCCTGAATCGATGATCCGATCACTCCGGCCACGATGGTTTCTCCGTTGCAGGCACGTAGAGGATGGCCTTGCCGGCCATGTATTCGTGGACAGACTCGCCAAGGCCGAATTCCGCACCGATGCCGCTGACTTTATAGCCGTAAACCGGTGCGTTCGCACGCAGCCAGGCGCTGCCATCGATGTACCGGTGCAGGCCGGTTGCGTGTCATCGTGACCGCCTGAGGGTGCGCGCCGCGTCCGTGTTGTGGCGGCGTTTGTTCGATATCAGGCTCTGTCCAGCGGGAAATTCCGGTCGAGCGATTCACGGACGTCCCAGGCATGCTCGTGCAGGAGCCGTTCCCAGCGATCCGCCTCCTCCTGCGTGTACTCATAGAACCCGCGCCGGTTTCGGATACCCTCCGCCCCGGATTCGACCAGCCTGGTCATCGTCGGCGGCACTGTCTGGCCGATCGAGAGCTGCGGCAACAGCCGTTTCATGACCGCCGCGTACGCGGGCAGACCGGTAAGGTCCATCCAGCGAAACGGCCCGCACAGCGTCGCAAACAGGCCGATCGCATTGCGGAACGAGCGGTCGATCGTCTCCACGTCGGCGACGCCGCTTTCGAGCAGATGGAACGCCTCGCGGTACATCGCGTAGCCGAGGCGGTTCACGATGAAGCCCTCGACATCTTTGCGAACGATGGACGGCTCCTTCCCGGCGAGGCGGGCCAGGCGCAGGGCCGATTCGAGCGTCGCCGGCGCGGTCTGCTCGCCGCAGACGACCTCCATGAACCGCGTGATATAGCACGGTTCCGCCCAGTGCATGCCGATGAACCGCTCGGGACGGCGCCGACGACGCTGCAGCTCGCTGATGGGCAGGGCCGAGGTATTGGTGGCAATCGGCACGACATCACGCACGACCGACTCGATCTGGTCGAACACCAACTCCTTGACCGACAGGTCCTCCAGAACGCTTTCGATGACAAATTCGCACGCGGACAGCGGCTGTATCGACTCGCAGGGGGTGTAGCGATCGCGCCATGTGCGGGCGAGCGGGTCAGGCGCCACGCCATGCTCGACCAGCTCGGCCATCGCCCCATCGATGAAGGCGGACACCTCGCGGTGCGTCTCGGGACGCCGGGCGTAGCCGATGACGCGGAGATTGCTGCCCAGCAGGCATGCCGCGATCCCCCGGCCCAGGAATCCCAGGCCCACCACTCCCACCGTCCTGATGTCCATGGCATCATCCATCTCGCACTCCGTGTTTTCGCATTCCCGACGCGGGCATCGAGCCCGACTCGCCCCGGTCCGGCCGGCCGCGACGGCCGCGCCGAACATACCGTATCCGGCGGGTCGTGGGATGGACAAGCAGGAGCCGCCGGGGCCGCGCTTCCGGCAGGTGTTCGCGCGAATGATAACTCTTTCCGGATGCCGGAGGTGCGCGCGTCCCGACCGGATGAGGTTGGACTTCGGCCGCCAGCGCGCGAGCGGCAGCCTGCCCGGAGCACGCCGAAACACCTGCTGCACACCGACTTCCACGGTCCGATGAGATGGCAGGAGGACTTTGGCGGCCGAGCTGGCCGGTTTTGCGTCGGACCTCCTTGTTTGTATAATCATTTATGAACTGCACCATCGCCTCAGCAGGAGTTCGGCCACGGGCGGCAAAGCCAAACATCGCGAAATCTATGAGTACATCCACCGCGCCATCATGAGCGGGGAACTGGCCGTGGGAGACCGGATTCCCACGGAAATGGAGCTTGCCGGCCAGTTCCACGCCTCTCGCGTCACGGTGGCCCGCGCGCTGCGCGAACTGGAACATCAGGGCCTGCTCATCCGCCGGCGCGGCGCCGGCTCGTTTGTCTCCCAGGGGCGCAATCCGACCGGAAAACTACTGGCCATGGTCAGCGCCGACGCCCCGGGTCAGTTCACCGTGGTAACGGACGTCATCGTGCGGCTGGCCCAGGAGAGCGGGCTGGGCGTGCTGCTGGGCCGCCAGACCGCTGGTGACGCCGCGGCGCTCCTGAGCGACGTGGAGTCTCTCTGCGAGCAGCACGCCAGTGGAAAGGTGGCGGGGGTTTTCTTCGTGCCCATGGAGGCCGCGCCGCAGGCCTCTCACGTGAACGAACAGGTGGTCGACGTCCTTGCCCGGGCCCGCATCCCCGTGGTCCTGCTGGACCGGGACGTGGTGCCCTATCCCCGACGGTCGCAATTCGATCTGGTGGGCATCGACCACGTGAACGCCGGCTTTCAGCTCACCGACCACCTCCTGAGCCTGGGATATCGGCGTATCGGCTTCCTGCGCCACGATCAGGAGCTTCCCACGATCACGGCGCGCGTCGCCGGGTATCGCGAAGCGCTGATGGCACGCGGCATCGAGCCGGACGCCGGCCGGATCGCCCGTGGCGACGCGAGCGACCCCGAGTTTGTCCGCAGGTATCTCCAGCGCATCAAGCCTGATGCGGTCGTGTGCGTCAACGACCACGAGGCGGCCAGGCTGATGCGAACCCTCGCCGGGCTTTCCGTCAGGGTTCCCAGCGACCTGGCGGTGGTCGGGATGGACAACGACAAGTGGGCGACGTTTCTGTCGGTGTCGCTCACGACCCTGCGGCTGCCCTGGGCCGAAGTGGGCGCCGCCGCCATGAGGCTCATGCTCGATCGGATCGCGGAACCTTCGCGTTTGCCGACGGAAGTGTCGCTCACCTGTGAGCTCATCGTGCGCGAGTCGTCCGGGGCCAGTCCCGGCGGCACGGCCGCCCTGGCCGGTGACAAAAAGAACGAACTGGCGGCCCGTTGAGCGGAGGGCCGATGGTCCCCCGCGGCCAACGGAATCAGAGGTGTTTCCGCAGAAACGCGAGCACCGCCTCGAACGCCTCTCTCACCTGTGGCGCATCGAGCGCATGATCGAAGCCGTGATGCCCGCCCGGGATGGTCACCAGGCGATGCTCCACGTTGACACGCTCCAGCGCCCGGGCCATCAGCACCGACTGCTCGCACGGGACATCCTCGTCCTGATCGCCATGCAGCAGCAACGTGGGCGGGAATCGTGAGTCGACCAGCCGCAACGGGCAGAGGGTATCAAGGACCCCGTCATTCTCCGTCGGATCGATGCCGCTCGCCTCGCGCGTCCAGATGGCCTGCTGCCGACAATACTTGTAGAACGCAAGCCGGCCGCCCAGTTCGTCCATCGGGCAGGGTCGGCCGATCGCCCGCCGGGCCCGCGGCTCCGGCACCAGGGGCTCACCCCGATACGCCGGCCGGGTCAGCCACTCTCCGGTAATGTCGCCGTATCCGTAGAACGACACGAGCACCCGCGGACGGGGCTCCGCGCGGCAGCCGGCCAGCAGCGTGAGATATCCGCCCGCCGAATGCCCCACCACCGCGATGCGATTCGGGTCGGCCCCAAACAAGACGGGACCCTGCTCGCGCACCCAGCGCAGGGCGTCCCGCACGTCATCCAGAATCGCCGGCGCCTTGGTTTCGGGCGCCAGCCGATAATCAATCGCGACCAGCGTGTAACCCGCCTGCAGATACCGGTCGCGCTGCCGGCGAGGGATGTCGCTCCGAGAGCCCAGGATGAGCGCGCCGCCGTGGATCCAGACGATCACCGGCCGCGGCGCATCGCCGTGCAATCGATAGACATCGGCCCGTAACTCGCACTCCCCCGCTTTCTTGTAGACGAAGGTTCTTGGCTTTTGAGCCGGTGTGTGAGGCGCGGACGCGGGTGCCGTGGCGGTGGCGACCGCCGGCCGCGCCTCGCCTCGTGCCATCGGCGGGCACCCGAGAACCAGAATGAGCGACAGAGCGGAAAAACGACCGCAATCACTGCTTCGACAGAAGCTCTTCATGCGATTCTCACCCCTGGCGGACGCTCAACCGGAGCGCGTGTCAGCGTCCGGAGGCCGGTTGCCCGCGAGGATCGCCCCGACCAGGCGCCCGCTCGTGATCGCCCAGGCAATGTGCAGGCCGTGTCCCCACAGAACCTGCCCGCCCAGCCCCGTCTGCCCGACGGCATAGAGTCCCTGCACCACGTGGCCCGCTTCATCGAGCACCTGCAACTGCTCGTTGATCGCCGCGCCGCCTTCCGTGGTCGTGAAATACGCCTTCATCGGCCCCAGCAGGCAGCATCGCCCCTCCTGCAGCACATGTGCGTCGCCGGCGCGGCCGAAGGGATCGCGGCCTTCACCCCGCACGTAGCGGTTGTAGGCGGCAATCGACTCGCGAACCGATTCCGCGGGCAACTGTCGTGCTGCGCAGACGCCCTCGATCGTCGATGCCTCGACGGCCACGTCGGGGCGCAGACGCAGGTAGTCCTTCACATACGCATACGCGATCTGCGGCGCCGTGGAGATGAAATGCGGCCAGCGGCTGTAAAGCTCCATGAGCCGCGTGTCGAGCAGGATGTAGGCCTGCTTATCGGGTTGCCGGGCGACGGCCAGTTCGCGATCGGGCCAGGCCTTCTCGTTGCAGAAGCGCTCCCCCCGGCGATTGATCAGCACGGCGCCGTCGTCGAAGAGCGCATTCTCCGGGTGCTGCCAGGTCACCAGCAGGCGGCGGATGACCGCCCGCATGAGGACCCCGGGCACGTACGGCACCACTCGGGCCACCGCACGGGCGACAAAGCCTCTTGACGGAAGCATCTCGGGCAGGGTTTTCCGGCGGGGGGCGATGAACCGCAGTTCGGGCCCGTAGGTGACGTCCATGTTGACGAGTGCCGCTCCGGCCTGGCGGGCGAGGCGATGGCCGTCGCCCGTCGCGTGCAGATCGATCCCCTCGACGCAGGCGAACCGCTCACCCTTGTACTGCGCAATGAGCTCACGGGAGTTGGCGTAATCTCCCGCGGCCAGCACCACGCCGAGCCTGGCCCGCAGGGTCTGGACCTCTCCCGCGCGCCGCACCCGCACCCCGGTGACCGCCCCCGCCTCCATCAGGAGGCTCTCGACCGGCGAATCGCAGCGGATGTCTCCCCCCAGACGCAGGAACGCGACCTGCAGGGCCGCGATGTACGCCTGGGCGTTGGGCACCACGTTGTGCATGCGCGGCACGCGGTTGGGACCTTCCGGACTGGGGCCGTGAAAACTCAGCCCCAGCCTGGTCAGCCAGTCGAGCGTCTCTGCCGTCTGGGCCAGGAACCAGCGGCGAAGCCGTCGGTTGTTGCGGGCTTCGATCTCGGGCACGGCGAATTTACCCGCATCCTCGACATGCCACTCGAGGCGGTCTTCGACTCCCGCGCGGCGCTGATACGCCGTGCGATTGGCCGTGAACGAGCCGACGGCCATCCCCGTCGTGCCGCCCAGCGACCGGCGTTTCTCGAGCAGGCACACGCGCAGGCCGCGCTGCGCCGCGCTCACCGCCGCGGCCAGCCCGCTGCCTCCGCCACCCACGATAATCGCGTCGAAAGACGTCATCGGCTCGCGCTCATACGCTACCGCGCCGCGCATGGCCTGGCCTCATCCGGGTCAGAGATGTCAACCTCTGCGTACATGGTCCACCCGCATCAGATCAGATGCAAGTTCACGGCTTGCCGGGTCGCGAAGAGGGCGCCGCCTGCGTGCGCTGCCATCGAAAATGGTACTCACCTGAATCCACGTCAAAAACACTGCCGCTCGCATCGATTCGCACGAACCGGACGTTGCCGGTCGCTGCCTCGACCCGACCCGCCCTGACCAGGCACTGCGGGCTTTCGTGGATCGTGGGACGAGGCTCTCTCCCGGTGGGTACACACAGCCGGGCGGTCGCGCCGGGCGGCACGACGACTTTCCACTCCAGGCCGTCGGCCGTCCGGCGCCAGTCACTGTGGATGGGGCCGAGAGGCGAGAGATACTCCGCACGGGCCCAGGTCAGGTCTCCAGCCGGTTGCGGGCGGATCGTGATTCGCCTGAAGCCGGGCGTCTCGGCCTGGATACCCCCTAAAGACTCGTATAACCAGCGACCCATCGACGCCAGGGCGGGCTGGTTGTGCGAGTTCATCCGCGGCCCGAGCCGGTCGGAGTCCCATCGTTCCCAGAAAGTCGTCGCCCCCTGCTTGACCATGTATCCCCACGATGGGCAGTTCGTCTGGGTGGCCAGCGCGTAGGCCACCTCTTCGTGCCCCCCCGCCGCAAGGGCGGGCAGCAGATAGGCGCTGCCCACGAAGCCGGTCGTGAGATGATCGCCGTGGCCGCGCACGTCCGCCGCGATCTGGTCGAGCAGCATTGCGCGGCGATCGTCGGGCACGAGTCCGAACCAGAGCGGCAGGAGGTTGGCCGTCTGCGTCCTGCCCGCGTAGCTGGATCGGTCGGAATCCCAGTAGGCGCGGTTGAATGCGGCGGCGATGCGATCCGCCCTCGCCGCGAACCGGCGGGCGTCCTCGGACCGGCCGATCACCCCGGCCATCTCCGCCATCAGTCGATGAGAATGGTAGCAGTAGGCGTTGGCAAGCGGCGCCTTGGGCGACGCCGCCGGAGCAACCCAGTCGCCAAAGGTGTCGAGCCGGCACAGATCGTCGCGGCTGTGCCCCCGCAGATAATCGAGCCAGGCCGCCATGGCCGTGTAGTTGTCCTCGATGATCCGCGTATCTCCGTACATGCGATACACCGTCCAGGGAACAATGATGCACGCGTCACCCCACCCCGGTTTGCCGGCTTTGCGCTCGCCCAGCGAAGGCACCACGTCGGGCACGCAGCCATCGGACCCCTGCGCATCGCGCACGTCGCGCATCCACTTCGCGAGCAGCGGCCCCATCTGCATATTCCAGCAGGCGGTCGCGGCGAACAGTTGCGTGTCGCCTGTCCAGCCCAGCCGCTCGTCGCGCTGGCAGCAGTCGGTCAGCAGGCCGAACAGGTTCGATCGCTGCGTCCACAGCATGTTCCGGAAGATCGTGTTGAGCAGTGCGTTGGAACACTCGAAACGCCCGATCTGCTCGACGGCCGAGTGCAGGGCGAGAGCGACCAGCGACTCTGGAGCGGGCGTCCCGGGATAGCCGGTCACCTCGCAGTAACGAAAGCCGTGATAGGTGAATCTCGGCTCCCACACCTCCGGCCCGCCGCCGCGCAGGATGTAGACATCGGTCGCGCGGGCGCCCCGCAGATTCCCGCGATAGATGTGCCCGTCGGTCCCGAGCAACTCGCCAAACGCCAGTTGGATGCGCGTGCCGCGCGGTCCGTTGACCTGCAGTCGCGCACGGCCGGCCATGTTCTGTCCGAAATCGAAGACATGGGCGTCCGCCGATGGATGGGTCACCGACACCGCCCGGAGCTCCTGCGTCACCTCGATCGGCTCGCACGACGCTGCCACCAGCAGATTCACAGGGTCGTCGCAGACGCGGGCCCGCTCCCAGCCGCTGTCGTCAAAACCGGTTTGATCCCACTTCTCTGCTTCCAGACGAGCATCGTATTCTTCGCCGTCATAGATCGAGTTGCGCCGGATCGGCGACGGATGGATTCGCCAGGAGTGATCGGTCACGCACCGCTGCCGCGAGCCGTCCACATACTCAATGTCCAACTGCAGGATGAACCGGGGCTCTTCGCGCTCCTGCCGCGTGTGCGAGGCCCAGCCCAGCGTCATCGCCCACCAGCCGTTGCCCAGCACGGCCCCGAGCGCGTGACGACCCGGCCTCAACTGCGGGGTCACGTCGAATGTCTGATACTCGACCCGGCGTGAATAATCCGTCCAGTTGGGCGCCAGTGCCTGCGACCCCACGCGCCGGCCGTCCAGACGAAGCTCGTAGAGACCCAGACCGCTGGCGTAAATCCTCGCCCGCTTCACTTCGCCTGTGATGGTCAGCTCCCGCCGCAGGCAGATCGATTCGCGCTCTCCCGCCGCCACCTTGATCTGGTTCCAGGGTCCGCCACCATACGGCGCGACAACGCGGGCCCGCGGCCACGACGCGTCGTCGAACTCCGGCTGCTGCCATCCCGGGCTGGTCTTCGGGCTCACACACCAATGCACGTCGCTCCGCAGGTCAACCGGCTGATTCGCCGCCACGATGCGCCCCGCGGCCAGAAGGCCGCACACGCCATCCGAATCACGCATCTCCACCGCGATGACGTTCCGACCTGGACGCAAATCCTCCCGCAAATCGAAGGTGTGGCCGATGCGGGAGTTGCCGCTGCGGCCCCGCTCGCGACCGTTCACATGCAGGACGAAGCTGTCGTCGACCGTCAGCGTCACAAAGGCGCTCTCGACGCGACCCGGATCCGAAACCTCGAAGACCCTGCGCGAAAAGACTTCCCGCTGGTCTTCGGCGGGGCTCCAGATCCAGTCGCCCCAGTCGATCTCCCCTGCGTCAGCCGTCGGCTCCCGGGTCATCCAGCGGGCCTGCCAATCCTTCGGCTCGAGCAGACCCATTTCCCACCACGCCGGCTCGGAGAACTCCGACGGCCGGTCCTGGCGATCCCACGTTCGCACCCGCCACGTGCATCGCTGCCCGCTGAGCAGCGTCGGCCCGCCGTACGGCACCTGGCTGCAGGCATCCGAGCGCGTCTTGCCCGAATCCCAGAGCGGCGCCCCGCCCACCTTCGCAGACCCATCGCTCTCGATGATCACCTGGTAGGCAGTCTGCACCGCCCCCCGCCGCGGGTCGTTGACCTGCCACGAGAGTCGCGGGCGGCCCACTTCGAGTCCGAGCGGGTTCACCCGATACTCGCACCGCAGGTTCGAGGGTCGGCCGGGCCCTTCCAGAGGCGGAATTCCGGCACTGAGCAAAAGAGGATAAATGAATTGGCAAATACTGAGGCCCACTGGCAGTTCCAGCTTGACAAAGATGCCCATTATGCGTCTAACCTACCAGGAATCAAGGGTCTGCTTCGATCCTGATTGTGCGCATTTGTGTGTACAATATGGGCCGGCACCGCTCCACACTGACCCCGTACGGGACCGCTTCGGCCCCGTCCGTTGAAGGAGATGCTCGTGGTGAAATCCATTGCGCGATCTCTGCCCCTATCGGGCTGGGCGCTGGGCCTGATGTTTGCCGGTTGCGCATCGGATCCTGGGTCGGTCTCTCGCTCACCCACGACGATGCCCGCCGCCGATGCCCCGGCCTACCGCGATGATGTCGCCTTCCTTCGCGAACACACCCCCCTCATCGAGTTGAAGAACGCCGACGCGAGAATCGCCGTCGCCCCGGCCCTGCAGGGTCGCGTGATGACCAGCGGCGTGTCAGCGGAGGGCCTGAGCCTGGGCTGGGTCAACCGCGATGCCGTCACGGCCGGCGACCAGGACATCGCCTTCAACAACTACGGCGGCGCGGAGAGATTCTGGCTCGCACCCGAAGGGGGACAGTTCACGCTGTTTCACCGCAAAGGCGATCCGCAGAACTACGACACGTGGAAGGTGCCCGACGCGTTCAACAAAGGCGCCTTCGAGGTCGTGCATGCCGACGCCTCGTCCGTGACGATGCGCCGCGAGATGGACCTCACGAATGCGGAGGCAACGCGGTTCCAGCTTCGCGTCGATCGCACCATCCGGGTCGTCACGAGGAGCGAGGCGGAGCAGGTGCTGAACCTTCGGCTGTCGAGCGATGTGCTCGACGTGGGCTATCTCAGCGACAACCGCATCACCAACACAGGCACCACGGCATGGGAGCCGCAGACCGGCACGATCGCCATCTGGATCCTGGGCATGTTCCGCGGCCGCGACCAGACCGTCGTCATCGCCCCGCTGGCGGATCGCGGCACCGAGCCGGTGATCAACATGGCCTATTATCCCGACCAGCCGGATGACCGCATCGTGATCGATCGTGCCGCGCATACGCTGCTCTTCCGCGCTGATGGAGACTGCCGCTCCAAGTTCGGCCTGACCGCCGGGTGGGCCCGCGACCGGCTCGGCAGCATCGACCTGGCCAATCGCGTGCTGACCATCGTGCTGTTCCGCCGCCCGCCGGAGCCGGCCCGGTATGTCAACTGCCTGATGCAGCAGCGCCAGGACGACCCCTACGCGGGAGATGTGATTAACTCCTACAACCATTTCGGCGGCCTGCGGTTCTACGAGCTCGAGTCAGCCTCCCCCGCCGCCTTCCTGAAGCCGGGCGGGTCATTGGATCACATGCGCTATACACTGCAGTTTCACGGCCCGCTGGAGCGGCTCTCGGAGATCAGCCGGAAGGTGTTCGGCATCGGGCTGGAGCGCGTGCGGCAGAAGCTGCCCGGTCTGGCGGGTGCGATGAGCGAAAGTGTACCCGGGAGGTCCGCGAATGAGTGAATCGGCTGGCCTGCTCGCAGATATCCGCAATCAGCCCCCATGCTGGGCCGACCTGCTCGAATACCAGTTCGGAGCGGGCCGGTCCGCGCTGACGGAGGCCGCCGCCGCGGTCCGCCAGGCACGGCATCTGGTGCTGAGCGGCATGGGGTCGTCGCACTTCGCCTGCGCCGCGCTGGCCCATCAGCTCGCGGATCAGGGCACGCCGGCATTTCTCATCGACACCGCGGAACTGCTGCACTATCAGCATCGCGCGTTCGGCAACGACGCCGTCGTGGTGCTGGTGTCGCGCAGCGGCGAGACGGTGGAGGCGGTGAAGGTCCTGCCGCTTCTGCGGCAGCGGGGCGCGAGAGTGATCGGTGTCACGAACGTCGCCGGCAGCACGCTAGAGCGACAGGCGGATCACGCCGTCCTCATCGGCAGCGCGCCCGATCACCTGGGGGTGGCGATACAGACGTATACATCCACGCTGCTGTGCCTTCATCTGCTCGGCGCGGCTGTGCTGGGCCAGCCACTCGACGGGGCGTGTCATGCGCGGGTGATGGATGTGGTACACACAACACGCGAGGCCATGGACGTGATGCTGCAAGCGAGCGAGGCCTGGCCGGCGTTCCTGGGTGAAGCCTCGACGATCCATCTCCTGGCGCGCGGCGCGTCGATGGCTTCGGCCATGGAAGGCGCGATCGTGTTCAACGAGATCGCCAAAGTGGCCGGGCTGCCCATGAGCGCGAGCCTCTTCCGGCACGGCCCGGTGGAGGTGGTTGACCGGAGCTTCCGGGCGGTGATCTTCGCCCCGCCGAGCCGGACGCGTGAGCTCGATCTGGCGTTGGCGAGTGACCTGACGGCTCTGGGCGTGGCCGTCCGCTGGATCGGCCCGCCCGATGCGGCGAACGATCCGATTGCATCGCTGCGCCTCCCCTGCCCCCAGGTGCCGGCCGCGCTGGCGCCCGTGGTCGAGATCCTCCCGATTCAGCTCGCTGCCCTGCGGACCGCCGAGGCGCGGAAGGTGCCCATCGGCCAGTTCCGCATCGCCGGCTCGGTCACGCTGGAGGAGAAGGGCTTCCAGACCAGGGGCTTCAAACTGTGAGTGATGCTCCACGAACTGCGCTCGGTGTGGACATCGGGGGTACCCACACGAAGATCGGCCTGATCAGTTCCTCAGGCCGCGTGCTCGAGTGGATCGACTTTCCCACCGGCGGGCACACGACGCCGGCCTCCTTCACGGGCGACCTTGTCAGGGGCATCGCACGGATTCTGCAATCGGACAGTGCCCGGCAGGCGCCGCCGGCCGGGATCGGGGTGAGCGTCGCCGGCCTGCTCGACGACCAGCGCGAGCAGATCACCTTCGCCCCGAACATCGCGTTTCTCGATCGATTTCCACTCCGAAAGCTGCTGTTCGAGACGTTCACGCTCCCCGTGTTCCTGGAAGTCGACGGAAATGCCGCCGCGCTGGCGGAGTATCACTTCGGGGCCGGCCGAAACACGTCACGTTTCCTCTGCCTGGTTCTGGGGACGGGTGTCGGAGGCGGGATGATCGCCGACGGCTCGCTGCTGCGGTTCAGCTACCAGGGCATCGGCGATCCGGGCCACGTCATCCTGATGCCCGACGGACCCGCCTGCAGCGCCGGTTGCCGGGGATGCGCCGAGGCCCTGCTCGCGGCATCCGCGGTGGAGCAGCGGGCGGAGACGGCCGCGAAAGCTCGCCGCGACTCAACCCTGGCGGTCATCCTTGAGCAGAAAGGGAAGCTGCAGGTGCCGGATCTGGTGGAGGCCGCCCGCGAGGGCGACGCGGTGGCCATGGCTGTCTGGGCGGAGACCGGCCAATGGCTCGGACGGGCCATGGCCTCGCTGGCCGCGATCTTCATGCCCGACTGCATCGCGATCGGCGGCGGCCTCGCCGAGGCCGGAGCGTGCCTGCTGGAGCCGGCGGAACGCGCGTTTCGATCATCCACCGGCCGGTTCTATCAGGAGCGCGTAACCGTTCGACCCGCACAGCTCGGCTGGCGGGCCGCAGCGATCGGTGCGGCCGCCCTCGTACTCATCCCCGAACGGCCGGCGGCCGGATCACTGAGTCCGGCTTGACGAATGCCTTCACCACCATGGCCGGCCCTCCGTCGAGATTGACCAGCCGATAGCGCTCCGCCGCCGCGGGCACGACGAAGGTCTCCGCGTAATGAATCACCCGCTCCACCCCGCCGGCCGTCTGCAGCAGAATGGATTCACCCTGCACCAGATTCATCACGTGACAGCTTCCCTCCGTGGCCCCGTCGACCGAATCGGTGAATTCATAGCGATGCACGCCATAGAAATGCTCGCGATGCGTCGGCAGATCGACCAGCCGCCAGCCTCGCCCTTCACGCAGGACGGCCGGACGAGAAACAAGCTCTTCCCGGACGCGCTTTCCCCGGCGCTCGAACGCGAGGTTCTCGAAGGCACGGTCGACGTTGAGCGGTCGCGGCCGGCCGTCCAGATCCATCCGCATCCAGTCGTACATCTTGAAGGTGAAGATGTACGGCGTCGCACTGATCTCGAGCACCAGGTTGTTCACGCCCGAGCAGTGGATCGTGCCGCTTGGAATTAATAAGTGGTCAGGCCGCCGGGCGGGCAGACTCTGCACAAACGCGTCCACGTCCACCGCGGCGCCGTCCCGGCCGTGGCGATCCAGCGCCGCCCGGAACGCCGCCGGGTCCACGTTCTCCTGGAAACCCAGGTAAACCCGCGCATCCGGCCGGCAATCGAGGATGTAATACGTCTCGTCCTGCGTGAACGACTCGCCGAAATGCCGGCGGATGTAGCCGGGACGGGGATGGCACTGCAGCGACAGATTTCCGCCTGCGAACGTGTCGAGAAAGTCAAAGCGGATCGGGAACTCGCAGCCGAATCGATCAGCCGCATCTCCCAGCATGCTCGAAGCGTCGTGAAACATCAGAAAGTCGAACGACACCTCGATCAGCCGCCCGTCGCTCTCCAGCATGACGCCGTTCTCAGGCGAGATGAGCTCGAACGACCAGGCATAATTGGAGACCTCCCGCGCAAGCTCAGGCATGTGTTCCTTGATCCATTGTCCGCCCCAGGGGCCCGGCTCAAACCACGGCCGCACGCGGAAGCAGTTGCGGGTCATGCCCTGCAGGGCCTTGCGCAGGTCGCGGCCAGCCATGATCGCCGGCTCATCCGGGCGCTGCCCGTCCACGACCCAGTCGATCCGTGGCAGCAGCTCGGCCTTGTGTCGATTCAGGGCGACCCAGTCGACGAAGTAGAACCGCTTGTACATCCGCTTGGAATCTTCCGCCTGCTGCGACCCCAGGTTGCGGATTGACCCGGCCCTTGCGCGGAACTGAATCTCATTCTTGGGCAGGTCCACGTACACGAAGAGGCCGTCCCAGGGAACGAGTGCCGCCCCGCAGCCGTACGTGATGTGCAGCTCGTCCGGCGAGGCGGTGGGACGCAGCGCCCCGAGCTTGGAAGGCTCGAAGAAGTCTTTGAGGCAACCGGTGAAGCGCGTACCGAAGAGTGGATCATCGCCGCCCAGAAAAGGAGCCGCGAGCCAGTCGATCGCCGCCTCGGGGCGCAGCGCGGTCTCGATGTTGAGCCAGCGCGCGCCCACACCTTTCCGCCGCAGGGCGGCGTCCAGCGACTCCCGGAATCGTCCCCACAGGACTCCGACGTAGCCGTCGATGATCACGCGGGGGCTGGTCGCGATTTTCGCGGCCAGCGCATCGTATCCGATCTCGATCTGGCCCGGCCCGACAGGATGGGCCGGATACAGATCGTAATGCCCATCGATCACGCCCGGATGTTGCGACGGCGCGAGATGCTGCGTGGTCTGGCGCCACGTCGAAGAGACGGCCACACTACCCTCCCCGGGCGGGCCGCTGATAATCGTCTTCGAACCGCATCACGTCGTCCTGCTGCCACTCGCCGAAAGCGACCTCCAGCACCCGGACCGCCGGTCCCGTGCTGCTCAGCCGGTGTTTGGCCCCGCGGGGAATCCAGATTTCCTCGCCGGCCCGCGGATACAGCGTATCGCCGTTGACTTGCACGGCAGCCCCCTCATCCAGCACAATCCACAACTCCGCCCGCCGCTCATGCCGCTGAAGGCTGAGCCGCTGACCGGGGAGAACGCTCATCAGGCTCACCGTCACGGGCTCGTTGTGAGCGTACTGTTTGAAGCTGCCCCAGGGCCGCTCGATGGACTCGGGGAGCTGACCCAGACGATCTTCCACTTGTTCCTGGTGCATGGTGGTTCCCTTCGGCACCGTTGGCAGTGCTCGATTCTATCACACTTGGACCTGACAAACAACGGCAAAAGTAAGAACTTTGTCCACAAAATGACTTGCCATAGTTGATCATCCTCGACGATGATGTGGCCCGGCAGGGTAAAGACGGAGGCGCAAACGATGGTTCGATGGCCGAAACGGCACGAATTGACGGTTTTTCTGCTTCTGCTGGCGGCGTGTCGGGCCAGCGACGCCCCGGTCACGCAATCCGTGGGCAAGCGCCCCGACCTGTATATCCAGATCTCCGCCCTGGGGAATCTGGAGTATTTCTACGACCACAAGCTCGGCATGCAGAAGGCCGGCGAGCTCCTGGGGGTCAAAACGGAGTATAAAGGGCCGGCCGACCTGGACTTGACCGCCATGGTCGCCGAGTTGGAGCTGGCCATCGCCCGCAAGCCGGCCGGACTGGCCGTCGTCGGTTTCGAGGACTCCCTCACCCCGGTCATCAACAAGGCGGTGGAGAGCGGCATCCCCGTCGTCACCGTCGACGCCGACCTCCCCAAGTCCAAACGGGTCGCCTTCGTCGGGACCGGCAACTTCAACGCGGGGCGGCAGGGTGGCCTCAAGCTGGCCGAGTTGATCGGCCACAAGGGCCAAGTCGCCCTGCTGACCAAGACCGGCCAATCCAACCTGAACGAGCGTATCGATGGGTACAAGGCGGCACTGGCCCAATTCCCGGACATCAGCATCGTCCAGGTCGCCAACACCGACAGCGACCCCGTCAAAGCGACGCAGGTGGCCTCGCTGCTGATGCAGCGCTACCCGGACCTGGCCGGAATCGGGTGCGTCGAGGCGGTGGGCGGCGGAGGGGCGGCCACTGCGGCCCGGGAGGCCGACCGCGTCGGCAAGGTGAAGATCGTCGCGATGGACCGCGGCTCGGCCGTGCTCAAGCAGATCGAGAACGGCGTCATCCAGGCGACCGTCGTGCAGCAGACCGCCCTCATGCCCATCTACGCGGTGATGATCCTCTACCAGCTCAACCGCATGGACATGCCCATCTCGACCGACAATACCGAGGCCGGCGTCTCCGGTGTTCCCACCAGCATTGACACCGGTGTGGTTCTCGTGGACAAGAGCAACTTCAGGTACTTCCTGCGCTGACTGGCCCATGAGCGATTCGCCCCACGTGTTGCAGGTAACCGGGCTCAGCAAGCAGTTCGGCGTCGTCCAGGCGCTTCGCGGCGTGGACCTGACCATCCGCGCCGGTGAGATTCACGCCCTGGTCGGCGAAAACGGCGCGGGCAAGAGCACGCTCCTCCACCTCCTGTCGGGGACGCTTGCCCCGGACTCCGGACAGATCCTGCTCGACGGGCACGAAGTGCGCTGGCGCACCGCCCACGAGGCCAGCCGCCACGGCATGGCCGCCGTGTTCCAGGAGTTGAGCCTCGTCGGCTCACTCTCGGTGGCCGAAAACATCTTCGCCAACTGCCAGCCGGTCAATCGCTTCAACTTCGTGCGCCGCGGCGAGCTGCACGCCCGGACCCGCGAGATGCTCAGGCTGTTCGACCTGGCGATCGACCCGGGCGTTCCCCTCGAGCGGCTGTCGATGGCCCAGCGGCAGATGGTGGAGATCCTCAAAGCCCTCTCGCGCCGGCCGCGCGTCCTCATGTTCGACGAGCCGACCAGCTCGCTGACCGGCAGCGAAGCGCACACGCTGTTCGCCCTGATCCGGCGCCTGCGCACAGAGGGCAGGGCGATCCTGTACATCTCCCACCATCTTCAAGAGGTGACCGACCTGGCCGACCGGGTGACCGTCTTCCGGGACGGCGAGGTGGTCGCGACCCGCGACGGCCGCCAGGTGACCGAGCGCGAGCTGATCCGCCTGATGGTCGGGCGCGACCTGAGCGATATCTACGGCCAGCGCCGTCCGGTCGCCCGCGGCGGCGACCCCCGCCTGAGCGTGCAGGGACTCACGCGATCCGGCGGCTTTAGCGACATCGACCTGGAAATCTGGCCCGGAGAGATCGTCGGGCTGGCCGGACTGGTGGGGGCCGGCCGCACGGAGCTGGGCCGCGCCCTGTTCGGGGCCGAGCCGGCCAGCCAGGGCCGGATGCTGCTTGACGGCCGGCCCGTCGCCCCCCGCTCGCCCGCCCAGGCCGTCCGGGCGGGAATCGCCTACGTCAGCGAGGACCGCAAGTCGCAGGGGCTTTTCCTGCGGCACGCTATCCGCGACAACCTGGTCGCGCCCCGGCTACGGTCGTTCACCGCTCGAACCGGGTTCATGCGCGACCGGGCGATCGACGCGTATTCCGAGCAGTGCCGCGGGCAGTTCCGGATCACCGCGCCTGGCGTCCAGACCTGCGCGGGGGACCTGTCGGGCGGAAACCAGCAAAAGGTACTGA
>CAZQEN010000142.1:0-17900 GCA_964591605.1 uncultured Planctomycetales bacterium
CAGCGTCACCCAGATCATCGAGCAGAAGATGACCGGGCTCGACCAGATGATCTACCTGTCGGCCAACAGCGATTCATCCGGATCGTCGCGCGTCGAGCTGACCTTCGCCCCGGGGGTCGACCCGGACCTGGCGTGGGCCAAGGTGCAGAACAAGCTCCAGCTCGCCCTGGCCAGCCTGCCGGAGGTGGTCCAGCGGCGGGGGGTCACAGTGGGCAAGGCCACCCGCAACTACCTGATGATCGTGGGCCTGATCTCCGAGGACGGCAGCATGGACGGCCACGACCTGCGGGATTACGCCCAGTCCAACCTGGAGAAGGTCCTCGCCCGGGTGCCGGGCGTGGGCGAGGTCGAAAACTTCGGCTCCCAGTATGCGATGCGGATCTGGGTAAAACCCGACGCTCTCACCCAGTTCTCTCTGACCATGGAGGATGTCATCCTGGCGCTCAGGGCCTACAACGTGGAGGTTTCCGCTGGCCAGTTCGGCGGGGCGCCGGCGATCGAAGGTCAGCGGTTGAACGCCTCCATTATAGTGCAGAGCCTGCTTAAGACCTCTGAGGAGTTCACCGCCATTCCGCTCCGCATCAACCCGGACGGCTCCATCGTGCGCATCAGCGACGTGGGGTGGGCGGAGCTGGGAACCGACTCCTACGAAATCGAGGGACAATACAACGGCAAACCCTCCGCGGCCATGGCCATCCGGCAGGTCGCCGGCGCCAATGCCCTCGACACCGCGGATGCCGTCAAGGCCAAGCTGGAGGAGATGAGCCAGTATTTCCCACCAGGAATGAAGGTCATCTACCCCTACGAAACCACGCCGTTCGTGAAGGTAGCGATCGAGGAGGTGGTCAAGACGCTCTTCGAGGCCGTGGGGCTGGTGTTCCTGGTCATGTGGCTGTTCATGGGCAACATCCGGGCCACGCTGATCCCGACCATCGCCGTGCCGGTCGTGCTCCTGGGAACCTTCGCGACCCTGAACGTCTTCGGGTTCTCGGTCAACATGCTGACCATGTTCGCCATGGTGCTGGCCATCGGTCTGCTGGTGGACGACGCCATCGTGGTCGTGGAGAACGTGGAACGCATCATGAGCGAAGAGGGCCTTCCCCCGCGCGAGGCCACCCGCAAGTCCATGGAACAGATCACCAGCGCCCTGATCGGCATCGGCCTGGTGCTGTCGGCGGTCTTCGGCCCGATGGCGTTCTTTCCCGGCTCGACCGGCGTGATCTACCGGCAGTTCTCCATCACCATCATTTCATCCATGATGCTGTCGGTGGTCGTCGCGTTGATCCTCACTCCGGTTCTGTGCGCTTCCCTGCTGCGTCCGGTCCCCGCGGGGCATGAACCGGCGGAAGCGGCGATCTTCTTCCTGCGGCCCTTCTTCAGGCTGTTCGACCGCGTGTTTTTCCGGATCAGAGACATTTACGTCGGGATCGTGAGCCGGTCGTTCTCGCAGAAGCTGCGTTACGCCTTCGTCTACGTCCTGATCGTCTCGGCCGTGATGTATTTCTTCCGCTATCTGCCCACCGGCTATGTGCCCGACGAAGACCAGGGCATGATGCTCGCCCAGATCATTCTGCCCACCGGGTCCACCATGCAGCAGACCCGCCGGGTGCTGGACGAAGTCGAACGCTATTTCCGCGAGAACGAAAAGGAAGCGGTGGCATCCTGCATGACGATCTGCGGCGTGGGCTTCTCGGGGCGGACCCAGGCCAACGGCATGGTCTTCATCAAGCTCAGGGACTGGGAACTCCGCGACCGGGACGATCTGCGGGTCAAAGCCGTCGCCCAGCGGGCCACGGCCGCCTTCTCGCGCATCCGCGGCGCCCTGGCCTTTGCCTTCCCGCCGCCCGCGGTGGTCGAGCTCGGCAATGCCCGGGGCGTTGACTTCCAGTTGCTGGATCGGGGCGGGATCGGCCATGAGAAGCTCATGGCCGCCCGGAACCAGTTTCTCGCCCTGGCCTCCCAGGACGCGAGGCTCTCCGTCGTCCGCCCCAACGGCCTTGAAGACGTGCCCGAATACCGCCTCGACGTCGATTGGGAACGCGCCGGCGCCCTGGGCGTCCCGATCACGTCGATCCACAACACCATCGCCGCGGCCTTCGGCGGAGCCTACGTGAACGACTTCATCCAGGCCGGGCGCGTCAAGCGGGTCTACACTCAATTGGACGCTCCCTACCGCATGCTCCCCAGGGACCTGAGCCGGCTGTATGTCCGCAACAACGCGGGCGAGATGGTGCCTCTGTCGGCTTTTGCTTCCAGCCGCTGGGCATATGGTCCTTCCCGGCTGGAGCGGTTCAACGGTTTCCCCTCGCTCAACATCTGGGGCGAGCCGGCACCGGGCCGGAGCTCCGGCGACGCGATGCAGGCCATGGAAGAGATCGTCTCGAAGCTGCCCCCGGGGCTCGGCTTCGACTGGACCGGCCTGTCCTACCAGGAGCGGATGGCCAGCAAGCAGGGGCCCATCCTGTACGGGTTTTCCATCCTGGTCATCTTCCTGTGCGTGGCCGCGCTGTATGAAAGCTGGCCGATCCCGCTGGCCAACCTGCTCATGCTGCCGCTGGGGGCATTCGGCGCGACGGCGGCCATCTGGGTGCGGGGGCTGCCCAACGACGTCTACTTCCAGATCGGCATCCTCACCACCCTGGGCCTGACCACCAAAAACGCCATCCTGATCATCCAATTCACCCAGGAGCGGATGGCCCACGGCGAAGGGCTGGTCCAGGCGACCCTGGGGGCCGTGCGGGTCCGGTTCCGCCCGGTCATCATGACCTCGCTGGCCTTCTTCTTCGGCGTGCTGCCGCTGGCCATCGCCACCGGCGCCGGCGCCGGCGCCATGAATGCCATCGGCACCGCGGTCACCGGCGGAATGCTCTCCGCCACCTTCATCGACCTGCTGTTCATTCCGCTTTCCTTTGTGCTCGTGTCCCGGTTGTTCAAAGTGGAACAGCGCTCCAGGGCACGCGCATCTGTGCGCCTCGAAGGACACCCGGAACATCAGCCGCACGTGCTCGGAGTGCGGACAACCCTGGGATGACACCGCGATCTGAGCGGCGGAATTCTGTACAATGGAACTGCTGGACAGGGGAAGGGACCCGTACCGCGGATGCGTTCGAGAATCGAGAGCAGTGTGGCAGCCACGGTGATCGCGGCCGGCGTTCTTCTGGCCGTGGACGCGCAGGCCCAGCCGCAGAATGCACGCTTCGGCGTCGGCGTGGCCACCCAGAACATGGTCGACGGCCAGGTCACGACGAATCTCGACGACTTCGACGGCTACCGTCCCGGCGATCCGCCCTGGAACCCGCTCGGGATCGGCTGGTATTTCAACTGGAACTGGACCCACGGCATCGTCTGCGACTCGCAGGGTGAAAACTGCATCGAGTACATGCCGCTGGTGGGCGGCTGGGGCCCGGGCGTCCATCCGACGCTCGCCCAGATCCAGACGCACGTTGCCGCCTGGCCGGCCCGCTACCCTGACGGCACCACCTGGCTGATCGGCAACGAGATCATCTTCGACGATCAGCGGACCCCGCAGCAGTACGCGGAGGACTATCACACTTTTTACTACGGCCTCAAGGCCATCAATCCCACGTTCAAGGTCGCCAACGGTTCGGTGATCACCTCCATCTACTACAGCCGCCCCGGCTTCATGGGTACGCCGCTTCAACTGCTCGACGCCATCCGCGCCGCGTATCAGGCGACCTACGGCGAGCCCTGGCCGGTGGACGCGTGGAACATCCACCCCTACGTCTGGATCAAGCCGACGCTCCAGCAGGAACTCGACGATTTCCGCAACCAGCTCTCTGCGTTTCGAGACTGGATGGCCTCCGTCGGCGAGCAGGATAAGCCGCTGATCATCACCGAGTACGGCCTGCTGGATGCTCACCCCGAGGCCTGGATGATCGATTACCTGCGGGCTTCGTTCGAGATTCTGCTCTCCAGGGGCCATGCCAACGGCATGCCCGGCGACGACGGCCGCTGGGTGCAGCGCTGGGCGTGGTTCGTCAACAACAACCACGTCTGGACGGCGGGCGGCGCCGTCCAATGGACGCACTGCGCCCTGTACAACGGCGACGCGTTCGACATCCGGCCGCTGGGCCAGGCGTATGCGTCGTATCCCAAGCTCGACGACAACTGCCCGGATATCTCCAACCCCGATCAGGCCGATACCGACGCCGACGGCCGCGGCGATGCCTGCGACAACTGCCCGAATGCGGTCAACCCTGACCAGTTCGACTTCGACAGCGATGACGTGGGCGATGCCTGCGACCCGGACCGGGACAATGACGGCGTGCCCAACGAACTCGACCAGTGTCCCGACACGCCCGCCGGACATCACGTGACCTGGGGGGGCTGTTCCACCGCCCGATCCGACTTCGACCGCGACGGCGACGTGGACCAGTCCGATTTCAGTCGTCTTCAGGCCTGCCTGTCCGGGGCCGGAATCGAGCCGGCCTTGCCGCAGTGCGATGACGCGCGCCTGGATACGGATAAAGACGTCGATGCAGCCGATGTGGCCGTCTTTCTGGCGTGCATGAGCGGCCCGAACGTGCTTTGCGATGCGGACTGTCAGGAATGAGAGCAGCGTGATGCACCTGGTCGGATACCGAGTCTCGTTGCCTGTTCTGCTCGCCGTTGCAAGCCTGGCCGGCATCGACTCGATCGCGCAGGCCCAGACACCCCCGAATCCATACTGTGTTTCCGGCGCGGACTGGTCAGCGAACGGCACGATGGCCAGACTGAACATGCCCGCTGACAGCCTCGGTTACATCTGGGACAACCTGTACGCGACCAACCTCCCCAACATGGTGCGGCCGTGCCGGTACTGGCAGCTTGTCTGGGGCGGGCATCAGGCGCACGGATACCATGAGACGGATGACACCATCGACAATCCCGCCGTTTTTGGCCAGTGGGTGGACGCCCACCCCGGCAGGATCTGGATCATCGGCAACGAACCGAACATTTATCCGCAGGACGGCATCTCCCCGGCTCAATATGCGCGGATGTTCAAGAAGTATTACGATTTCATTCTCGCCCGCGACCCATCAGCCAGGTTCGCGGTCGCCGGACTGGCCGGTGACGCCAACCCCGCCGCGCTCCAGGGGAACAAGGACTGGTGGAACCAGGCCCTCGGTGAGTACCGGAGTCAATTTGGCGCCGAGATGCCCATCGACATCTGGAACTGCCACGGATACCGCCAGATCGGCGACCTGGATCCCGACAGGACCATGGCCGAGTACTTCACCCCGTATCGGCAGTTCGTGGACACGGTCTCCGGCGGCATCTATGCGGGCAAGGAACTCTGGTGTACCGAGTTCGGCGTCCCCGGCTGGTCGACCACTCTGGATCCGAGCCTCCTGGCAGAGTTCGTGACGCAGTTATGTCCCCGTCTGGAGGCCGGCGGTTACAGCCGCTTTTTCTGGTTCCTCGGACCGTGGCCGGGCGGCTGGGATGCGAGCATGAATGACCTGGCGCTGGTAGGCGCTGACGGCCTGCCCACGGTGCTCGGCCAGACCTATTCCGGTCTCGCTCACAGCTATCCGAACCCGATTCCCCCGCCGTCGCCGTCACAGTTGCCATTGCCGTCGCCGCCGCTCCTGATCACGAACGATTTCTCGACCACCGCCGCGCCGCTGCGGGTCGTCGGCGGTGACTGGACCCTCGATGGGGGGACCTATCGTCAGACGAGGACGATCAACTGGGGCCTCCATTCGCAGTTGTGGTACGACTACCAGGATGTCCGCGTGGCCGTCGATCTGCGGATCAACAGCGCACCCTCCTCCAGCAACTGGGCGGGCGTGTCCGTCCGTACCGGCGATATCTGGAACAGCCGTGACATCAGCACCTACCTCGTGCTCCTGCGTCAGAGCGGCGAGTTGAACATTTACACCGCCCCTGACGGCACGGTGGCGTCGGTGCCCGGTGCGGTGTCAGACACCTCCATCTGGCACCAGCTTCAAGTGGACATCCGGGGATGGCAGATCCAGGTCAGCCTCGACGGAGTTCCCCGAATCACCTGGACGGACCCTCATCACCGGCGGGCTTCGGGAGCCGTGTCGTTATATGCGGGCCGAGCGAACTGCAGCTTCGACCATCTCAGCGTGCTCAAGATCGTGCCGCCGACGGCCGTGATCAAGATCCAGCCCGCCGAGGGCTTCGTCCCGCTCACCGTGAGCTTGGACGGCACGGGTTCGTCGGATCCCAATACAGCGCTCGTCAGCTACGCCTGGGACTTCGACGACGACGGCATCGTTGACGACACCAGCGGGCCGCTGACCAGCCACCTGTACTACCTGCCCGGCACCTACACGGCGCGTCTGACCGTGACGAACGAATATGGCATTACCGGCAGCAGCACGGCCCGGATCATCGCCCGCGGCTACCTGGGAGATTTTGACCATGACGGCGACGTGGACCAGGGGGATTTCGGCCATCTCCAGGCATGCCTGACCGGCGCGGGAGTCCCGCAGACCGATCCAGACTGCTCGGATGCCCGGCTGGACAGCAACGAAGACGTGTCCGCGAGCGACGTTGCCCTGTTCCTGCAGTGCCTGAGCGGCGCACAAACGCCGGCGGATCCGGCCTGTGCCCGGTGAGGCCCCCGGCCACGGAATGCCCCCCACGCTGGGCCCATGCCACCCCGCCCGAAGTGTCACGCACCCCCCCATGCTCTCGCCACCCGCATGGACGGGCGAACCTGCCCGGGGTGCGGTATGATGCGCGGGTCCCGGTATCCATCGGCCCGGGCAACCCCGCCGAAAGCGGGGTAGCGTATGAATCGCCATCTCGCGGTCACGATTCGAACCATGCACCGGATGCCTGACCATCACGACCGCCGTGCGAAGCGCTGCCTGACGCAGGACGCCCCTGCCCTCGCGTGCTGCCTCCGCATCATCCTGGATCCGCAACTCATGTCTGGAGGTCGAACATGTCTCTTTCGAGGAGCGCCCATTGCGCTCTGCTCATCGCGGTGGCCCTGATCGGCTGCCGGACCGACGACCGGGCTCCAACCACCCAGACCGCCCAGCCTCCGGAGGTGATCGTCGCCCAGGTGGTCAGCCGTGAAGTGACCGATTACGCGGAGTTCACCGGCCGGACCGAGTCCGCCGAGACCGTCGATATTCGCTCCCGCGTCACCGGGTACCTCGATGACATCAACTTCATCGACGGCCAGGAAGTCAAGAAGGGCGATGTGCTCTTCCAGATCGATCCGCGCCCGTTTCAGGCCGACCTGGAGAACGCCGAAGGCCAGAAGGCGCAGTGGGAGGCCAGACAGGCCCGCGCCCGCGCCGACGTGCAGCGATATGAAAGTCTGGTGCCGACAGGGGCAGCCAGCGCTCAGGACCGTGACAAGGCCCGGGCCGATCTGGGTGAAGCGATCGCCGCCATTCGGTCCGCGGAGGCGGTGATCGCCCGGGCCCGGCTTGATCTCGAGTTCGCCCGCGTGACCGCACCGATCGACGGACAGATCAGTCGCGCGCTCATCACCCGGGGCAACCTGATTCGCGGCGACCAGGACGTGATGACCACCATCGTGTCGATGGACCCGATGTATGTCTACTTCGATGTGGACGAACGCACCCTGTTGCAGGTTCGCCGGCAGGCAGCGGCATCGAGCGCGCCCTCCGCCCGCAGGCCGGATGTCAAGGATTACCGGATTCCGGTTCGCGTGGGGCTGGCCCACGAGCAGGGCTATCCCCATCTCGGCATCATCAACTTCGCGGACAACCGGGTGGATCCCTCCACCGGCACGATTCGCATCCGCGGCATCTTCGATAACTCTCAGCGCATCTTCAAGCCCGGTTTCTTCGTCCGCGTGCGCGTGCTGGCCAGCGCATCGAGTCGTGCATTACTGGTCATCGACCGGGCCATTGCGGCGGATCAGGGACAGCGGTTTGTGTACGTCGTGGACGACAGGAACATCGCTCAGTATCGGGTCGTTCAACCGGGGCGGCTCGAAGACGACGGGCTGCGGGTCATCCCCGAGGGACTCCAGCCGGGCGAATGGGTCATCGTCACCGGACTTCAGCGGGCCCGTCCCGGAAAACCCGTGACGCCCGTCCGCGGCGAAATGACGCGTGCCGGAGCGGCGCCGCGGTCGCAGCCTGTGGCACGCGGCGGCGGTCAGGCCCAGCCCACGCAGCCAGCGCGGCAACCTTGATGGAGGGTGAGGGATGTTGTCTCGGTTTTTCATCGATCGGCCGATCTTCGCGAGCGTGCTGTCGATCGTCATCACCATTGCCGGCCTCGTCTCGCTTTTCGCGCTGCCCGTCGCCCAGTATCCGGAGATCACGCCTCCGACTGTCCAGGTCTCGTGCGTTTATCCCGGCGCCAGCGCGAGCGTCATCGCCGACACCGTTGCTGCTCCCATCGAGCAGCAGGTCAACGGCGTCGAGAACATGCTCTACATGTCCTCCTCCTGTGCCAACGACGGCTCATACAACCTGACCGTCACTTTCAAGCTGGGGGTCAATCTGGACATGGCCCAGGTGCTGGTTCAGAACCGCGTCTCCATGGCCATGCCCGTGCTCCCCAGCGAGGTGAAGTCCAGCGGGGTGATCACCAAGAAAAAGTCGCCCAACATGATGCTCGCCGTCAACCTGTTCTCCCCCGACGGCCGCTACGACCAGCTTTACCTGAGCAACTACGCGACGATTCAGGTCAGGGATGAACTGGCCCGGCTCGACGGTGTCGGCGACGTGGCCTACCTGGGCCAGCAGGACTACAGCATGCGCGTCTGGCTCGATCCTGAACGGCTGGCGTCGCGGAACCTCACCACCTCCGACGTGATCCGGTCGCTGCAGGAACAGAACGTTCAGGTTGCCGCTGGCCGCATCGGGCAGCCGCCCACCGACGAAGTCCTCGACTTCCAGTACACGATGAACACGCTCGGCCGGCTCACCGACCCCGCCGAGTTCGGCGAAATCATCCTCAAGACCGGCAGCGAGGGGCAGTTCACCCGCGTCCGCGATGTGGCCCGCATCGAACTCGGCGCCAAAAGCCAGGATCAGAGCTGCAGCCTCGATGGCAGGCCCTCCGCCGGCCTGGCGATCTACCAGCTCCCCGGTTCCAACGCCCTCGCCACCGCCGAGCGCATCAGGAAGCGGATGGCGGAGCTCAAACAGAGTTTCCCCGACGGGCTCGATTACGCCATCGTCTATGACACCACCCCGTTCATCAGCGAGTCCATCCACGAAGTCGTCAATGCTCTGCGCGATGCATTCATCCTCGTTGCCATCGTCGTCCTCGTGTTTCTTCAGAGCTGGCGCGCCGCCGTCATCCCGATGGTGGCGGTGCCCGTCTCGCTGATCGGCACATTCGCCGTGATGATGCTCCTGGGCTTCTCCCTGAACAATCTCTCGCTGCTCGGCCTCGTCCTGGCGATCGGCGTGGTCGTGGACGACGCCATTGTCGTGGTCGAGAACGTGGAGCGGTGGATCGAGCAGGGCCTTTCCCCGAAAGAGGCCGCGTATAAATCCATGGACGAGGTGACGGTGGCCGTCATCGCCATCGCCTTCGGACTGAGCGCCGTGTTCATCCCGGTCGCGTTCATCGCCGGTATCACCGGCCAGTTCTACCGGCAGTTCGCCCTCACCATCGCGACCTCGACGCTGATCTCGGCGTTCAACTCATTGACGCTCAGCCCGGCCCTCGCGGCCCTCATTCTCAAGCCGCGACCGGCGGGGGGCCACGCCCATGCTCACGCCGAAGCGTTTCCGCGATTCGGCATCGTCGTGCTGCTGGGACTCATCGCCTACCTGATGCTGACGCCGTATCTCGCCCCGCTTTTCGGCCTGTCGATGGGTCAGACCGGGGGTCAGGGGCACAGCGAGACCGCCGTGTCGGGAGGCCACCCGGCCCTGATCTGGGCCGCGCGGGCCGCCGCGTTCGCCATCGGGTGTGCGGCAGGATGGCTGCTGGCCGGCGTGATCAACCGACTGCTCGGGGGATTCTTCAGAGGGTTCAACAAGGCGTTCGGCTGGCTGACGGCGGGCTACGCCCGGTCTGTCGGGTGGGCGTTGCGGGCGTCGGTTGTGGTGCTCGTGCTCTTTGCCGGCCTGCTCTACCTGACCTACTACGGCCTCAAGACGGTGCCGACCGGCTTCATCCCTTCCCAGGACAAGGGCTATCTGCTCGTCAACGTCCAGTTGCCCGACGCCGCCTCCCTCGACCGGACCCAGGCGGTCATGACCCGGATGGAGGAGATGCTGCGTTCCCGGCCGGGAGTTAAGCACGTTGTGAGCGTGGCCGGCCAGTCGTTTCTTCTGTCCATGAACGGGTCCAACCTCGGATCGATGTTCGTGATCCTCGACCATTTCGAGAATCGCCATTCGCCCGACCTGCACAGCGACCGCCTCGCCTTCGACCTTCGACGGCTCTTCTACAAGACCATTCCGGAGGCCGAAGTGGCCGTCTTTGGCGCTCCCCCGGTCGACGGCCTGGGCACCGCAGGCGGCTTCAAGATCCTGGTCGAGGATCGCAGCGGCGGCGGCCTGCAGGCCCTGGCCGAGCAGACCGACAGCCTCGTCGCCCGCGCCCGCCAGCAGAAGGATCTGGCGGGCGTCTTCTCCATGTTCCGGGCCAACACGCCCCAGCTCTACGCCGACATCGACCGCAGCAAGTGCAAAAACCTGGGCGTCACGCTCAGCGACGTGTTCAATACCCTGCAGACCAACCTGGGGGCGTATTACGTCAACGATTTCAACCAGTTCGGACGCACCTGGCAGGTCAATGCCCAGGCCGAGTCGCCTTTCCGGTCGCGCCCCGAAGACGTCGGCCAGCTCAAGGTGCGGAACGCCGCCGGCGACATGGTGCCGCTGGCCACTCTGGCCGCCGTTCGGGAAGTCACCGGCCCGATGATGATCACCCGCTACAACATGTACACGGCGGCCCCGATCAACGGTGCTCCCGCGCCCGGACGCAGCTCCGGAGAGGCGATTACCTCCATGGATGATCTCTCCAGCCAGGAGATGGCCCGCGGCATGGCGACCGAATGGACGGAGCTCACCTACATGGAGATCCTCGCGGGCAGCACCGCCGCGCTCATCTTCCCGCTGTGCGTCCTGTTCGTTTTTCTCACCCACTCCGCGGAGTACGAAAGCTGGGCCTTGCCGCTGGCGATCATCCTCATCGCCCCGCTGAGCATCTCCTTCGCGCTGCTGGGCGTCTGGCTCCACGGAATCGACAACAACATCTTCGTGCAGATCGGCTTTGTCGTCCTCATCGGCCTGGCCTGCAAGAACGCCGTCCTCATCGTCGAGTTCGCCAAGCACGAGCGGGACCACGGCAGATCGCGCAGAGACGCGGCCGTCGAGGCGTCCCGTCTGCGGCTCCGGCCGATTCTCATGACCTCGTTCGCGTTCATCCTTGGCGTGGTTCCGCTCGTCCTCGCAGAAGGAGCGGGCGCTGAAATGCGCGTCGCTCTCGGTGTGGCCGTCTTCGCCGGCATGATCGGCGTGACAACGTGCGGTATCTTCTTCACTCCCGTGTTCTACAACGTGATCACCTGGTTCACCGAGCGCCGCACGCCCCGCCCGTCCGTCCCTGCCCAGCCCGCGACCTCCGCGCCTTCGCATGTGGGCACCCCGCCGGCTTCCGGAGAGCACGCATGAGACACGGTCTGGCAACCCATGGCCCAGCAGGCGCATCCCTTCCTGTTCTTGTGATAAACTCCTTCGATGAGTTTTGATCACGAAAACATGAAAGGGCGAAACCGCGAAATCATCCTCTTCTTGGTGCAACCGGAGGGTGAACTCCCAATTCACCTCCGGATCTGCCGGGGGCGGGGGGCGTCTTGAGGGGCCGCTTGCACGCTCTTACCATACGGGATTCTTCGGCCGGGCCGGGTTCGGGTTGACCCGCTCGTGCCATTCCCTGCGCGGAGGCACGCCCATGTTCCCGCCGGGAGGGGTGTGTTCCCGTTCGTTTGCTCGGAGACACAGGTGATGACGACGCAGTTCGAGGTGAAACAGATCGCCGAGGAGGTCAAGGCCAAGAGCGAGCCGTTCCGACGGCTGCTCGATCAGTTGCACCGCGTGATCGTGGGCCAGGATGCGCTGCTGCATCAGATGCTGCTCGGCCTGCTGGCCAATGGCCACATCCTCATCGAGGGCGTGCCGGGGCTGGCCAAGACGACGGCCGTCTCGTGCCTGGCTGCCGGCATCCACACCCGCTTCCAGCGCATCCAGTTCACGCCCGACCTGCTCCCCGCCGACCTGATCGGCACGCTGATCTACCGCCCGCAGGACGCCGCATTCGTCGTGCAGAAGGGGCCGATCTTCGCGAACATCATTTTGGCCGACGAGATCAACCGCGCCCCGGCCAAGGTGCAGAGCGCCCTGCTGGAGGCCATGCAGGAGCGGCAGGTCACCATCGGCAAGGAGACCTTCCCGCTCGAAGAGCCGTTCCTGGTTCTGGCCACGCAGAACCCGATCGAGCAGGAGGGCACCTACCCGCTCCCCGAGGCCCAGGTGGACCGTTTCATGCTCAAACTCGTCGTCACCTACCCCACGCCCGCCCAGGAGCGGACGATTCTCGACCGCATGTCCACCACGCATCCGGTCAAACAGATCGAGCCGGTCATGGAACCCCGGGCGATCGCCGAAGCCCGCACCGTCGTCGATGCCATCTACATCGACGACAAGATCAAGGACTACATCGTCTCCCTCGTCACCGCGACGCGCGATCCGCGTTCGCACAACGTCCCTGTCGAAGGCCTCATCCAGTACGGCGCGTCTCCTCGAGCGACCATCTTTCTGACGCTCGGCGCCAAGGCCAACGCTTTCCTGGCCGGCCGCGGCTACGTCGTCCCCCAGGACGTCAAGGACGTGGCCATGGACATCCTCCGCCACCGCGTGATCCTCACCTACGAGGCCGAAGCCGAAGAAAAACGGCCCGAAGACGTGGTGAGGACGGTGCTGGAGCATGTGGCCGTGCCGTGAAAGTCGAAAATCGAAAGTCGAAAGTCGAAAAGAAGACGAGTCAAACGCAAACGGAGGTTAAACATGGGACGGTTTCAAGGTGATTTGCCGGAGCGGAGCTTTCAGTTCGCGAAGTTGATCGTGTCGTTGATCGACCAGATGCCGCAGAACACGAAGGGGTGGGTCCTAGGCAAACAGGTGCTGCGCAGCGGCACCTCGATAGGCGCCAACGTTCATGAGGCGGATCATGCCTTCAGCGCCTCTGACTTTGCTCACAAGTGCAGCCTGGCTCGAAAGGAGGCCTCGGAGACGTGGTACTGGCTTCGGCTATGCATGGCCTGCGGCGTGTTGAGCGGCGCGCTGGCGGAGACAGCGGCGAAGGAGTCGGACGAACTGGTCCGTGTCCTCGGATCGATCGTGAAGAAAACGCAGGAGACGTGAATTCTAGAACCGGGTGTCTGTGTCCGTGGCCGATTTCGACTTTTGACTTTCGACTTTCGACTTTAAAACCGTGCTCCCCAAAGAATTACTCAAACGCGTCAGACGTATCGAAATCCGAACGTCGCACGTTGTCAACGACGTGCTCGCGGGCCAGTATCATTCCGCGTTCAAGGGACGGGGGATGGAGTTTGAGGAGGTGCGGCCGTATCAGATCGGCGATGATGTGCGCAGCATCGACTGGAACGTGAGCGCGCGGTACGGGCATCCGTTCGTGAAGGTGTTCAAGGAAGAGCGCGAGCTGACCGTCGTGCTGCTCGTGGATGTGAGCGCGTCGCACCTGTTCGGGACGGCCGGGCAGCTCAAGCGCGATCTGGCGGCGGAGGTGTGTGCGACGCTCGCGTTTTCGGCGATCCGGAATAACGACAAAGTGGGGCTGCTGTGCTTTACGGACGCGGTGGAGAAGGTGGTGCCGATGCGCAAGGGGCCCCGGCACGTGCTGCGCGTCATCCGCGAGCTGCTCGTCCATCAGCCGCGGGGGCGGGGCACGAACCTGACGGCCGCCCTCGATTACCTGAACGGCATCACGCGGCGCAAGGCGGTGGTGTTCATCGTGAGCGACTTCCAGACCGCCGGCTACGAGCACGCTCTCCGCGTCGCCCGGCGGCGGCACGACGTGATTCCGATCGTCGTGACCGACCCGCGCGAGCTGACACTGCCCAATGTGGGCCTGCTCGAGCTTCAGGACGCGGAGACGGGCGAGACCATCGTGATCGATACCTCGAGCCGGCGTTTCCGCACCGAGTTCGAGGCGCGGGCCCGCCAGCGGTCCGCCGAACGCGATCGGCTGCTCCGCCGTATGAACATCGACGCGATTCATGTGCAGACGGGCCAGTCCTTCGTCGAGCCGCTGACACGCTATTTCCGGGCAAGGGAGCGGAGGCTGTAAGGATAGTCGAAAATCGAAAGTCGAAAGTCGAAATCTTGGAGTGCGGCGGCTGCGACGCCGCTTGGGCTCGACCGTGTTGAGCACCCAGACCCGACGGCGCCTCGGCGGTCATAGAGGTCTGTAGGGGTCGCCCTCTGTGGCGGCCAGGTTCGCCCGAAGGCGAGCCGATGTGTCCTTGAGGTTCTTCTGAAGTATGCGATTTGACGCTCGCCAGGCCGGCGCGATCCATGTCTTCTTCGCGTTCGCCTGCGCGTTGCCTTCAGGATGCCGCCGCGACGCCTCGCCGCAACCAGAACCCAGACCCGCAATCGAGAAAACCACCGAGCACGGCCCGGTGCGGCTCAAACTCAGCATCGACAAGGATCGCGTCGCCATCGCCGAACCCCTGCACCTCACGATTGAAGCGTCCGCGCCGGAACACTGCGAGGTGACGATGCCCTCGCCCGGAAAAACGCTTGGCGACTGGCGGGTCCGCGGCGTCCGCGATCAGCCCGGTCTGGCCCCCGCCGGGCGACAGCAATGGCGGCAGGTCTGGGAGGTCGAATCGTTCCTGTCCGGCGAGCAGACGATTCCGCCGGTCGCCATCCGGTATCGAGCCCTGCAGGGGGCGGGACAAACAAAGCCTGCCGACCACGCCGCTGCCTCTGCCACGCAGCCTGCCTCCGCCCCCTCCGACGAACGCGAGCTGTCCACTGAGCCGGTGATCATCCATGTGACCTCCGCGCTCGCTGGGGACGCCGATCCGGCCGATCTCAAGCACCTGCGGGACATCAAAGGGCCGGTTGACGTTCCGCTCCCGCGCTCGCGCCGCTGGATGGCATGGGCAGCGGGGCTGCTGCTCGTGCTGTCGATCGCGAGCGGCGCATTCCTGTATTATCGCCGGATGCTGCGTCGGCGTCCGCCGCCGCCGGTCGAGCCGGGAGCGTGGGCGTTCGAGCAGTTCCGCCGGCTCGAGCAGACGTGCCTGATCGAGCAGGGTCGCTGCGCTGAGTTCTATGGGCGGCTCAGCGCCATCGTGCGGGAATACATCGAGCGCCGGTTCAGCCTGCGGGCCCCGGAGCAGACGACCGAGGAGTTTTTGAGAGCGACACGCGGCAATCCCGTGCTCAGCGAGCAGCACCAGGAGCTCCTGCAGCAGTTCCTCGAAGCGGCCGACCAGGTAAAATTCGCCCTTTATGAACCCTCGCGCGACGAGGCCGAGCGCGCCTTCACCGCCGCTCGCGATTTCGTGGAGGAAACGGCCTACGTCCCGGCGACGGCGGATCAGGCGAGTTCGACAGGTCAGGTGGAACAAATCGGAAATCGGCAATCGGCAATCGACCATCGACCATGACCCAGTTCCACACCCCATCCGTCTGGTTCCTCCTGCTCCTGCTGGCGTTGCCGCTGGTGTGGTGGGCGTATCGCACGCCGCGGCGGCAGGCGAAGCTGCGGTACTCGTCGACGGCGCTGCTGGCCGGCCTGCGGCCGGGGTGGGGGGTTCGGGCACGCGTGGCCCTGCCCGTGCTCCGCACGCTCGCGGTGACGCTGCTCGTGCTGGCGCTCGCCCGGCCACAGAAGGGCAACGAGCAGACGCGCATCCTGGCCGAGGGCATCGCCATTCAACTCGTCGTCGACCGCTCGGGCAGCATGCAGGCCATGGACTTCAAAATCGACGGCCAGCGCGTCGACCGCCTCGCCGCCGTCCGCAAGGTCGTGCACGAGTTCGTCGCCGGCGGCGAGGGCCTGCCCGGCCGCGAGAACGATCTCATCGGCCTGGTCTCGTTCGCGCGTTTCGCCGACAGCCAGTGCCCGCTCACGCTCGACCACGGCTACCTGCTCGAGATTCTCGGCAAGACGCTGCCCGTCACTTCCCAGAACGAGGACGGGACGGCCATCGGCGATGCGATGGCCCTGGGCGTGGAGCGGCTCCGTTCGCTCGAGAGCCAGCAGCGCTTCCAGGGCGCCCGCAGGATCAAGAGCAAGATCATGATCCTGCTCACCGACGGCGAAAACAACGCGGGCGACCTCGACCCGCTCAAGGCGGCGGAGCTGGCGGAAACGTATGGCATCAAGATCTACACGATCGGCGCGGGGACGCACGGCACCGCGCCCTTTCCGATGATCGACCCTTTTACCGGCGAGCGGGTGCTGCGGGAAATGACCGTCTCCATCGACGAAGAAACGCTCAAGAAGATTGCCGAGCGCACCCGCGGCCGCTATTTCCGCGCGACCGACACCGAGTCGCTCCGCCAGATCTATGCCGAGATCGACAAGCTCGAAAAAACCAAAACCCAGGAGCGGCGCTATCTGCAGTACCGCGAGCTGGCGACGGATTCGATCCAGTGGGGGCGTCTGCGCCTGCCGCCGCTGCTGCTCGGCGCGTTTGCCCTGCTGAGCATCGAAATACTGCTGTCCAGCACATGGCTGAGGAAAACACCATGAAGAAAGTCGAAAGCTGAAAGTCGAAAGTCGAAATCGGAAGCAGACAGTTGAAACGCTGAAGAGAATCAATGGATATCCGCTTCCAACATCTCGCTTACCTCCACCTCCTCTGGGTGGTCCTCGCGCTGCTGGGCGTGATCGTCTACGGCATGGCCCGGCGGCGGCGGGCGCTGGCGCGCTTTGCCCATGAGAACGTCCTCGCCCGGTTGTTGCCGGCCGGGACCCGGGCCCGCCGCTGGGTCAAGTCCTCCATTCTCCTGGCCGCCCTCGTCGCGCTGGTCATGGCCATCATCGACCCGCGGTGGGGCGTCTACTGGGAGGAGGTGCCCAGCCACGGCATCGACATCGTCTTCGTGCTCGACGTCTCACGCTCGATGCTGGCCGAGGACGTCGCCCCCAGCCGGCTCGAACGGGCCAGGCAGGACATCAAGGATGTCGTCGATACGCTGGCGGGCGACCGCGTCGGGCTGGTGACGTTCGCGGGCGTGGCGAGCCTGCGCTGCCCGCTCACCACGAACTACAGCTCGTTCGTCATGGCCCTCGACGAAGTGGAGCCGAGCGGCGCGGCCCGCGGCGGCTCGCTCCTGGGCGACGCCATCCGCATCGCGGCCGGGGCCTTCGTCGATCAGGTCAAGCAGTACAAGACCATCATCGTGCTCAGCGACGGCGAAGATCAGGGCAGCTTTCCCATCGAGGCCGCCCGCAAGGTGCAGGAGGAGCGCGGCATCCGCGTCTTCACGGTCGGCGTGGGTGATTCCGCGCAGGGATCGCGCATCCCCATCACCCGGGACGGCCAGAAGCTGTATCTTCAGTACGAAGGGCAGGAGGTGTGGACTAAAATGGACCCGGCCATCCTGCAGCAGATGGCCCTGGCCGGCGGTGGCGCGTTCATCCCGGCCGGGACCAGCCGGATCGACCTGGGGCAGATTTACCAGCAGAAGATCGCCGGCACGGAGAAGCGCGAATTCGAAACCAGCCGCGTTCAGCGGTACAAGGTACGATACCAGTGGTTCGCCGGCCTCGCGCTGCTGCTCGTGATGGTCGAAACAATGATCCGCGAGGCAAGACCCGGATGGTCTTCTCGGCGGGAAAGCGACCTGTTGCTGCGCTAGTGCCGTTCTCGGTATGAGAGTTTCGTGCTGGGTGCGCTAGGCCCGGCATTCATGCCGGGTAAC
>CAZQEN010000143.1:0-17894 GCA_964591605.1 uncultured Planctomycetales bacterium
AACACCGGCGCGGGCACCCTGTTCATGGTCTTCGGGGAGCCAGATATTGTGATTCACCGGTTGGAAACCGGTGCCACAAGGAAGAAAGAGACCACAAAGAAAAACGGGGCCACGGAGGCGGAACAGCTCTCGGTCGAGATCCGCGGACTCGACGTGTACGACCCGACGACGGGCGAAATCCGCTCGAACAGCACGGACGACATCGCCTGCTGGTTCCTCGACACCGACTACGACGGCGAGAGCTTCTTCGTCCGGCATGCGTACTTCACCGGTGCGGATGAGCCGTACGAGAAGCTCAAGCGCGCCCTGCGGGCCGAGATCGACGAAGCCGCCTGGTCGGCGCTCTACCAGACCAAGAGCCGGCCGTTCGAGAAGCCGCAGTCGGGCAGGATCGCCGTCAAAGTCATCAATCACTACGGTGACGAAGTCATGCGCGTGTTCGAGGTGTGAGGGTCGCATCAGACGGCGGCGCTTCCGCGGGGTCGCTTCGCTGGCGACGGGGCGGGGCGTCAGATGTGCGGCCCGGGGGCGCGGTAGGGTGAGCGGGGCTTCTGGAAGGAGCGGCGAATGGGTTGGGTTTGGACATCCTGGGTGTGCGGGCTCGGGCTGGGGGTGGTGTGGATGGCGGGGCCGGTGATGGCGGCGGAGCCGGGCGGGCGGGGCGGCGGGGATGCGGCCGGCGGGCCGGCGACGGGGCTGCGGCTGTACGTCGGCACCTACACGACGCCGAAGAACGCCAGCAAGGGGATCTACCGGCTGGACATGGACCCGCGGACCGGCCGGCTGGGCGAGCCGGTCGTGGCGGGGGAGGCCCGGAGCCCGTCGTTCCTGGCGATCGACCGGCGGGAGCGGTTTCTGTACGCCGTGGGCGAGCTGTCCACGTTTGAGGGGCAACAGAGCGGGGCGGTGAGCGCGTTTGCGATCGATCCGGCGTCCGGCCGGCTCACGCTGCTCAATCAGCAGGCCTCCGGCGGCGTCGGGCCGTGCTACGTGTCGCTTGATGCCGGCGGCCGGTACGCGCTCGTCGCCAACTACGGGAGCGGCAGCGTGAGTGCGCTGCCGATCGAAGCGGACGGGCGGCTCGGGAAGGCGACGGCGGTCGTCCAGCACGAAGGCGCCGGCCCGGACCCGAAGCGTCAGACCGGCCCGCACGCGCACTCCATCCGGTGCGACCCGGCCGGTCGGCTGGTCTTCGCGCCGGACCTGGGCATCGACCGGGTGATGATCTATCGCCTCGGCGGCGACGGCACGCTTCGGCCGGGCAGTCCGCCCGGCGCGACGCTCGATCCGGGCAGCGGACCGCGGCATCTGGACTTTCATCCGGGCGGCCGGTTCATCTACGTGATCAATGAGCTGGGTTGCAGCGTCACCGTGTTTGCGTATGACGCGGAGCGCGGGGCGATGCGGCCGGTGCAGACGATCTCGACGCTGCCGGGCGGGTTTTCCGGGCTCAATACGTGCGCGGATATCCACGTGCACCCCTCCGGCCGATTCTTGTACGGCTCCAACCGCGGGCATGACAGCATCGCGATCTTTGCCATCGATGGGGAGACCGGGAAACTCACGGCCGTGGGCCACCAGTCGACACAGGGCAAGACGCCGCGGAACTTCAACATCGATCCGTCGGGCACGTGGCTCATCGCGGCGAACCAGGCTTCGGATTCGCTGGTGGTCTTCCGGATCGACGGCCAGACGGGGCTGCTGCGCCCGGCCGACTCCACTGCGACGGTGCCGTCGCCGGTGTGCGTCCAGTTTGTGAGCCGATGAGTGCGCCCTGGGCGGAGTCGGCGGCCGCGGGATGCGTGTTTGGCGGCGTTTTGGTGGAACGCGAGGGTTGGGCAGAAGGGCGGGTCAGTGCGTGAACCCCTCGCTGGCGCTTCGGGCTCTATTGCCGGTGGCTGGACGCTCAGCACGGACGATACCGGTGCCACACGGGGGCGCTGCTGCCTGCACCGGCGAGACGCCGGTGCCACACCGGGGGGTGTCTTGATGGAACGCGACACCCGAGCGAGGGTTGGCCGGAAGGGCGGGTGAGCGCGTGAACCCCTCGCTGGCGCTTCGGGCTCGATTGCTGGTGCGCGGGGGTCAGGCGTCGGCGAGGACGACGCGGTTGCGGCCGGCGTGTTTGGCGTCGTAGAGGCAGCGGTCCGCGCGTTCGATGAGGGTGCGCGGCTCGGCGTTGGGGTTACCCGGCGGTACGCAGGCCCCGCCGATGCTCGCGGTGATGGAGACGACCTTCTGGCTGGAGCTCGTGCAGGGGATGCGCAGCTCCTGGATGGCGGTGCGAATCTGCTCGCCGAGTTCGCGCAGCTCGCCGGCCGTCGCGTTGATGACCAGCAGGGCGAACTCCTCGCCGCCGTAGCGGGCGGCGAAACGGGTTGCGTCGGCCAGGCGCTGGAGGCAGGCGCCGACCTGGCGCAGGGCCTCGTCGCCGGTCTGATGGCCGAAGGTGTCGTTGAGCTTCTTGAAGCGGTCCAGATCGAGCAGCAGCAGGCCCAGGCCGTGGCTGCGCTGGCTGGCGGCCTGGCAAGCCTCCTGGAGCTGCTGGTCGAGGGCGGCGCGGTTGGCGATCCCGGTGAGGGCATCCGTCATTGCCTGCTGGGCGAGCCGGGCGTTCTGGTCGTTGAGCGCTTCCATCTGGCGCCGGGCGGCCTCCTCGCGCTGGGCGACCTGGGCCCGCTCGAGTTCGGCGGCCATGGTCAGGCGGGCAAGCTGCATGCAGGCTTCCGCCTGGATATCCTGGTAGCAGCGAGTCGGGCCGATGTTCAGCGCGAACAGGTTCGCGGTTTCCTTGACGTGTGCGTCCAGGGCGTTGAGGGCGTTCGTGAGCGGCGGCTCTTCGATGGGCAGCCCTTCGATGATCGCCTGTTTGACTGCGTCGAGATTTCCGGCGGACGTTTCCGCGCAGAACAGGTCCGCGATGGTGGCCGCGGCGCGGAGGATCCGCACGAGCTGGTCCTGGCTGGGGTCGTCGCTGGCATGGACGTGGATGGGGGCGTGGTGGGTGGCGAGGGCCGCGCACAGGGTCTCGGGCAGCCCCCAGTGGCTGAGCAGTTCCTGTCCGATGACCTCGTGGGTGACGCCGAGCACTTCCTGCTCGACGGTCTGGAACGGCTCGCGGCCGGAGTCGTAGCGCTGAAGCACGGGCGCGTAGAGATCCCGGGCACAGTGGAATGCGGCCAGCATGCCGATGTCGCACAGCAGACCGGCCACGAAGGCCTCGTCGCTGATGGCCCGCCGGACGCGCTCGGCGAGCAGGCGGCTGGCCACGGCGGTGGTGAGCGAGCGCCGCCAGTAGCCGGCGTAATCGAATTCGCCGGTGCGCCGCCTCTGCATGATGTCGATCAGCGAGAAGCTCAGGACCATCACCTTGACCGTGCGGAGACCGAGCACGACCGTGGCCTGCTGAAGGGATGAGACGCGGCGGGAAAGACCGAATAACGAGGAATTGACGATCTTGAGCAGTTTGCCGGTCAGGGCCGGGTCCTGCTGGATGACGCGTGCGATCTCGGCGATCGAACAGTCATCCGTGTGTGTCATCTTGAGGATCTGGACAGCCACCGCAGGAAGCGACGGAAGATTGTCGGCGTTCCGGATACGTTCAATGATCCCTGATGTCATCGCCGTCCGCGCTCCAATACGAATGGCCGTCGACACCTCTCAGCCAGCCCATAGGTTCACCGCTCACCCACGGGGATGGGTGGCGGCTCATCGTCATGCAGATCTCGCGGCACGCCCCGGCAATCCCTTCGTCAACGCGTCGATGCACGAGTGAGCTGGGTTCCTCATGAATCGTCGACGACGCGGCGGACGTGGCTTTCGCCCAGTTGAGAGCCGCCCTGATCTCCGGTTGAGGTGGTTTCCCCAACCCTGTCAACATCGGCTGGATGCCCGCGATGCTTCAGCGGCATTTGAACCTGTTTCGTGAAGCGAGTAAGACAGCCGAACTTGAGGGTGTTGGGTTCGGGAGCACCCCGGCTCGTGCAGAGCGTTGATGGCTATACTCCGATAAAGTGAGCCGCCGACGGCGGTGAGCGATGGCCGCGGGGGCCACTGGACGGGCGGCGGTCGCGGATGGAGAATGCACGCGGCCGGGTCCCCCGGGCGGACCCCGCCTCACTGGAACCGGACTGGAGACCGTGCGTGGAACAGGAGCGACCGATACCCGTCTCGCGGGTCCTGATCGTGGACGACAACCAGCAGAACCTGGAGCTGCTGGCGGCCTACGTGGAAGGGATTCCGCACGTGGCCGTCGACCTGGCCAGTAACGGCCGCGAGGCGCTGGCCCGGGTGGCGGAGCATCCGCCCGATTTGATCCTGCTGGATGTGATGATGCCCAAGATGTCGGGCTTCGAGGTCTGCCGGCAGATCAAGAGCGACCCCGATACGCGCGACATTCAGATCATCATGGTGACCGCGCTCAACGAGCTGGGCGACCACGAGCGGGCCCGCGACTGCGGCACCGACGATTTTCTGACCAAGCCGGTGACCCGCGAAGAGCTGGTGAGCCGGGTCCAGAACCTGCTCCGCGTCCGCCACATGAAACGCGAATCCGCGGAGGCGGACGAGGCGGCGGCGAACTGACCGGGACGTGCCGCGCCTGGAATCCGTGTTTCATCCGGCGCAGGCGGGATTCACGGGCAGGTTCGCGCCGCTGTAGCAACCCAGAAGAATGTTCATGTCGGCCGCATCCACGTCGCTGTCGGGGTCCAATCGGGCCGGCTGGCATGGTCCCTCTGTCTGCTCGAACCCCTCGCCGGTCAGACATGCCTGCAGGATGGCAAAGTCACTCTGGTCGACATCGTTGTCCTGATCGATGTCGGCGCGGGTGTGGAGAGCCTGCACGTCGAGCGTGACCATGACGGATTGGGGGCTGTTGGCGGTGCCGGCCGCCTCGATGGTGACCGTGCCGACGTAGGCGCCTGCCGGGAGCAGGTTCACGTGGCTGTACGTGATCGTGCAGGTATCCGTCTCGCCGGAGGATGCTCCATCCGCCGGTGAGACGCTCATCCAGGTGACGTTGTCGGTGATGGTGTAGTTGAGGGTACCGGTTCCGGCGTTCGAGATGGTGAAGGTATCGGGTAGGAGGGTGGATCCGACGGGCATGCTGCGCGTGATCGCGGCCGGGCTGCGGGCGATCAACGGCTCTCCCAGGAATCCGACGCCCACCACCACTGCACAGAGGTCCCGGTCGGCCACCGGAAGGTCATTGAGCCAGAGATGGCCCTGGGGATAGTTGTCGTTGAGGGTGGCGTACGCATTGCAGCCCATGTTGTCCTGCGGCAGGATCTTGAGGGCGTAGCGGTTACCCGGCGTCACCGGAACCTGATGGATGCTCCAGTTGACCGCCACCGGTATGAAATCCGGCGTGGCGTGCTGGCGGGAGAGCGAGGCGGGGCCGACGGCCGGCCACGAATTGATCGGGCCGCCGTTGTCACGCACGATGGTGGCCAGATACCTGAAGTCTTCGGTGTCCGCAGGCCAGGCCTTGGCCGTCACGATCCGGTTGATGCCAGCCGGAACCACGAACGTCTGGTAGATCGGCTGCGTCCACGTCGTGAGGGCGAACGCGTCGCTGCTCGACCCGGGCGGCTCCTGGTAGCTGGAGTTGTTGAGCCCGTTGACCAGGTCGTAGTGATACACCGGCTGCGTGGGGTAGGCCGTCACCGCCGTCTCGTCGGTGACGTAAAGCCAGTGGGTCTCGAACGAGTACTTCTTGAGCGGATCGGCCGGGTCCCGGTGATAGAAGTTGGGCGACTGATCGGTGGGCACGCCGGGATCGTAGATTCTCACATCGCGGAAAGCGCTCTCATCGGGTTCGATGCGGCGCCAGCCGTCCGCGGTCGCGAAGCCCCAGATGGCGGTGTTGGGATTGAACTGGTTGGTCACTCCGACGCCGGCTCCCTTGCTCCCGTCTTCGCGGAACAGGTGATTCTCGACGGTATACGTGCCGCCGTTCACGTGGTTGCCGACCTGGCGATAGTAGATGAGCTTCCAGCGTGGTCCGGCCAGTGCCGGTTCGACTGCCCAGACGCCCAGCACAGCTTCGGTCAGCGCAACCAGGATTGTTGAACACGCGGCTTTGCCCATCGTTCCCTCGCCTGCCCGTTTCCGCGACACTCCGAAGCGATACCGGCTGCCAGAATACCAGTTTACGACGGATATTGCACGTTCCTTTGAAAAAAACGCTTTTAAGCCTCTTCCCCCGGGGCGGTTCATCAGTTATGCTGGTCCTCCAGAGTCGGGAGAGTGCGGGCTGCCCGCGTCGCCGGAGATTCGGCGTCCACACGTTCGCGCGGAAGGCCGGTCTCTGTCGTCGGCCGGGAGTCCAGGAGGAGATGAAGATGCGTTTGGTCCGAATCGCGGTGTGCTGCCTCGTCCTGCCCGCAGGCTGGGTCCAGGCCCAGAATCTGCTCACCAACTCGGGGTTCCAGAATGCGGCGTTGACTCCCTGGGTGCAGATCGGCACGCACGGCGGCAGAGTCACGCAGGCCACCGGCTTCGGCATCATCCCCTCGCAGAACACGGCCGCCTGGGCCACGGTCTACAACAACGGCTCCGGCGGGGTTGGGGTGTGGGAGGGTGTTTATCAGACCGTCGCGAACATCGGGCCGGGGACTTACATCCTTCAGGCCGACGTCCTGGCCCACAATCGCACCGATGCATTCCTGTGGGTTCCGGGTCAGGCCAGCAGCGCCCCGACCGACACCTTCGTGCGTTTCGGGTATGACCTGACCGGGGGGACGGACCCCGACGCCGGCACCGTCGTCCTCACGCCGCCGCTCAACACCGGAGCGCAGTGGCGCCGCCAGCAGATCCAGTTCACCAAGGCCACCGTCGCCAGCACCATCACCGTCTTCATGCTGACCCAGTCCCACTTCAGCCATACGGGCAACTGGGCCGCGTTCGACAACACGCGGCTGGATAACGTCACCAACTGCAGCACCGCCATCACGGTCACCGACATGATGCCCTCGTCGCTCAATACGCCGCCCAATCCGGGTGTGCAGTCGTTCACCATCAACGGCACCAACCTCAATCAGGCGTCCGGGGCGAACCTCGTCGGGCCATCCCTCAGCAGCCCGCCCGTCATCACCGGCACCATCACTGCCAGCAGTGCCTCGCAGCTCACCGTCGATTTCGACCTCACCAACGCCATTCCGGGTGTTTACGACCTGCTCGTCCCGCATCTGGATGGCGGTTGCCGCCCCGGCACGATGAGCGGGGCCTTCACCCTCAACTGTGCCTGCCCGGCCACCACGGTGACGGGTGTCGCCCGCAGCCACGGCCTGAGCGGGAGCAATCATGTCCTGACGCTGAGCGGCCTCAACGTCACCTGCCTGACCGGGGTCAAACTGCGCAAGACCCGCGATGGCGGCGCCGAGATCAATGCGACCAGCCTCACACCCAATGGCAGCGACCTGGATGTCCAGTTCAATCTGACCGGGGCGGAGGGTGGGCGCTATGACCTGCTCTTCACGCATCCCTGCCAGCAGATCACCCCCGCCCAGGGGATGACCGCCGCTTTCCTGGTCTACATGCCGGAGATCACGAACGGCAGTTTCGAGGAGGGTTGGACCAACGATCCGACCACGGGCAGCGTGTGCGCCAATCCGGCCGCGAACGGCAATCGGCCGAAGGCCAGACACTGGGATCAGCGCCTCTTCGCCGCCTCCGGCCAGGGCGGACACAAGCGCGACGGGAACGTCTGGTTCCCGGAGTGCATCAATGGGCGGATCAAGAACCTGACCGGCGATCACTACAACGGCCTGGACGTGGTGACCGATGGAACGAATCCCACGAATGTCGTCAGCTTCTTCCAGACGATCGCCGCCCCTCATGTGAACGAAAACGGCGTCTCGACGCAGCCCTTCAATGTGCGGGCGGAGATGGCGATCAACGGGGCGTCCGCCGCTTTTCCGGCGGTCGGACGGATCCGTCTCTACGACGGCACCGATGCGGACGGGAATACCATCGCCACCACCGTGATCTCCTCTCGATTCGAGGCGGCGGACGATTTCGGACTCATCACCGACCCCACGTATGAGGTGATTGCACCGGCCGGCACGATGTACACCAGCGACCCGCCGGTGCTCACGATCGAGTTCCGGGTGACCACGAGCGAGAACAGCCCGTCGAACACCGCGGTCGGCTTCTGGGTGGACAATGTCCGCACGGGTCCGTACGTCGCCCCCGGCTGCAGCCCGACGGTTTGGGCGGATGCCGACGACGACCACGACGTCGATCTGGATGATTTCGGTGTCTGGCAGCAGTGCGTGACGGGTTCGACCCCGGGTCTGCCGGCCGGACTGGACTACTGCAAGTGCCTCGATCGCGAGGTTCCATTCAACGTCATCGATGTCGCGGATTTTGTCGAGTTCACCAGGTGCGCGAGCGGGGCCAACGTTCCATGGACGCCGGCGGTCGCGCCGCTGTGCGAACCGTAATGCGCGTCTGGCCGGTTTCCCGGCAGCGATGGCCTGGGTCGGGGTGGTCGCCGGCGGCGATTTGCGGCTGTGCGTGCAGGCGGGACGCCCGCACCACAAGCTTGTGAAGCGTTTTTTTCAGGTTGACAGCCGGGCTGGTTGGACTTTACAGTATCGGGCGTGCTGTCGGATGGAACCCCCGTCCGGCGGGCCGCTGCGTGATCAGGGTCGGGAAAAGCAGTCATGCCTCGCGGGTGGAGTCATCCACTGTTGCTTTCCCTGAAATAGCCGAGTGCCGCGAAGGTAGAGTTTTGTTGGCGATTCATGGTGAAAGGAGTGGAAAAGTGCACGCGAGCAGGATCATCGTACCGGCCGTGACGCTTCTGGCAGCGGGTTCGAGCCTGGGCGTCGAGATTCTCACCAATCGCGGGTTCGAGAACGCCAATCATTCGCTGAACTGGACCGTAAACGCGCCGATCAATGTCAAAGAGTATCCCGCTTCGTTCTGGTCGCCCGGTCCGGTGCCGACGGGAAACGGGCCGTGGGGCCTGGAGATCGTTCAGAATGGCGGAACCTCAGGGTCCTTTCTCCAGACCAACGCCCAGCAGATTGTGACCATGCCGCCGGGCCAGTACGAGGTCAAAGCATCCGTCTGGGCCCGCGTGTACGACACGCAGGGCTCGGCTTTTTCGCGGGCGCGGTTCCGGCTCCTGGTGGACGGCGTTCAGCAGGAGCAGCTCGACCTGGTGGGCGACACCGTCAACGGCGGCTGGACGCCCTGGACGAAACTGGAGACCGCGACCCACACCGTCAACGTCACGACCTCTCTGGGAGTCTTTCTGCAAATGCGGGCAGATGGCACCGGCAGCGCGAGCAACTGGGGACAGGTCGTGGCGGACGTCTTCAGCCTCGACGCCACCCTGATCCCCGAGCCGACGGCCCTCCTTCTGCTGGGTGCGGCGCTTCCGCTGGCCCTGCGCGGCAGGAGACGGGCGTGAAGGGTGTGTCGCTGCGGCCGAATCCTCTGAATTCCAATCGTACACCCCGCCGCTTCTGGCATTTTCACCGCCGCAGGATATCATCCGCTGCCCTGGAGACCGGGCGCAGCGGATGATTTCTTATGGCAAGCTTAACAGAAACCCCCAACAAGATCATCTATTCGATGATCGGCGTCACGAAGCGGTACGAGAAGAAGGAAGTCCTCAAGGACATCTATCTCTCGTACTTCTACGGGGCGAAGATCGGTGTGCTGGGCCTCAACGGGGCGGGCAAGTCGTCGCTTTTGCGCATCATCGCCGGCGTCGATAAAGACTTCGAGGGGCAGGTGCAGATCTCGCCGGGTTACACCGTGGGATTCCTGCCGCAGGAGCCGCAGCTCGATCCTGAGGCGACGGTGCTCGACATCGTCCGGCAGGGGGCCAAGCCCGCCCTCGACCTGCTCGACGAGTTTAACCGCGTGTCCGAACAGCTCAGCGAGCCGATGTCGGACGAGCAGATGGAGAAACTGCTCAACCGTCAGGCCGATCTGCAGGAGAAGCTGGATGCGCTCAATGCCTGGGACCTCGATGCGCAGCTCGAGCACGCGATGGATGCTTTGCGCTGTCCGCCGGGTGATATGAGAATCAAGCCGCTCTCGGGCGGCGAGCGCCGCCGGGTCGCCCTCTGCCGTCTGCTGATCGAGAAGCCCGACATCCTGCTGCTGGATGAGCCGACCAACCACCTGGACGCCGAGTCGGTGGGCTGGCTGGAGGAGCACCTGCGTCGGTATGCGGGCACGATCATCGCCGTCACGCACGACCGCTACTTCCTCGACAACGTGGCCGGCTGGATCCTGGAGCTCGACCGCGGCCGGGGCATTCCGTGGAAGGGCAATTACAGCTCGTGGCTCGAGCAGAAGAGTGCGCGGCTGGCCGTCGAAGAGAAGCAGGAATCGGCCCGGCAGCGGGCCCTGAAGCGCGAGCTGGAATGGGTGCGCAAGAGTCCGCAGGCGCGGCAGGCCAAGAGCAAGGCCCGCCTCGAGGCGTATGAGCGGATGGCGGCGGAGCAGCAGGAAAAGCGGGCGGCCGACGTGGAGATCTATATCCCTCCGGGGCCGCACCTGGGCCAGCGGGTGATCGAGGCGAAGGGCATCAGCAAGGCGTACGGCGAGCGGCTCCTCTTTGACAACCTCAGCTTCGAGCTGCCGCCCAACGGGATCGTGGGCATCATCGGCCCGAACGGGGCGGGCAAGACGACGCTCTTCCGCATCATCACCGGGGCCGAGAAGCCCGACAGCGGCGAACTGTTCATCGCGGACCCGGTGAAGCTGGCGTACGTCGAGCAGTCGCGCGATGCGCTGGCCGACGACATGCCGGTCTGGTCGGCGATCTCCGGCGGGCAGGAGGTGTTCAAGCTCGGCACGATGGACATGAACGCCCGGGCGTATGCCGCGCGCTTCTCGTTCACGGGTCAGGACCAGCAGCAGAAGGTGGGCACGCTCTCCGGGGGGCAACGCAACCGCGTGCATCTGGCGAGGATGCTCAGGAGCGGCGCGAACGTGCTGCTGCTCGACGAGCCGACCAACGACCTGGACGTGAATACGATGCGGGCGCTCGAGGAGGCGCTCGAGAACTTCGCCGGCTGCGCGGTCATCATCTCGCACGACCGCTGGTTCCTGGACCGCGTGGCCACGCACATCCTCGCCTTCGAGGGCGACTCGCAGGTCCGCTGGTACGAGGGCAACCTGAGCGCCTACGAAGCCGACCGCAAGCGCCGCCTCGGCGTTGACGCGGATCAGCCCCACCGCATCAAGTACCGCTCGATGACGCGGAAGTGATCGGTCTGGCGGGAATGAGCCGAAGAACCTGGCCGATGGTCACACGAGGTGAGTCGTCGAAAGATCGCCCCACCGCTCCTGCAGATACTCTGCCACCAGCCGGCGGTGACAATGATGGGGTTTCTTTTCGCTGCAGAGAAGGCAGCCGAGGTGGGCCATTTCCCGGGAGATGGCGTTTTCGATGCCTCTGCCGGCCATGAGCGCATTGAATTCCCGCTCGTAGACGTCCCAGCTCCCCTTTTGCTTCTTGTAGGCGTCGAGCATCTCCTGTGTGGGTGCGAGCTCGGGCATATGAACGTAATCAATCCCGGCCACTTCGCGCAGGAAGAAGCGCAGGTCATCCCGTTTTGAGAATCCCGACAGTTGAGACGTATTGTTCAGACGAACATCGATGATGCGTCTGACACCTGCCTCACGCAGCAGCGTGAAGAATCGCTCGGCCGTCGTCCCGGCGAAGCCAATCGTGAACAACTGAACACTCACAGCAGACCCCCGGTGGTGACGTTCGCCGATTGGGATTCGACGTACGCGATTCGTTCCGCCTGCAGGTCGTATGCCTCCTCCACCAACTGCGCGTGGGTCCGGAACAGGTCCTCCGACGGCAGCCCGACTTCCTCCAGAAGGCGCGTTTCGATCTGGCCGGTGGTTTCAACGGAACCATCGGCCAGAATATGGCGAATCTCGATCGGCTCGCCGCGCATCTGGCGGCACACGAGCACGGTGCGATGACAGGTGATCGGGTCTTTCTCCGCGCACAAAAGAGCGATCCGATGCTGGAGCACGCCGCGTCGCAGACGTTCGAGCCCTTCGCTGAACGCCGGCAGCCGGCAGATCAGATCGTAACGTGCCTGTCCGTTCCGGTAGCATTCCGGCTCCGTGCGCCGCGCGCCCAGCTCCCGGCCGAGAAACCAGTATTGAATCTCCGCCTGCCCGAGGGCCAGCGCGAGTGTCTCGCGGTTGAATTGTGCGTGGAGTCGGCTGTACGGGCTTGACCTCACGTCGGCCACCACGTTGACGCCGTGCCGGCGCAGCAGGGCGATCAAGTCGGACATCTCATGATCGGAGTGCCCGATGGTCAGCAGGGTCGGTCTCGTGGAGAAGTCACTCATGGCAATTCCAGCACGGCGGCGACCACCTTGTAGTGAAGGCCGTTGAACTCGGGTGTCAGACTCACGCAGAGCAGACAATTATCCCCGAAAGGCGGACGGATCACCAACGGTGGCTTACCCACGGGCGGGAACGCGGTGCAATACCGGGCTGTAAACGCAGGATCGGTGATGTTCATCCGGTATTCCTGGCCGCGGTAGCGAAAGCGTGCTCGCGTCCTCTTGCGGTCCTTATTGCTGACGCTGTGGTGCTCGATCGAGAGCTCGACCCGCAGGTTCACCGGTCGAATCAGGTACAGCGACTGATGATTCGCCCGTTTGACGAGGCACCGGCCGTTGACGCGGTCGGTGTGCAGTCTGGACTCGAGCCACAGGTCCGCCGGATTCTCCTCCAGTGCAGCGAGCTGGTGCCGGCTCAGGCGGCTCCTTCGCTTCCACGTGCTGGCAACATCGACGATCCAGTCCTCAGGGTGGATCCGGTCCTGCGCATACCTCGTCAACGGTACATCCACGATGTCGAGCACCTCCAGCGGGCGCCTGTCGCCGGTGCGCATGTGGCGGGGCTTCAATTCGCCGTCGGGCTCGTCACTGACCGGACGGACCCAGCCTCCCGTCGACGCGCCCCGGGAGGTTGCGAGCTCACGTCCGGCGACGCATCGGCCGCCTTTCTTAATGGAGTTCGCCAGCACGACGATCCGTTTGAGCTCCATATGTTGGTGCCCGCCAGTCGAGTCTTGTTCATTATAATGCCGCGTCGTTCCGCACGTGCAAGTGAGCGCCGCTTTCGGTAACAGAGTTTCGATCGCGAGCGCCAGGCCCGGCCTTCAGCCGGGTTCGGCGTCGTTGTCACGATTTGAGCCCGGTTCCAGCGGGCTTCTCGGGCGGCCTCGACACCGGCCGGCATGCTGAAGCAGAGCGAGAATCCCGGTCAACCGGGATCGGAGGAAAGGCGACATTCGAAGACCCGGCATGAATGCCGGGCCTAGCGCCCGCAGAATGGAACTTTCATGACGAAAACGGCACTGGCGCCCGCAGAACGCAATTCTCATACTGAAACCGGCACCACAGGCTGTGGATCGGTCCAGCGGGCTTCTGGATGACTGACCCACCGGCTCTTGTGACCAGGGGATTCGCGCCTGATCGGTGCGGTGCGCACTCGTGCCTCTGCGATGAATGAAGCATAATGCTATGGGGACCGAGTCCTGGTGAGAGGATCATCGAACATGCGGAGATGCGATTACACGCGGGTGTGGAGTGTCGTGTTGTCACTGTTTGTCGTGCCCGGTACGAACGGCCAGACGGCCATGGCGCCTTCGGGGGAGGCTGGGGCGGCGGCGACGCGGCCCGGGCTGCTGCGGGAAACGCAACGGCTGGTGGATCGGGCGGATGAGCGGGTGAGCGTGCTCGAGAACGGGATGCACGTCATCCTGAAGGTGCACCGGACGGCGCCGGTGGTGTCGGTGCGCATGTACTGCCGCACGGGAAGCACTTTCGAGCAGGAATACCTGGGCACCGGGATGAGCCACCTGTTCGAGCACCTGCTGCACAGCGGGGCGACGACGACGCGGAGCGATCTGGAATCGCAGCGGATCCTCGACAGCATCGGCGGCAACACCAACGCGTACACGAGCTACGACGTGACGTGCTACTACATCGACACCGCCCGGCAGCACCTCGCGACGGCCGTCGAGCTGCTGGGCGACTGGATCACGCGGCCGACCTTCCCGCAGGAGGCGTTCGAGCGCGAGTGGGGCGTCGTGCAGCGCGAGCTGGAGCGCGACGTGGATGACCCGGACACGCAGCTCTTTCAGACGGCCATGGAGACGCTCTACCGCGAGCACCCGATGCGGTTTCCGGTGATCGGGCACCAGCAGGCCCTGCAGAAACTCAAGAAGGAGGACATTGTCGGGTATTACCACCGCATGTACGTGCCGGACAACATCGTGGTGGTGATCGTCGGCGATCTGGAGCTCGATGCGGCGCTGGAGGCGGTGCGGCAGCAGTTTGCGTCGTTCACGCGCAGCAAGGTGCCGACGATTGTGCTGCCCGAAGAGCCCGAGATGACCACGCCGCGGTTCGCGACCATGCGCATGAAGTTCGACGCGGCGCTGCTGGAGCTGGCCTGGCCGTCGATCCCGCTCATCCACCCCGATCTCTACGCACTGGATCTGCTCAGCTACGTGCTCACGCAGGGCGAGAGCTCGCGGCTCGTGCGGCACGTTCGCGACGAGGGGCTCGCGTTTTCGATCAGCAGCTCGAGCTGGACGCCGGCGTGGGCGAAGGGCACCTTCGCAATCGTGGCCCGGACGGCGCCGAAGAATCTCGAAGAGGCCAAAGCCGCCATCCTCCATCAGGTGACGGCCGTGCAGAAAGATCTCCTCTCCGACGAGGAGCTCGCCCAGGCGAAGCGCCAGAAGTCGGCCGAGCACATCTTCGCCATGCAGAAAGCCGAAAACATCGCCGAGACGATGGCCGGCGATTTTCTGGCCACCGGCGACATCCATTTCAGCCGGCAGTACTTCGACAGGATCCAGCAGGTGACGGCCGAGCAGGTGCGCGAGGTGGCGCGGCGGTATCTGGCGCCGGAGCGGCTCGCGACGATCACGGTTGTGCCTGAGGATTACCACGCGCCCTCGGAGACGACGGCCGCCGCCGCCGCCCCCGAGCCGATCCGGCTGGTGACGTTCGAGAACGGCCTGCGCTGCCTGATCCGGCGCGATCCGACCACGCCGCTGGTGGCGATGGGCTCGTTTTCGCTCGGCGGCGTGCTCATGGAGGACGAAAACACGAGCGGCCTGAGCCGCCTGGCCGCGCAGCTCGCTGGGCGCGGCACAAAGGCCCGCTCCGCCGAACAGATCGCCCGCTTTTTCGACTCGCGCGGCGCGGAGTTCGAGAGCAACTCCGGGACCAACACCATTTACTTCCGCGCCCAGGTCCTCAAACAGGATTTCGAGCCGGCGCTCGAGGTGTTTGCCGACGTGGTGTGCAACCCTACGTTCCCCGGCAGCGAGCTGGATGAGGCGCGGGCCCGCCAGCTCGACGCGATCGCCCAGCTCGATGAATACTGGCGCAGCGAACTGACCACCTACTTTCAGAGCCGCTTCTTTGCCGGCAGTCCGTACCGGTTCCCGCCCGTCGGCACGCGCGCGGTCGTCGAGAAAGCGACGCGCGAACAGGTGGAAGCGTTCTACCGCCGCTGCGTGACCGGCCCCGGCACGGTCATCGCCATCTTCGGGGACATCGACGCGGCGCAGGCCGAGTCTCTGGCCCGCAGATGCTTTGCCTCGCTGCCGGATTGGCGGCCGGCGCTGCCCGAGGCCGGCCGGCCCGGCTGCGACAAGCCGGTCGTGTACGTCAAGCCCGCTCCGCCCGCGCGCGGGACGGCCGGCGTCGCCGTCGGCTTTGCGGGCATGAAGGTGACCGACACGGACGACCGGGTGAAGCTGGATGTCCTCGATACGATCATCAGCGGCTACCGTTACCCGACCGGCTGGCTGTTCAACGCGCTGCGCGGCGGAGACAAGAGTCTCGTCTACGAGGTGCATGCCCAGAACGTCCCCGGGCTGGTGCCTGGTTATTTCGGGGTCTACGCCGGCTGCCAGCCCGACGAGGTGAAAACCGTTTACGACATCATCATGGCCCAGCTCGAGAAGGCCCGGCGCGGGGAATTCACGCCGGCCGAGCTGCAGCGGGCGGTCACCATCATCAGCACCTCCGAGATCATGGAGAGCCAGACCAGCAGCGAGCGGGCCATGCAGGCCGCCCTCGACGAGCTTTACGGCCTGGGCTACGACTACCGCGAGCGCTTCCGCGAGCGCGTCGCGAAGGTGACGCTCGACGATGTCCGGCAGATCGCCCGCAAGTATCTGACCATCCCGACGGTGGCCGTGGTGACTCCGGCGCCGGAGAAGGTGGAACTGGGAATCGCTGACAAGCGCGTCGAGCCGGCGCGATGAATTGGGCGACGGATCCCTACGCAGGAACGCGGAATGATTTGCACTGTCGAACTGGCTGGCATGGGTCCCGGCGCGCCGGGATACTCGCTGCCCGTGTTTCGTGCGCACCGGCAATGGGTACATTGCCCATGCCGCCCCGCGTGAGTCTTTCTGCGTTCCTCCTGAGCGGTTGTTCGGGTGGCGCCGGGTAACGCTCGTCTTCTCGGCTGCCCGGCCGGACCTCTTGCCCCGGCACCTGGTGCGGCCCATACTGGTGGTGCGCGGTCGGGCAGAGGGATTGCTTCTCGATCACCTCTCCTCCTGGCAGTCGACGGACCCGCCCGAAAGAGGCAGATCATGCATCCACGGCCGTATCTGTCTGTCGTCACGCGGATTATGGTTGCACGCCGGTGGGTTCGAAACCGGCGGCCGGTCCTCTCGACGTCATATGCCTGCGTCCAGACGTGTGTCTTCTGTCTGATTGCGATTCAGGGCTGCGAGTTTGGCTGCCCGCCGGTGGAACTTCCCGAGACGAGGGCGTACCTGTCCGGTGAGATCCTGCTCGAAGGCGAACACTTCGTGGACCAGGACGAAGCGAACCATCGCCCGACGCGCTGGGCGCGGCGCGGAGAGGATTGGGTTGCCATCGCAGACTTCCAGTCTTTCTCCGAGCCGTGCCTGTCCGACCGGATCCGATGTCTGTTCATGACGGACTGCTACTGGCCTGCTCTGGATACGCGATACGTTCTCCTGGCCGGCGGCATGGGAGCGAGCGCGAGCGGGCTGCTGGTGCCGGTGGACGACTGGGTCGTGCGCGAGCACACGGTGACGTTCGTGGAGCAGGGCGACGCATCGATCCGGGTCGAAGCCCGGTATGACGGCCCCAAGGGTGCGGATGACGACTGGTACTACGGCCGGCCCTATTCGCGGCTCGTCACGCTGGAAATCCTGGGGCCGGAAACGGACGACTATGAGACGCTTGAAAACGAGGCCCAGCAGCTCGTCGCCGAGGCCCGCGCACGAAACGAAGGGCAGAATGGAGGCTGATGCGGTGTCTCACAGCAGCGTGTGCCCAGGAGAACCAATGGTTACCACGAAGACACGAAGGCACGAAGGATAGGAGGCGAATCATCTCATCTCTTCTTCGTGGCTTCGTGCCTTCGTGGTGAATCAGGAGCTGAGCCGTGCTGATAAGAATGAATCGTCTCACCATCGTGCCCGTGCTGCTGCTCGCGCTGCGGCCGGCGCCGGCGGGGGCGTGCTCGTGCGCGTTGCCGCCGCCGGTGGCCGAGGCGTTTGCCGAGTATGACGCGGTGTTCATCGGCCGGGCGGTGTCGTACCGGCCGATCTGGCTCAGCGCGCTGGGCTCCGGGCGGGCGGTCACGTTCGAGGTCGAGGAGGCCTGGAAGGGCATCAGCGGGCAGCGCGTGGAGGTCAAGACCGGCAGCATCGGCGGCTCCTGCGGCGTCTGGCCGGCCAACGGCGAGCGGCTCATCGTCTTTGCCAGCCGATGGGAGGAAGGGCTCCACATGGGCATCTGCTCGAACACCACGTCCGACGCGCAGGCCATCGAGCGGGCCCGCGCCGAAATCGCGGCCACCGGCGCCGAGCC
>CAZQEN010000144.1:0-17793 GCA_964591605.1 uncultured Planctomycetales bacterium
CACATGGGCATCCTGCCCATGTGCACGGCCTGGAAGGCCGTGCGACGATCCATGGCCTGGAAGGCCATGCCACATTTGGGGGATCGAGTGCTGCGAACGAAATTCGACATCCAGGACCTGACGCGTGCCGCCGGACAGATCGCCCGCCTGGTGCCGGCCGAGGACGTGTTCACGCTGCTGGCCCGCTCGATCACTATCCCCGCCGGCTGGATCGCCCTGGCCACGCGGCGCGAGCTCGATCCGCTGCTGTTGCACGCCGGCCAGCGCTGCGACGCCCAGAACGTGCTCGACCTGCTCTTCGTGCGGACGGCCGCCTTTGAGTGCTGCGTCCAGCACGAAACGCTGCAATCCTCCGACGGTTTTGCCTGTCTGGGCCGCATCCGCATACCTATCCGCGTGCTGACCGAGCCCGCGGAGTTGGCTGCCTTCCGCAGATCGCTTCTGGGCAGCAACCACACGGTCGTCCAGTCCGGCCTGGAGCGCTTTCTCGGCGCCAGCCTGCAGAAGGTGCTGTCAGACCTGGCCGAACAGCACACGGCCGCTCAGCTCGTCGCCGGGCTTGAGCGCGGGATGATCCGCGACGTAGTCGACCGCCGCGTCGGCCCCGCCTGCCTGGCCGCGGGCCTGTCGATCGACGGGCCGGCCGCGGTCAGCCTCGAATCTCCGGCATGGGTCGAGCATCACCGCCAGCAGACACAGCTCGAACAGCGCCGCCGCCACACCGAGTCGCGGGCCCGGATCCAGGAGGCCGTCGCCGCCGCCCAGCGCCAGCAGCTCGACCATCTCCTCTCGATCCTGAGAGATCTCTCGCAGGCCGCGGACGGACGCAGCGCGAGCCTTCCTGAACTGCTCACCGGTTTCAGCGACGAGCAGCGCGGTCAGCTCTACGCTGCGCTGTGGCACATGCCGGCCGGCGGGGCAACGCGCTACGTGGCCGCCGTTTCCGGGCAGGAAGTGCTGCTGTTCGAGCCGGGAAGCCTGCAGAAGCCCGCACGCCGCCTCAAGCTGCCCGACACGCTGGGCTCCTTGCGCTCGGTCTTCGCGGCCGACGCCCAAGTCGCCGCCGCTCGACTCTTCGTGGGCGCGGCGCGCGGCGTTCATCTGCTCGACCTGGACGCCGGTGAGGTCGTACGAGGTCTTCAGGCTCCGGTCGATCCTTCGCGGAAGCTCCAGGGCGGGTTCAACGCTGTCGCGGCGACGAGCGGCGACGTATTCGCGACCCATTCCGAGGCGGGCCTGGTGGCGTGGCGGCTCGCCGACGAGCCCGGCGTGCCCGGCCGACCGCTGTTCGCCGACCTCACGCAAGCGGCCGGTACGGTCCGCTGCGCCCGCGTCTGCGACGGCTACCTGTGGTTCACGACCGACGCGAACCTGTGGGCGGCGCCGCTCGACGCCCTGCAGACCGCTCCGCCCACCCTGTATCGCTGCGGCTCGGCGACGCTCTCGGCCCTGTCCTTTGACCACGGCACCGTCTATGCCGCCGACGCCTCAGGAGCCATCCACGCCTGGGATGTGGGCGATCCGGATTCGATGCGGTTCATCCGCAGCGCGACCGGCCAGCCGATCGAGTCGCTCCAGGTGATCGACACCTGCGGCGTGTCGCGCCTGATCATCGCCGACCGCAGCAGCGGCCTGACCGCGATGGTGCTCGGCGACCAGTACGCCCGACGCTACGAAGCCGGTTCGACGCTGGTCCGCCGCGCCGCCGCCGCCCCCGACCTGCTTGTGGCCATGAACGACGCCCGCGACCGGCTGATCGCCTGGGACCCGCGCCGCGCGGACGCTCCGATCGCCTCCATCGTCATCCCTCATCTGACCGGCTCGACGCTGCAGGATGTGGCCATCATTCCGGCCTGAAGGCAGGCGCCTTTGGACTGCGGCGGCTGAGACGCCGCTTTGGCTTCACCGCAGTATGCCGCGCGTTCACGGGTCTATCCGGCATTCGCAAGATGTGAACCGATCGCCGCTGCCAGCTCTTCGGCCCGTTGCGAGCCGATCAGCACGCGCTTTCCGTCCGTCAGCTCCAACTGCACGCCGCGGTTCCCCGAGACGTTGTAGGCCCGCCCGGCGCTCCAGCCGTATCGAATCCCCCACCCGCCGTATTCGCCGATCGGGTGATAGGTCCGCGGATAACACCGGACGATCCGGGAGTAGGCGATGACCCGCTCGGGCAGCGGCCAGAACCGGATGTGCACCCCGTCGGGCTCGACGCGGACGTACAGGCGGAGCACCCAGAACAGCGCGGGCACGATCAAGCCGGAGAGAAGGAGGATCACCACCATCAACGCCAGGGCAACACTGGGCATCGGTGGATGCCCGAGCGACTGTGTATAACGGACCTGTTTGACGATGAGCCAGACCGCGCCGCCCCAGGTGATCAGCAGGCTCGCCCACACAATGAGCCGGATCCAGAGCTGCTGGAAACGCTGTTCCTCCTGGTACATGGACGAGGACATGGAACGAACTCCCGGTGCACGCCAGACTGGGCCTCAGGAAGTATACACCGACCGGGCGTCTGAAGTTTCGAGCCGGCCTCGCCGCCGCGAAGCCCATCACCCGCCGGAGCTCGATCATCAGAGCCGCGACCCTCGGGGAGCGGGAGGGTTGGACAGACTGTCCAAGCACCAGCGACCGCTTCCTTACGGGCGCGGCTCTGATCGGCGACGCGTGGCTCCGATTGGCAGGCGGCTTTGATCGGCGGATGATTGTTACCGGACCGGATGGTACATTCCCACCATGCGTGCCGTCGTCCAGCGTGTCAGTCAGGCCCGTGTCACCGTCGAGGGACAGGTTACCGGCGCCATCGGTCCCGGCCTGCTCGTCTATGTAGGCGTTGCCCGTGAAGATGCGGCCGCGGACGTGGAGTACATCGTCGAGAAGACGCTCGCCCTGCGCATCTTCAACGACGAGAACGGCAAAATGAACCGCAGCGTCGTGGAAACCGGCGGCGGGATTCTCGTCATCTCCGCCTTCGCCCTCCAGGCCGACGCCCGCAAAGGCCGCCGCCCTTCGTTCGATGCCGCCGCTGAGCCGCAGCTCGCCGAGCAGCTCTACACGCAGGTGTGCGACCGCCTCGCCGCCGGCGGCGTTCCGGTGGCCCGCGGTGTTTTCCGGGCCCACATGCTCGTCGAGAGCGTCAACGACGGACCCATCTGCATCCTGCTCGACTCGCGTCGCGTGTTCTAGGACCTCGCAGAACCTCTACGTCCGGTAGCCGGGGCAGCGGCCGGCAAAACGGGCACGATTTCAGAAAACTCGGCCGAACCGGCCGCACCGCCGGCCCCGGCCGTCGTACGCAGATGCAGACCGATCCCAGGTTGAGTCATTCGGCAGCGCATCCTGTTTGCCCGGCCGCGCGGGGATATTGTACATCTACTCCGGCGGACACTTCGCCGTATCCGCCGGGGGGATAGCGATGGACAAGTGGCATCAGGATTTTTCGTCGAAGCTCAACGCACTCCGGGAATCGTGGTCCGGGCAGTTCGAGGGGATTGCGGTCGACCTGCTCGACCCCATCTTCACGGCTACGTGTGAATTCGTCCGCCGCTGCGACATGCAGGCTTCCACCACTCCCGAGCAGAAGGGGATTCGCACCTACAAGTTCGGCCTGTGTGAAGACGCGTACGTGATGCTCTATTTCCGGCCCAAAGGCGTGGACCAGATCGAATGCGACTACGAGTGCTTCCTGCCTCGTGCCGGCAAGGTGAGCGGGGTCAAGTCCAGCGCCTCGGCCCGAAGCGCCGAACGGGCCTGGGCCGAAGGCTGCTTCCGCATGGCCCTGGATGACCTCGTGTCGCGATTCAGCGAGGCGCGCCGCCATGCACACGATGCCGAGCTGAGCCTCGCCGCCGGTCATTAACCCGGCATCGGGGGGCCAGCAATCCGCGCGGATGACCGTGAGGCGGCCCGCACGCCGGGCCGCTCACGACGGACGGCAAACAAAAGACGCCCCGGAGGGCTATCAGGCCGCCGGGGCGTAATCGTTTTCGTTGCAGACCCTGCGGGGTCACTGGTACTTGTCGTGGCACGACGTGCACGTCGCGTGCAACTGGCGCAGAATCCCTTTGGCCGCTTCGACGTCTTTGGCTGAGGCCGCCTTGGCCAGCTTCAGCGACTGATCGCGGGCCTGAGTCGCCCAGTCCACGTAGTCGGCCTTGTCTTCCTTCTGATGCCGGTTGATGTTCGACAGCTCCGCGAGAATATACGCCTGCTTCTCCATCTTCTTGAGATCATCCTCGCTCGCTGACTTCAGCAGCTTCTTGATGCCGTCGAACATGTCCTGCTGCTCTTCCATGAGCGGATGAACCCTGGCCACCGGCTTGTACGGCTCCGCCGGCGGCTTCGCATCCGCCTGGGCGGCGGCTGATTTCCTGATGGACTCGGCGAGCGCGTCCAGCAGCTTCTTAACCGCCTCCGCGTCCTTGGCCTTGGCCGCCCTGGCCAGATCGAGCGCCTGGTCGCGACCCTGACCCGACGCCTGCGGGTCCGTCTTCCCGGCGTACTGTTTCACGTTGAAAAGCTCGGCCAGGAACTCTGAGCCTTCCTCGATCGCCTTGAACTTGGGCGACGAGCCCGAGGCGGCCTTCTGCATTTCCGCCAGGGCCTCCTCCTGCGTTTCACTCAGCACGCTCACCGGCGCCACCGGGGCGAACTTCTCGGTGTGGGCCTGGGCCTTCTCCTGGCTGTGCACCTGCTGCACCAGCCCGACGCACCAGAGGGCTCCACCCGCTAAAACCAGCGACAATACCATCCGACGCAATCCCATGCCAGCCTCCGCGCCTCAATCGCGCTCCGCTCTGAAACTCACAAACGAACCCCGACATTCGCTGCCGGTGGTGATTGTCATGAAAGCCCCCCCGGTGTCAAGGCGACCGGGGGTCGGCACGAGGGTAAAACCCGAATGACGAAATCCGAATGACGAGTGACATCCGAATGTCCGAAGCGCGTCGGTCACCCCCATTCGGCATTCGAGCTTCGTCATTGACTCGTTATTCTGGTTTCGTCATTCGTCATTTGCCGCCAGCGGTGACGTGCACCCTCCGCTACCCACGCTGCGGCCTGGCTTCAGGCCTGCACCGCTGCCTCGCAGACCGGTGCGGGCTGCGCGAGGTGCCGCCGGATGAACGCGTTCACCCGCTCGGCGTGCGTCAGGTTGATCAGGTGGCCTCCGTCGGCAATCACCTCGTCGGGCGTCAGCCGCGCGATCGGGATGATTTTGTCACGCGCCCCGTGGATGTGGGCGACCGGGCACGGCAGCGCCGACGCCCCCGTCCAGCGCACGATCATGTGCCCGACGCGCCGCAGAAAGTCGATGTTCACATCCCGTGACATGTCGCGGATGAGCTGCTCCTGCTGCTCGCTGAGCGACTCGAGCCGGGCCAGGATACGGCTGCTGGCCGTCGCCCGACGCCGCACCAGCCAGTCGGGCACGATCCGCGAGACCCATTCCACGAGTGAGTAGTAGCCCGGAAGGGGATCGCGCGAGTTGCAGCTCGCGATGAGGATCACCTGTCGCGGACGGCAGATCCGGGCGAGTTCGCACGCCACCATCCCGCCGAAAGAAACGCCGGCCAGCACGCAGGAGGCATCGAGCTGATACTGCTCGGCGAGCCGACGGGCATAGGCCGGCAGGTCATCGTCGCGCGCCGGAACCGGAAACCGGACCGGCTCAAAAACGAGGCCCCCGGCCGCCTGCGGCCCGAAAAGCCGCTCGTCGGCGCCCATGCCGGGGATCATGATGAGCCGTTCGCTGGACACCGCTTCAGTAAATCGGCCGCCGCTCACAAAAGCAACAGCACCCGGGCAAATCCTTGGTAAAGAAAGCATACGCCCGAATGAGGGGGCGGGCGGCTCACCTGCCGACACCGTCGCGCGGGGCGCATCTCTCTGACCCAGAAAGTGGGCGGGATCCCCGCCGACGATGCATGCCGTGGACGGTTCGCACTCGAAAGGCGGCCGACATACGATGCCGCACATGCTGGACGCCAACGCCCGCATTCTGGCCATCGAGACCTCGAGCCGCTGGGGCAGCGCCGCTCTGGGCGGGGCCGACGGGCCCCTGTCGACCGGCGAGATCGCCGAACCGATGGGCCACGCCCGTGAATTCGCCGCGCTGGTCCAGACGCTGCTCAACCGGCAGGGGTGGACAATGGCGATGATCACCCATGTCTTCGTCTCGGTCGGGCCGGGCAGTTTCACGGGCCTTCGCATCGGCGTGACGCTGGCACGCACGCTGAGCTGGTCGATCGGCGCCCGCATCGTGGCCGTGCCCACGCTCGACGCCCTGGCAAGGAACGCTCTGAAGGCGACGCCGCGCCCGCCGCGGGTGGCCGCTCTATTGGATGCCAAGCGTGGACAGGTCTACGCCGCCGCTTATGACCTGTCCACGAACAGCCCCCAACGCATCCTGGGGCCCGTTCTGCAGCGGCCTGCCGAGTTCATGAGCGACCTGCCGACGCCGCTCGCCGTCCTGGGCGAGGGCATCGGTTTCCACCGGGCGGCGATCGACGCCACCGGGGCGCGGATTCTGGACGAACCGCTCTGGCGACCCGATGCGCGGCAGGTCTTCGCCCTGGGCCTGGAGCTCGCCCACGGCGACGCATACACACCCGGCCCCGACCTGCTTCCCCTGTACATCCGCCGGCCCGAGGCCGAGGAGAAGTGGGAAAAACTCCACCCCACAACTGGGTAATAATCCTCCCCAATTCTGGGGAAATATCGCCCGATATCTCGCTTCGGCGCCCGTTGCCCCACTTTCTAAAACAGCCATAAGAACATCAAATACAAATACTTAAGTTTATTCGATCAAGCTGGGTGCGCCGCTGGCACAGTACATGCCCTGTCTTCCTCCGCAGCGACGTGAGTCGCACGGAACTGGGAGTGAGGGAGAGAGATGGGTGTCCGGTCGACGTGCCTGTGCTTTCCGGATGAGGAAAGAGGCATCTGACGGCGCAGGACGATGGTGATCTCAGCCGGCCGGACACCCATTTCGATAAACAGGCCTATACACCACCACCGGAGGCGGACCCGTAGGGGAGGCGGGTCCGTTTCTTTTTTACACTTCTTGATTGTCGCCCCATCGACTGGTACCGTCAGCGCCTCAGTCATCTGAGAGGAACGCAGCGGTGCAGGAAGCGATCAGCAAGGCCAGTGTTCTCATCGAGGCCCTCCCGTACATCCAGGAGTACTACGAGAAGATCGTCGTCGTGAAGCTGGGCGGGTCGGTCATGGACGACCCGGCAGCGGAGCGCGATCTGCTCCGCGACGTGGTGTTCATGAATTACGTGGGCATGCAGCCCATCATCGTTCACGGCGGCGGCAAGGAGATCAACAAGGCGATGGACGAGGCGGGGCTCGAGCCGACCTTCGTACAAGGCCTGCGCTACACCGACGACCGCACGCTGGCCATCGCCGAGCGCGTGCTCTGCGGGCGGATCAACCGCCGCATCGTCGAGACGCTCGAATCGCTGGGCGTGGAGGCGATCGGGCTCAACAGCCTCACGAGCTGCGTGCTGTTCGCCGACCGCATGTACCTGCCGGGCGAAGAGGGCCGCCGCATCGACATCGGCTACGTCGGCCAGATTGAGGAAGTGAACGCCAAGATCCTGCGCCTGCTCTGCGCCGCCGACACGATCCCCGTCATCGCCCCCATCGCCCGCGACCGCAGCGGCGGTAAACTCAACTGCAACGCCGACACCGCCGCCGGCGAGGTCGCGGCGACCGTCGCCGCCGAGAAGCTCGTCATGGTCTCCGACACGCACGGCATCCGCGAGCGCAAGGAAGACCCCGACTCCTTCCGCCCCTCGCTCAACCGCCAGGAGATCAGCGACTTCATCGCCCGCGGTATCATCGACAAAGGCATGCTCCCCAAGGTCCAGGCCTGCCTGCGGGCCCTCGACGCCGGCACGCGCAAAGCCCACATCATCGACGGCCGCATCTCCCACTCCCTGCTCCTCGAGATCTTCACCGACCGCGGCATCGGCACGCAGATCCTGCAGTGAACCGGGTCGCTGATCTGGAATCCAAGGGCGTGCCGATCGGCGCGATGGATCTGCTCATCGCCGCGCATGCCTTGGCCTTGGATGCGACGCTCGTGACGAACAATCGTGCTCATTTTTCGCGCATCGCCGGGCTCCGCATCGAGAACTGGATGACGAGCTCCTGAATGCGCTCTTATTCGCGGGAGGCTGCCGGTGATCCCCGGATTTCAACGAGAAGAGACAGGTCCGTTTGAGCTCGCCACATCGGGTAACGACGAGTTTGACCGCGCCATTGCCCGCTCTGCGGACAAGTTGGCCCGCCTGGCCCGCGAGGCGCTCGATGAATACCGCGCCGGGTTGACCGAAGAACTGGACCCGGAGCGACTATGAACTCGCGAACGACGCGGCGCTTTCGCGAGTTGTTTGCAGCACTGCCGGTCCGCGTGCAGCGGCAGGCCCGTGAAGCGTACCGGCTGTTTCGTGAGAATCCCGCCCATCCCGGGCTGCATTTTAAACAAGTCTATGACGATCCGCCTGCCTACTCAGCGCGGGTTGGCATCTGCTATCGCGCTGTGGGCGTGCTGGATGGCGGCGTTGTCACACGGTTCTGGATCGGCTCACACGCGGACTACGACAAGCTTCTGGAGCAGCTCGGATGACCACTGTTTGGCTCCAGATATCAGGCAGGGTGCCACGCCTCTTTGACGCGCTCTGAAACGCCCTCGACCGTATCCCCTTCCCCGATCTCCACAAAACGTACTTCGGGCATCCGGCGCATCCAGGTGCGCTGGTGCTTGGCGAGGCGGCGGGTGTTGATCTTGATCTGCTCGACGGCCTCCTCGAGCGTGAGCTCGCCGCGGAGGTGGGCGATGAGTTCGGCGTAGCCGACGGCCTGGGCGGCCTGCGGGCCGATGCCGGCGGGTTCGGCCAGGAGCGAGCGCACCTCCTCGAGCAGGCCGGCCTCCATCATGCGCTTGACGCGGGCGTTGATCCGGCGGTTGGCCTCCTCTTTGGGCCGTCGCAGGGCAACGATGCGCCAGTCGAAGGGAGACTGCCCGCCCGCCGGTGACTCCCACTGCGTTTGCAGCCGGCTGATCGGCGTTCCGGTCGTGTGGAAAACCTCCAGGGCCCGCTCGATCCGCCGCAAATCGTTGGGGTGAATGCGCGCCGCCGCCTCCGGATCGACGCGGGCGAGCTCGACATGCAGGGCCGGCACGCCCTCGCAGGCCGCCCGCTCACGCAGGTTTCGCCGAAATTCGGGATCGGCCGGCGGGCCTTCAAACACGCCCTTTGTGAGGCCCTGCACATAGAGCATCGTCCCGCCGACGGCCAGCGCCGGCTGGCCCCGCGACAGCACGCCGCGGATGGCCGCATATGCCGCCTCGACGTACCGCCCCAGGCTGTACGATTCGCCCGGCTCCACCACGTCGATCAGGTGATGCGGGATCTCGCGGCGAGCCTCGAGCGACGGCTTGGCCGTGCCGATGTCCATGCGCCGGTAGATCTTCATGGAGTCCACCGACACGATTTCCGCGCCCATCCGCCGCGCGAGCTCGAGGCCGACGCGGCTTTTTCCGCTGGCCGTGCAGCCGATCAGCATGTAGACCGTCTCAGCCATGCTGGAAGGATCATAGCAGAGGATGTGAGATGTGAGACGTGAGACGTTACCGAAGCGGGCAGTCTGACGTCTCACTTCTCACGTCATTGAGCGGTTCTACGTGCCCGTCGTGTCAGTGATTCCCGTTTTTATGCAGGGGGGGTCAGTACAACAGGTAAGGCAGCGTCCGCTCGACCGTCTCGGGCTTGCCGCGGAGCTCTTCCCCGATCCGGCGCTCGTACTCGGGGATCCGCCCGCGGAAGAGTTGAAACTCCCCTTCGATCTCCTCGATGACGATCTCCGGGTTTCGACGGGTCTTCTCCATATCCTGCTCGTTCCGCAGCCGGGCCACCTCGACGGTGTTCGCCAGGCTCTGGGGCCGGCGGGCCTCGTCCTGAGCCAGCGCGTTCAGGGTGCGCTCGATATTACCCAGCCGCATCGCCACCCGACCCTCATGCGCCGGGTCCGAGCAGCCGGCCAGGGGCAGCCAGCACAAGGCGAAAGCCAGAATCGGCCAGAAAGGTCTCATAACGCACACGCCAACAGCGTCCGCACCAGTCCCGCCGGGGGCTCAGGCCGCAGGCGGCACGGCGGCCCGTCTCCAGACGTCGCCACCCTGCATCCGCCCCTCATGATACCCCCTCAACCAGGAGGCGTCGCATGTCCCCGCAGCACAGCCCGGCCCCCCCATGCAATTTTCGACAACTTCCGGCGTTTGACCCTATGCTGACCCTTGACACGGCGGATTCGCCGAGGGCGAACGGATCGCGCCGCGATCCCGTCGGAGCAGCCGTCGTGTCCAGGGTGACTCCCATGGACGCCGCGGAACTGTCGGACCTGATCGGCCGTGCCCAGCGGCGGGAGCCCGAGGCGTTCGAAGCTCTGGTCAACCTCTATGCGTCCCGGCTGTACGGGTATTTTTACCGGCTGACCGGCCGACGGGACGAGGCTGAGGATCTGCTCCAGGAGCTGTTCGTTCGCCTGGTCCGCACGATCGAGCGCTACGAGCACGACGGTCGCTTCGATGGCTGGATCTTTCGGATCGCCACGAATCTGATCCGCGACCGCGTGCGCCGCTCGAAAAGAATGAAGGGGGGGGCGCTGGATGCGGACGCCCATGCGGGCCCTGCTGAGTCCAACCCACTGACCCGCGTCCCCGATCCGGCCGCCGGTCATCCGGGCGAGGGGCTCGAACAGGCCGAGCAGATCGACCGCCTGCAGTGGGCCCTCAGCCAGCTCGGCGAGGTGGAGCGGGAGGTCATCGTCCTCCGGCATTTCAGCCAGCTCACGTTCCGGGAAATCGCCGACCAGATGGGCACGCCGCTCGGAACGGCGCTGGCCCGGGCACACCGCGGCCTGGCTCATCTGCGGGAACTGATGGAGGCAGGTAACCGCGGCCTCAGGGACGATACCCGACAAGGCCCTGGTGCCGGCGAGGGTCGTGGGCGTTCGTGAACCGGCCATCGGAAGGCGTTTGAGGACACATGGACGAGAACTGGACACAACTCGAAGCCGACATCGACGCGCAGCTCGCAGCGCTGGCCGATCAATTGAACATCGCAGCGCCGCGCGAGGTGCTGGATCGCACGCGGGTGTGCGTGCGCGTTGCCCTCGATGAACAGTGGCTCGACGCGCAGCTCGAGTCCGCCGCGCCGCATCCGGCGGCTCAGCGGCGGCTGCGCGCGGTGGTGCGTCAAGAGCTTGGAGCCGGCCGGTCGCCGGGGCATCCTCCGGACGGATGGGTGCAGCGCAACATCCGCGGCCTGGCCGCCCTCTCCGCGGCCGCCATGCTCGGCCTCTGCGTCGGCGTGATCCAGTACGCGGCATCGCGGCGTCCGGCCGAGCCCGGACCGGCCTCCGACGACTTCGAGGCCTTCCTCACATCCGCATCGCGTGTCTACGAGGTCGATCCCCTCACGGCATCCCTCGATGAAGAGCTGCAGCAGCTCGAAGAGAGCGTCACGCAGTGGCCATCGGACCATGACGACATCGAGACCGGCCTGCAGAACCTGGAGAAGATCATCAACGAGCTGCAGGCCGATCCGGACGACGACATGCTGTAGCACGAGATTCGGAGAACCGATCGATGATGAAGAGTACTCGCTTTTTTCCCATCACGATGATGTCGATCGGGTTCGGCTCACTGGGCGCGCTCCTGCTGCTCGCCGCGGAAAATGTTCCGCAGTCGCGTCCGGCCGACGACGACACGCGCGATGCGGCGCGCTCTCCGCTGACCGGACCGCGCGGCAGACGTCCCAATGCGGATCGCCCCGGTACACGCGCCCGGGCGGGCAGAGCGGGCCGGGGACCTTCGGCCGATCGCCGGGGGGAGGGCCCCGGACCCGCGGACGCACCGTTGACCCAGGAGCAGACGGACCGGCTGATGGCGTTCCTGGAGCGCAACTTCCCGAGTATGCACCAGCGCCTGAAGGCCGTTCGCGAGAAGGACCCTGTGCTGTTCAACCGCATGATCACCCGCACCGGCCGCTTGATGCTCCCGATGGTCCGAGCGGCCATGGAAGACCCCGCCCTCGCCAACACCATGATCCGCGAACACAAGCTCCAGATGCGTCTGCAGGAGCTCAAGACCAGGTACTCCCGCGTCCGCGACCCGGCGGAGAAGGAGCAGATCCGCCTCAAGATGCGCGACGAACTGGACCGGATCTTCGAGACACGGCTCGAGCGCATCCGCATCGAGATCGGACGTCTCCAGCATCGTCTCGACGTCGCCAGGCAGGAACTCGGCACCCAGGAAAAGAGCAAGGATCGACTCATCGACCAGCGGCTCTCGCACATGCTCTCCGACACACCCCCCAAGCCCTGACGACAATCGTCGCAATAGTCTGGTAAACTGCCGCCGTTTTCAGCACGGCGGCAGCGGGTTGCAGCGCGGGAATCGAACCGCGTCCCTGCTGCGGCGCAGATCACCCGATCTCGCCGAACACAAGGAGAAAGGTGTGCGAAACGTCCCCCGGATCACCCGCGTCGCGATGGTTGTCTGTCTCCTGACCGGCCCGCCCGCCGCCAAATCGGGCGCCCGGGCCGCTGCCCCCGACCCGGAAATCGTCCTGGCTCAAGACGGGCAGGCCCGGGCGACCATCGTCACCGCGGAAGCGCCGACGCCCAACGCCAAAGCCGCCGCGGCCGAGCTCCAGACATACGTCGAGAAGATTTCGGGGGCAAAGCTCCCCATCGCGACGGATGCGGCGCCGCCCGACGGCCCGCTCATCCTGGTCGGCCGCAGCAGCGTGACCGAACGGATTCCCGATCTGCAGATACCCTCCGGACACACTAAAAACCTTCTTGAGGAAGGTTTCGTGATCCGCACGCACGGGAACCGGCTCGTCCTCGCCGGAAACGATGACGAACCCTGTTTCGGCACGCGCTACGCCGTGGCCGAGTTCCTGCACACGCTCGGCGTCCGCTGGTTCATGCCCGGCGAGCGCGGCGAGGTCGTCCCGAAGATGGCGACCATCGCGGTCAAGCCGATGGACGTGCGGCAGCGGCCCGACTTCCCCATGCGCAACTTCTGGGAACACGCCCGCGGCAACATGGAGGCCGAGTGCCGCGAATGGAAGATCCGCAACAAACTGAACCCGGACATGCAGGAGTGGTTCGGCGTTCCCGGCGACGGTTCGATCGCCGGCCTGCTGCCCAAGGACCAGTTCAAAAAGCACCCCGAGTGGTTCGCCCTCCAGCGCGACGGCACGCGCTCCATCGGCCATCCGTGCATGACCAGCGAGGAGATGATCGCCCACTTCATCGCCGTCGCGAAGGAGCATGCCCGCAGGGGCAAGCGCACGCTCGGCATCGCCCCCGACGACGGCAACCCGCGCTGCTGGTGCGAGCGCTGCGCGAAACTGGGCAACAACTTCGACGGCTACGGTTCCAACGATCGCGACCCCGTCGCCGAATACTCGATGAGCAACGAGTGGTTCTACTTCGTCAACCGCGTGATGAACGGGGTCAACGAGGAGTTTCCCGAGTACCTGGTGGCCACCAACGGCTATGCCAACCGCGATATCCCGCCCGAGATGCCGCCGGACGTGGAGTTCAACCCGCGCAAGAACCTCGTCGTGATGTTCGCCAATATCTGCGCGTGCACCATCCACGCCTACGACGACCCCAAATGCTGGCAGATGAAACGACAGGGCCAGATGGTCCGGCAATGGTGCCGGCTCTCCGACAAGGTGTGGATGTACAACTACAACTACACCATGCTGGTCAACAAGGGCACGCTCACGCCGATGGTGCACCGCGTGCGCCGCAACATTCCGCTGCTCAAAAAATGGGGCATCGTGGGCTTCCACGATCAGGACGAGGCGAACTGGGCCCTCTGCGGTCTGCCGACGCGCCTGATCCGCGCCCGGCTGGAGTGGGACACGACAGCCGACGTGGATGCGATCCTCGACGATTTCTACAACAAATGGTTCGGCCCCGCCGCCGCCCCCATGAAGGCGTACTACGACGCCCTCGAAACCGCGTTTGACGCCGCTCCCCAGCACGGCCATGAGGACGTCATCCTGCCGACCATCTATTCGGAGACGCTCATGTCCCGGCTCGACTCCTCTATCCGCGCCGCCGAGACCGCCGCCGCCGCGGAGCCATACACCTATCGCCTGCGGATTGAGCGCGTCATCTATGACAATCTCTGCGCGTTCGTCGCGGCCGAGAAGGCCAAGCGGGAGGGAGATCTGGCGGCAGCCGCCGGACACGTGCAGCGGATGATCGACCTCCACGCGGAGATGAACAAGCTGACCCCGTTCATGGGTTGGCAGCCGTACCCCGCTTACGGCATCGCCTGGGAGAAGAAGCGGCTGGACAAGGCGGCGGCGAAAATGAACGGCCGCGAGGGCGAACTGGTCGCGCTGCTTCCCGCCACGGCCAGGTTCCGCACCGACCCGTTCGACGACGGCCGCTACGAGCGCTGGCAGGACCCGGGCGTCGACCTGTCGACGTGGAAGGAGTTGTCAGCCACTTCCGGATGGGACGCGCAGGGCCTGCACGACGAGCAGGGCCATCCCTACCGCGGCGTCGCGTGGTACCGGTTCGACGTGAACGTCCCCGACACCGCCCGAGGCCGGAGCGTCTGGCTCCAGGGAATGGGCGTGGCCAACGAGGCGTGGGTCTGGGTCAACGGCCGGTATGCCGGCCACCGCCCGTACATCATGCCCTGGTTCAGGCCCCACCACCTCGAGCTGGACGTGAGCAAGTTGATCGAGCCGGGCAAAACCAACCGGATTTCCGTGCGGGTCCTGTGCAACTTCGACGTCTGGGGCGCCAACGGCATCTACGAACGCATGTTCCTCTACGCCAGAAAAGGCGCCGCGCCCCAGGTCAGCCGATAGCGGGTTGTGGCACCAGTACGGCACCGGTGTGGGAACGGCATCCCGCCGGTGGCTTTGGGTGTGGCACCGGCGTCCCGCCGGTGTATCCGAGCGCGTCCCCCCTGGTTGTTCCACACAAGCCATAGATGGGTCAGGTTCTACGCCGAGGGCGTTACATCCTCCAGCCCGGGGTGGGTCGCACCAGTGACCGCCCCTGAGTCGCGGTGGTGCAGCTCAGGCCAATCCTGAAGGGGTCGCAGCCAACACGCCGCCGGCGCTGGCCATGTTTCATCACGGGAACCCAGGGCGGGCAACCCTGGGCTGGAGGATACAACCCCGGTGGGGCATTCGTAGGGCGCGAGATGTGCAGGCCAGCGGGGGATTTGCAGGAGGGGTGCGAGCACTTCGTGCCACAAATGTTCAGATTCTTCGCGCCCTGCGCACATGCATGGAGCGGCATTATCTCAAATCTCAGATCTCACATTCGGTTGCGGGCGACGCCCGCGCCCGGAATCCCCCGTTCGCCTGGCCGCTGTTGCTGCAGACGGGCCGGCTGGCGGAGATCAGCGGTTCTCAACTGCGGCTGACCCGGGCGGGCCGGCAGGCCATGACCGAGCCGCCGCATGAAGTGATCCGCGAGCTGTGGACCCGCTGGCTCAACAGCACGCTGTTCGACGAGTTCCGCCGCATCGGGGAAGTGAAAGGGCAGACCAGGCCGCGAGCGATGAGCGCGCCGGCCCCGCGGCGCGAGGCGATCGTCATCGGCCTGCGCTCCGCCCCGGTGGGACAGTGGATCGAAGTCGACGAGTTCATGCGCTGCCTGGTCGCTTCCGGGCAATCCTTCCAGGTGGCCAACGAAAAGCGGGCGCTGTACATCTGCGATCCGCACTATGGGAGTCTGGGCTACGAGGGCTTCGCGGACTGGCTGCCGAAATGGTACGCCATGGTCTTCCTCCGGGAGTATGCGGCGACACTCGGGCTGATCGACGTGGCCTTCACCGTCCCGCAGGGCGGACATACCGACTACTGCGACAACTGGGGCACGGATGGCATGGACTGCCTCAGCCCGCACGATGGACTGTATTACTTCCGGATCAACCGCCTGGGCGCGTGGGTCCTGGGTCTGGTTTCGGAGTTTCTCCCGCCGCAGGAGGAGCTGCGACCGGCGCTGCGCGTTCGGCCCAATCTGGAGATCGAAGCGATCGACCGGGAGCTGAGCCCGGCGGACAGTCTGCTCCTCGATCGGTTTGCCCATCGCCGGACGGATCGAATCTGGTCGCTCGAATTGAAGGGACTCATGGATGCGGTGGAGCAGGGCCTCCCGCTCTCCCGGATATGGGAATTCATCGACACCCGCTCCGCGGAGCCGGGCATCCCGCCGGCCGTCGCGGCCTTGTTCGACGACGCGAAAAGCCGAATCGGGCGAATCGTCGATCAGGGCCCCGCTCGCATTTACGCCTGCGACGACCCGCAGCTCGCCCAACTGCTGCTCAGCGACCGCAAGCTCCGCCGGTTCTGCCGGCTCGCGGACGACCACCTGCTGGTCGTGCCGGCCAGTGTCGACTCCTCGTTCCGCGAGGCACTTCGCGCGCTGGGCTACGCCGCACCCCCCAGCCCGGCGCGATGACGCCGCCCTCAGAAAAGCACCTTCCCTTGTAAGGCAGAATGTGGCCCTGCCTGGGTCCGGCAACTCTTCGGAAAGCAACCGCCGTTTGTGGTGCAGGCGGCTCGCCTGCACGCGGCTCGCCTGCACGCGTCCCGGCGCGCCGGGAAGACGGTTGCACCACAACGTTGGTCATATTTCCCGGCAATACTGCGACCGGCTTCTGTCGGCCCTGCCTTGCCTCTCACAGCCCTCTCGCACCGGCGCATGTCTCGCGCTGTACCGATCAGCACGACCCTGTAACTCAACCGGCAGAAAAGTGGCTCAGCAATCTCATCGCCGCGATCGCCGCCGGGGCAGAACCCCGGATCCGCAAGCCGCAAGAAACGGGTTCTCCCGCAGAGCAGAAACTCAAGCGCGGTTGCCCCCGGCACGACGCACCGGCCCATCACGCCACCGCCACCGGCCGAATTCGAACCGGTAACCTATGGTTTAAAGAACTCAACTGATTCTATCGTAAACAATTGTCCACAAGCAAGTTGCGATGATCGCGAAGAACGTCCCGGGGCCGCATTTGCGCGGCTCCGGGAGACGGACTCTGCCCTGGCCGACGTGCTGACGCGTTGGGGGCAGATGCCCTCACGAACACGGGCTGTGATCGGCGTCAATCGACCTGGACCTGGGCCTGTCCATCGTGGTGTTGGATGACCCGCTGTACGAAGAGATTGCCAAGCGGCTGCGGGACGCGAGCTTCAGCCCGGACACGAACCCGGCCGGCAAACGCCTACGACCTTTACTACGTGCTGCGCAACCACCCGGACGGCGTCGAACGCATCGGTCAACGGATTCGCGGCTTCGGCGATCGATCCGAGGTCCGCGACGCGGCGTCGGTGCTCCAGCGGGACTTCGTCCGCGTCGATGCCGTGGGTCCCGCTCGCGTGGCAGAGTTTCTGGGCGGTCCGGACGATGCCCTGCAAGCCGATATCGCGGGTTTCATCCGCAACCTGCTCGATAGCTTGACCTGAGGGCGTGCAGGTGCGAGCCAATCGGATGACGGGCTTCTGACCCGCATCACGGCTGGTTAAAGCAGAGAATTCAGGCGACTTCGGTAGACTCTGGTGGACCGGACGGCGAAAAACCCGGCCGCGCGCAAGTCCTTGCTGCGCTTGAAGAAGTGCTGTGTTTGATGGGCTTTGCGAAACAGCCACCGACCGGACTCGAACCGGTAACCTGCGGTTTACAAAACCGCTGCTCTGCCAATTGAGCTACGGTGGCGTGAGTTATTCA
>CAZQEN010000145.1:0-2724 GCA_964591605.1 uncultured Planctomycetales bacterium
GTGCGGCCCTATCGACGATGACCCGCGTCGGTCTCAAGACGGATAACGCGGTTACGTCGTTGAACTCGATCATCTCCGCGTTCCTCAAGCCCACCGACGAAGCAGCTCAGTATGCCCGGACCCTGGGCTTTGAGATGAGTTCAGCAACCCTCAAGGCAATCGGGCTCAAGGGCGTATTCGACAGGCTCAAGGCTCTCCCCCCGGATGCGATCAGCAACCTCTTTCCTGATGTACGAGGGTTGCGTGGTGTGTTGCCTGCCCTCCAGAACATGGCCGGATTCGAGGATGATCTAGCCGCGATGGCCAACCGGGCTGGGGTGGCCGAGGCAGCCTTCAAGAAAATGGCGGGGGGACTGTACTTCAGCCTGTCCACGGTGAAAACTGCTTTCATCGCGGTTCAGGTGGCGATTGCGGAGGGCCTGGCTCCCTCTGTCGTCAAGCTCGCAGAGACTTTCGTGACCGCCAGCCGTTGGGTCGCTGAATTCATCCGCCAGAATCAGTGGCTAGTGTTATCAGTCGCGGTTGCCGGTTTTTCTCTGATCGGCACCGGCGTCATAATGTTGGGCGTGGTCGCATCGAGTTGGATCGCAATCCGGGCCGTCGAATCACTCATCTCAACATTCAAGGTTCTAGCGGCTTTGGCGACATTAGCCGTGTCGCCCATCGGCCTACTCGTCGCCACAATCGCAGTGGTCGGGGCCGTACTGGTCAACGTCAACGGGGTGGGAAATACGTTCATTGAGCGGCTCACCTCCATCGCAAACACGATCTGGAATACCGTCCAGCCCGCTCTGCTCTATATGAAGGACACTACGGTCGAGGCATTTGATGTGATGCTATTCAGCATCCGCAACTGGGCCACCATCGGCGAATTGATGCTTACTGCCTGGGCGCACGGGGCGGTGTCCGCGTTCAATACGGTGGTCTGGGCCATCCAGCAGATCCCCTCCATCCTCGTCTGGGTCGCTGACAACTGGAAAACCCTACTGTGGGATATGTGGAACCTGATCAAGACATTTGCCACCAACGTGTGGACGAATCTCAAGAACCTCTGGACCGCGATCACCAACTGGGATTTCAGTTCCTTCCAATGGACGGGACTGACCGAGGGTTTCCGGTCCGCGCTCACGTCCCTCCCAGAGATTGCCGACCGTGAGCTTGGGCCGCTGGAGAAGAAGTTAGCAAAACGGCTGGGTGAGTTAGAAACCGAGCTTGGGACCGCCTGGGGCGAGCACCTCGCCAGCAAGATGGTTCAGCCGGTGGAGGCAGCCGCCAAGGCCGCCGACAAGGCCGTGGCCCAGGCGAAGAAGGAAATGCCCGCCTTCGATGAAATAACCTCAGCAGCGGAGACCAGACCGGCACTCGCCCCGCTGGCGGAACGAGGGTCAGCAGAGGCGTACAATTCTATCGTGCATCAGGAGAATAGCGAAAAGACTACTGCGAAGAACACAGGCGGGATTCTCGCTGAGATGAAGATCCTTAACAAGGCCGTGGCCGCTGGCTTGGCGCCTGCTCCGGTCGTTGATTTGGGACTGGGATAATATGACGGGGCTTCGTTTCTCCACTGGGGTGTCGTTGTGGCGGGCTCTTCACCCGATCATCTCCCTGCGTGGCTGCGCAGGTTCCACCACGACCCCCAGTATACTCGCGCGGTGGGGATCTGGGTGGTGGTGGGGCAGCAGCATCACCACCACCCCACCGTAGTTGTTATTATCGTTGCTCCTGTTTGAGTCCCTTCCCACCGGGCTGGGGGCGGTTTGTGGCAGAGGCCGTCCCCAGCCTTTTTACACCGTCCCCGAACGGACCCCACCCCGTCGGCCGTCCCGTCCCCTAGCTGTCGCCTACGCGTGAGCAAAATGGCCTCCCGGCCACTTTTCCCCCACCCCCCGGACCCCGAATCGGCCCCGAATCGGCCCCCGGAGAATCCGAGGCGGATTTCTCTTGAATCGGTCGCCACTCTACCCGAAAATCGGGTATAGTGGTAGCGGGTGCTGCCTAGATCCACTTCTTTTTCGGAGACCAACCGATGAAAGCGAAAACCAAAGCAACCCCGAAGGCCAAGACCCCGAAGGTCAACGCCAACAACAAGAAGAGTCTGACCCGTCCCGCCAGCGCGGCGTTGACGATCAGTCGATTGAAGAAGCCCACCCCGCTGGACGCCATTATCAAGCAGGCTGACGCGGACTACGCCGCTCAGGGCGGTGAATCCAATTCCAAAGAGTCAGCCTTCAGTACCAACAGGGCAATTGGGATGATGGAGGCGCTGGGCCTCGTCCGGGAGGAGAACGGGACGGTTGAGGTGATCGGAAAAGTTGTTCCGTTGAAGTGAGTGGCGCTGGGACGGGACGGGCGGGACGGTGTAAAATCGTCCCGCCCGTCCCGCGTTGATGGTGGAGACCAGATCCTATGTCCAAGCAACTCCGAGCAGTCGGCTATTGCCGAACGTCCGGGGAAACCCAACGGGACAACACGTCCATCCCCAGCCAGAAGCAGGCCATTGAGGCGTTCTGCAAACGGGAAGGATTCCGGTTCATACGACACTACGTCGATGAGGCCAAATCGGGGGCCAAGGTAGCGGGACGGGATGACTTTCAAAAACTGATGAAGGATGCCGTGGCCGAGCGATTCGATATCGCCGTGGTCTACCAGATCAGCCGTTGGGGACGGGACGGGACGGCGATCATGCAATCCGCCCAGACCCTCCAGCGGGACTTCGGTATTGAC
>CAZQEN010000145.1:2734-17582 GCA_964591605.1 uncultured Planctomycetales bacterium
ACGGCCGGGCACTTTGACACGCGGGACCGTAAGAACGTCTTGGGGCGCCACGTCTTTGCTGGATTGGCCGATCAGGAACGTCTTCTGATCATGGAACGTACGATGAACGGCCGGATCGCGCGGGCCAAAGCGGGGCTGCCCTGGTGCGGGGAGCGGCTGACGGGACGGGGCTTTGACGAGGCTAACCGACGGTGGTACGTCAATGATCGGGGCCGTGAAATCGCCGACATGCTCAAGCGATACGCCGAGGGGGCATCGGTCACGACCCTAGGCCGGGAATACGAAAAACGCCACGGCCTCAAGTTCAATTCGCCCCATTACTTCAAGACCCTCTTCCACAAGTGGGTTCACAAAGCGCAGCTCACAGGACCGTACACGGTCCATTTCAAGAGCCCAGACATCGATCTGGACGAGACGGTTGTTGTCCCTGGAATCCCCGACGTGGTCAGTCCCGCCCTCCTCGCCAAGGTGAAGGCTCGCCTCGCCCACAACACCCGTTTCAACCGGACGGATGCAGCGAAATGGTATCCCCTGAGCGGTTTCATCAACTGCGCCCGATGCGGTAGGGCGCTCTCCGGGCAGACCACCACCCCCGCTATGGGCAGCCTCGTCTACTATCGCCACGACAATCAAGAGTGCCCAGCCCCCTGGATGAGCGTCCGGGGCGAAAAACTCAGTGAAGTGGTCCTGGACTACTTGTATGGATTCTTTCTGGACGAGCCCGCGTTCAACCGGGCAGTCCAGAAAGCCCTCCCCTCCAACGAGCAGCGGGACGAATTGACCCAGCGCCGGGACGCAGCCGCCCGACGCCTGGCGAAGGTAGACAAGCAGATCGAGAATCTGATCGCAGCCGTCGCCAAGGGCGCTGACCCGGATCTGATCATCAAGAAACAGACCGCCCTCAAGGCGGAGCAAGAACATCATCGGGCGGAACTGGAGCAGCTCAACGATCAACTGGCCACCCTACCGTCGGCTGAGCAAATCGGGCAGGCCGCTATGTGGTGCCGATTGGACCTGATGCGGCAGCACATGGGCAAGAACTGGCGCAAGCTATCCCCGGACGAGATCAAGCGATTCCTTCACCATTTGTTCGGCGAAAACCCCCGCCAGACCGGCACCGGCATCTTCGTGGACAAGGATTCCAAGAGCAATCTCACCGTGACGTTCAAGGGCCGAGTTGAAATCCCGCATAGGGTAGGCATCGTGGACGGGCGGGGCAGGGTAGTGTCAGCCGCCTTGGACCGGGAGGCTAAACGGCTCAGCCGTCAATTAAGAGCAATCGCTTCAGACTTCAGATTCTCCACCGAGTAACTCTCGGTGCGGAGCCCCCTGGCCAGCCGGCCGGTCCCCCATTCGCGCATCCGCGGCACCGTTCCGAGCCAGCGATACGTTTCGGCCTCAGAGGTGGAAGGAATACGCGTGGAGAGGTCCTGGAAGAACGTCGTCGTCTGCCCGAAGCGATCGAAGAACTCGCTGCGCAGGCCCTTGGTCAGAAGTCCGGTATTGATCACCGCCATAGTGGCTGTTTCTCCTTTCTACTGAGCGATTGCCGAATGTCGATTGCCGAATGTCGATTGCCGCTGTGTCTCACGTCCCCATCCACGGGCGGAGGCGAAGCACGATCCGCCCGCTGGAGGGCACATCCACCTGCCGGCCGACCAGGCTGTTGCCCGAGGCGGTCAGCGTGAGCGTCGCGTCGTCGGAGGCGTAGACCGCGGCGCCGTTGTTGGCGCGGCTCGCCGCCGCCAGGGCGTGATCGAAGTCGCCGAGCGTGAACACGCGGACGCTCACCGCTCCGTCGGCCCCCGACGTGTTGTCCATCTCCTCGTAGGCGATGCCCGCGAAGGCGTCGCCCGCCACGAGGCCCCGCGCGTACCCGCCGGTGAGGCCGACGATCGCGCCCTTGTAGATGCGTGCGCCCCCTTTCACGGGCAGCGACCGCAGTTCCTGATCCACGTACCGATCCAGTTCCCGATTCGCCGTCAACGCCATACCCATCTCCTTGTGTTGGTGTTGTGACTCCTGACTGTCGAGTGCCCGATCATCAGCTCTGGGAAGCGATTCCCGCTTCGCGGAGGGCCTGGGCCACCCAGGCATCCTCGCTGGTCAGACTGGCGAGGGCCGGTTCGCTTCGATAAGACGCCCGCGCGGAGGCCACGACGGCCTCGCGGCTCCGCCCGCCGCGCTCGAGCGGAGCGGTCGTCCGGCCGGTCGTCACGATGACCGGTGCGGCCGCGACCCACGCGTCGAAGCACGCCGGATCGCTCATGGCCAGTTCCATCGCCCACGGGCGCAGCCCTGGAGTGACTTTGCCGGCCCGTGCCGCCGCTGCGACACGCTGCTCGGCCGCCTGTTCGGCCCGCTCGCGGGTCAGGCCGGCCAGGCGCTCGCTTGCGGCGATCAGCACTGCGTGCACGTCCGCCTGCGGCTCGAGACCCAGGTCGGCGCGAAGATGTGCCAGGAGAGCCTCGTGGCAAGGCGCGTCGCCGGCAGCCTCCACAGCGGCGGAAGGCTCGATCACGGCCGTCGCCACCTCTGTGGGCTGGCCGGAAGAGTGTTCACGCGGCACCCTGTCCGCGGCCGGCGGCGGGGCCGGCACGGCCTGCTCGCGATTGACGATTGGACGCATGCCGACGATCGCCGGCTTGTTGGTGAGGGCGGCCGAGTGCAGCGCCACCACCCGCCGATCCGATTTGCGCACCAGAACCACCGGAGAGAGGTACCGGTACTCGCGGGCGGCGATGCGCTGGCGCCCCGACTCCGTCCACTCGACGTCCGCCCACAATCCCGGCCCGCCCGCGCCCGGCGACACTTCGCCCGGCCGCACGGCCCGCAACGCCCGGATCCAGCCGGCCGCCGGCGCCAGGCCATCGGGCGCCGCATACGAGCCGCCCAGGCTCTGATGCTCGTAGTCGATGGGCAGATCGGTCCCGTGGGCCGCGTGGGCCTGCAGCACCGCCTCCACCGCCTGCTCATCGATCACGAAATCACCGTTGGCCGACGCCACCTGCCCCCAGGGCGCCAGCAGAACCGTGCCGGGCAGGCTCTCCCCCAGTACGCATGCCTGGAGCGTTGCTTCGAACTGTCCCTCGCCCCCTGCGGGAGCCTGCCGCACCATCGACTGTGCCGCTTCCATCCTCATGGGCTGTTTACCTCCTTTTTGAACGAGCCAACCCGCCGCTGAAGCCTTCACCAGCCAGAACAAGGCGCGCGCTCCGGCCGGCGAGGGCATCCGGAGCGGCCCCCGCACAGTTCGGCGAAGCCGGCCGTTTGTGGTGTCCCGACGCATCGGGATCTAACCGTCGCGCCGGGACACACGCAGGCGAGACGCCCGCACCACAATCGCCCCGAGTGCGGACCGTGACCCGGACCCGCCGGCATCAGGTCCGTGACACAATTGGCGGGATAGGGTGCGGCAACCATCAGGACCCGGAGCGTCAGCGACGGACCTGCCTCGCGATGAGAAAAGCCCTCCGACGACAGGCGGGGCTCGCCCCGATTGCGCAGAAGGCCACTCACTGCCGTTCGGGGTTCTGATCAAGGCCCTGCCCAAAGTGCCGCAGACCCCGGCGGCGGCCTCTATCGTTGACCGGGGTTCGCTGATCGCTTTAGAATTCAGGGGTCCGACATGAGGTCATTGAGATGCCGCTTCAGGAAGCGCAGCAGTTGCAGGAGTTTGCAACCGAGCTCTTCGAACTTTCCAAAGCCGTATGGGCCGCTCAGACCCGCAGCCGATCGCGCGAGCAGACCGAGATCTCTGAAACGGAATTCCTGGCCCTGGATGTGCTCGCCAGGGCACGGGACCGCCTGACGGTGGGCGAAATCCAGCGCAGCATCGGCATCCTGCCCGCGCAGATGTCCCGGGTGATCCGTTCGCTGGAAAGCAAGGCCAGCCCCCCACTCATCACCTGTCGGATCAACCCGGATGACAAGCGTAAAGTGGACGTGGAATTGACCCCGGCGGGGCGAAAGGCCCACCAGGCCTACTGCCAATTAAAGCTGGGCAGCATCCAGAAAATGCTGCAGTCGCTCAGTGCCAGGGACCGGGAGGAATTCATGCGGATTCTGCGTCAGTTCCGGGTTTCTGTTCTTAACACCAATGATAACAATGGTTTATGATCATATACGAAATTCTGTTTCGATTCGCAAACTTTTTTGCGAGCGATAGTGTCTATCCTTCTGAACGGACGAGCAGCCGGTTGGCGGCCTGTCCGATCCAGGAGAAACGACGAAGGAGTGTAAAGCCATGACCGCGACCAAAGCCTCCATCACTGTTGCCGGCCTTCTTGCGGGCGTGCTGGCCTTCGGGGCAGCGGCCGAGCCGGCGAATGCTCAGTATTTCGTCAGCGGGTACTACGGCGGCTATTGTGCCCCGCCGGTGTACGTGGCACCGCCGGTGTACTACGCACCGCCGGTCTACGCCGCCCCATGCTATCCGCGGGTCTACGGGTACTACGGCGGCGGGTACTACCGACCGTACTGCGGCCCGTACGCGAGGCCCTACTATGGCCGGTCGTACGGATTCGGTTTCGGCTATCGACGCTGGTAATCCCGGGCGGCCGGGGGGGCGGGCCTGATGCCCGCCGAGGCAGACGCCGTGTCTGCTCACCCGATGGCCCCATGGCCGCCCACACAAGCTGTTTGACGTAGGCGGTGGAGTCTACGCGGCTCAGGCCGGGTGCGGCGCCCGGCCTGATTTTTTGCGCGCAGTGTCCGTGATGGGAAGCCCTCTGCTGCGGATTTCCGCGATGCTCAAGCGAGGTGCCGTCAGACCGCCATGTGCGCCGCACATCTGGCCGGGAGGATCGATTGATTCCCCATTCGCACGGAGATACGCTCTGGCTGGTGGATCAGACCGGGATTTCACCACAGCGGGGCGGGAGAGCTTCGTATTCTGGCTCAAATATCTCATTCCGTCATCCTGGCACAAGGAACCGTCACATGGTACGACACGGCCGATCGTCCGCTCACGTCGCGTGTGTTGTCGCAGCATTCATTGCGCCCTTCGCGGTGGTCGGGGCGGATGACGAGCCGGCCCCGCCGCCCAGGGCCTTTATTGACGGGACCGGGCCGGACTGGAGAACACTGGGCGAGGCGGATTTCGTGAATGTCAACTGCGATCCGGATACATGGACGTGGAACAAGGACCTCGCGATGTGTACGGGCAAGCCGGTGGGCGTCATCCGCTCGCGGAAGCGATTCACCAACTTCGAGCTGGTCGCCCGGTGGCGGCATCTGCGCTCCGGCGGCAACTCCGGCATCTTCGTGTGGACCAGCGACGAGGCGATCCAAGACCTCAAGCCCGGCGTCCTCCCGCCGGGCGGCATCGAAGTGCAGGTGCTCGATCACGGATACGCCGAGCAATACGAGAAATCAAGCGGCAAAAAGGCCGACTGGTTCACCACGAACGGCGACGTCTTCCCGGTCGGCAAGGCCAGAATGAAGCCGTTTGCCCCCACCTCCCCGAACGGGCAGCGCAGTTTTCCCCGGAAGAATCTCAGCAAAGGGGTGGGGCAGTGGAATCACTACTACGTCCGCTCCATCAATGGGGAGATTCGACTGTGGGTCAATGGCGAAGAGGTGTCCGGCGGGAATGAGTGCGAGCCGCGCTCAGGGTATCTCTGCCTGGAATCCGAAGGCGCCCCCGTCGAGTTCAAATCGCTGCGGATCCGCGAACTCCCCTGACGGATTGGATGAGCCTGTCACCGGCCGACCGTTGGGCTCGCCCGCCTGGGCATCGAATCGTCGCTCCGCCCGTGCGGACGGCCGGGAAAACGGACGGAAAAGCAGGAAAAGGAGACATTAAAGTAGAATGTCCCCCTTTGGCTTGCGAACTGCTCCAGAGGGAAATCATCCCGATGTTCTACGACCGCGGGGCCGACGGCCTGCCGCGGCGCTGGATTGCGGCGATGAAGTCGTCGATGCGCACCTGCTGCCCGTTCTTCAATACCAACCGCATGGTGCAGGAGTACACGGAGAAATTCTACCTGCCCGCCGCGCAGCGCTGGCGGCGGTTCACGGCCGACAACTACAAGGTCACCCGCGAGGTGGCCGCGTGGCGCAGCAAGCTCCAGAGCCGCTGGGACGAAGTGCGAATCGAGGCGGTCGAGGCCAACATCTCCGAGCAGACGGTGGTCGGCAACGAGCTGCCGGTCAGCGCCCAGATCCGCCTGGGTTCGATCAAACCCGAGGAGATCGCGGTCGAGCTCTACTTCGGCCCGCTCGACGCCCGCGGCCTGATCACCACGGGCAACTCCGCCCCGCTCACCTGCGAGGGTTCCAACGGGAGTATGGAAACCTACCGCTACAGCGGCGCCATCCCCTGCGAATACTGCGGCCGGTACGGCTACGCCCTCCGCATCGTCCCCAACCACCCCGAACTCGCCGCCCGGTACCACGTCGGGCTCGTGCGGTGGGGGTGAGGTGTGACACCGCGGAGTCTAACCTGTTCAGCCCGCAGCCGGCGTCTCGCCGGCAAAGAGTAAGATCCGTGCCGCTTCGGTGATCGCAATCACCGCGGGATGCTTGAGCCGGCGCTCGACACTTATGGCATAAAACCGCTCGGTTCGGTCCTCGATGGCGCCGATAAGCTCGATACGGCGATCCTCTGTGATTTGCGGGGCAATCGCATCGTGGGCGGGAAAGAAGCCGCGCCCCTGCCGGCCCAAAGCCATCATAAGTTCGATGTCCTCAAACTCACCCACTATGCCGGGCCGAACGCCAGTGGCATGGAACCACAGATCCAGCGCACCCCGCATTGCCGCAGTCGCGGCCGGAAGCAGCGCTGGCGCCCCCGTCAACGAGCCCGGAAAACCCCTTCGCAATCGCCCAGCCAAGTCAGGTACTGCAAAGAATGCTATTCCGCACTGCCCGAGCGGATGGCTGAATGCACGTACCCTGATCTGCGGATCCAGCGGGGCGTCGGAAAGCACCAGATCTACCTCATGCACCGACAGCCGTGGCAGCAACTGCGAAGGTGTGCCCTCGTGGCAGATGATCTGAACGGGCTCGGGGAGGTCGAAGGCGGGCTCAAGCAGGCGGCACACGATCAGCTTGGGGAGTGTGTCCTGGGCACCGACATGCAGCCGCGTTGGATGGCTCGCGGAACGGTCCTTGACAGCAGCAACGAGTTCGCCGCCCAAGGCAAAAATCTCGGTGGCATAGCGGTACACCGCCTGGCCGGTCTCAGTCAGAACCAGATTGCGGCCGGAACGCTGGAAGAGCCTGGCTCCGAGACATTTCTCGAGGACTCGTATCTGGTTTGAGATCGTGGACTGGGTGAGAAGAAGCCGATCGCATGCGGCCGCGATCGTCCCTTCTTTCGCGACGGTCCAGAAGTATCGTAAGTGCTGGTAGTTAAGCGATTCCATGCAGTGTATTATACATTCACTGGATCGAACGATCAACTCAATGCTTTGAATGAAACCAGGCATTCTCGCCAGCCGTACGAGGGATGGAAGCGCTGGCTTGGTCTGTGCCCATGTGCATAAAGGGAGGTCGGGATGCGCGTCCACGTTTCCGCCAAGAACGTCAGAGTGGCCCCGTCGTTATCGGAGTTCATCGAACGACGCCTGGGATTCGCCTTGGGGCGATTCGCGTCGCAAGTGATCAAAGTGGTGGTACGTCTTCACGACCTGAACGGTCCGCGTGGCGGTATCGACCAGCGATGTCGCATTGATGCGAGCGTCGCCCCTTCGGTTCGCAAGACGGTCCAGGGCAAGGCGGCGAGTCTGGAGGCGGCAATCTGCCAAGCTGTGGATCGGATCGCCTGCGTGGTCCGGAAGGATTTTGCCCGACGACGGACCCGCCGCTTTCGCGCAGACAAGGCGTGTTGCAGGAACGGCCCTCCCGTGAGGGCCGGGTGGTAAGCAGGTGTCCCGGGCCTGAGGAGCTCGGGTTGGAACGAACGGAAGCGAGGTGTGAGATGACATCCCGCCGCATCAGAACTCGACATCCCCATATTTCGGGGCGCATGACGAGGGCGATGCCGGCGACTCGGGCAGCCAGCCCATGCTCTGCACCCGACGATTCCGGAGCGTTCTGTTTCGCGGACGCACATTATCAGCATCAATCGGGTCGCGTTCTCCTCGGCAAGCGGGAGAGCTCTGCGGGGGAGCAGCAGTTTACTGCCGAGGCGTCCCGCCCCTGCTTTTGCTGGATGGGCGGGCTCGAACGGTGCGATGCGTGCAAGGGGCGAGGTTGCTCCGAAGACCGGGACACCTGCGATCATTGTCTGGGCATGGGCTACAGCAACTGTGATTTCTGCGGCGGCTCCGTGCTGGTCACCTGCGACAGCATCACTCCGGAGCGCCGCGTGTCCGTTTGAGCAGGAACGACCCAAGGAGGAGCCATGACGAGCCAGGATCACGAGGGGGCGTTGGTGTTCCGCCTGCACCGACCGCGAGCCCAACGCGTCAGCGTGGCCGGCGATTTCAACGGGTGGAATCCCGACGCCATGCACATGAGGCTGATGCGTGACGGCTGGTGGACGTGCCGGATGCGGTTGGTCCCCGGCATCTATCAGTTCCGCTACTGCGTTGACGGAGAATGGCTCTCGGACTATGCCGCGTTTGGTCTGATTCCGGGGCCCTATGGGTGGAATTCGGTTGTCTGCGTCGATTCGAAGGCACAACGAGATGAGGAGATCGGACAATGAGGACTCGTTCGTGCGACGCGTCTCGCTCAATTGCAGTCGACCAGCGCTGCGAGACGACACTTGACGAGTCGGTTCGTGGTCACAGGGTCGCTTTGCCCGAGGCAAGCGCGCGCCAGCGCCTGGACGCTGCCCCGCGCCAGGAAATCGGCCTCGCGTCACTGTGGACGAACTCGGAAAACGCCAAGCTACCTCCAGAAGTGTTCCTCGGATGACCGGTCGAGGTTTGAACCGTCGCCGCCGACAGGAACGGGCCTGATGCCCAGCTATCGTGAAGGGGCGGGTTTGGCGTTGCGATGGAAAGAGGTGATCTCCATGAAAGCTCTTCGGAAACTCGGAATGTACCTGAACGATGAACCGGGCGACAAGGAAACTCTGGCGTTTGCGGGCCTGCTGGCCAGGTTGGGGAAGCCTGACTCGATCTATTGCATACATGTGCGCGGCATTGAAGATCCGGTCGACACGCCTGCCCCGGAACATGATAGGATTCGTCGCCAGCTTCTCGAATCGCTTCCGGAGGACATGGCGAATGGCATCGAGATACACGTCTCTGAGGCCACCGGTCTTCAGGAAATGCTCCGCACTGCGCGCGATCGCGACCTGGACATGATTGTCGTTGGCCGTCGCCTGCCGAACGATCAGATGGGGCTGGGCGCGGCGTTCTACCGCTTGGCCCGCAAAACTCCGTGTGACGTACTGGTTGTTCCGGCGGGCGCCCGCGCACACCTAAGCCGCCTCTTAGTTCTTGTTGACGGCTCCGAGCACTCAAGGATGGCGCTGGAGACGGCCATTCACATTGCCCGCACGAGCGGCGAGAGACCACAAGTCCTGGTCCAGTCGGTGTACAGCGTGGGCTACGGATACAGTTACACGGGCAAGACATTTGAAGGGGCGGCTCATCAGATGGAGACCGTGACCCGGACGCGGATCGAGGAGTTCCTTGCGGACGTGGATACCAGCAGAGTGGATTTCAACGTCGTTTATACCTGTTCGCTGGACATCGCCGGTGCATCCTACAATCTGGCATCCGCCGGGAACATGGATGCGATCGTGATCGGCAGCCGCGGGGCCACGTTGCCGGCGATCGCGCTGCTCGGCGGCACGACCGAGCGGGTCCTGCTGAATGCTCCTGTCCCGGTGCTGCTGGTCAAGCGCAAAGGAGAGACTTTCGGATTCCTCAATGCGGTGTTGGCCCAGTTCCAGGAGCCCGGATAAGGTAATTCCGCCGCGCGGACCATCGCGTGTCCATTCACAACAGAGCTACTTCTACCAAGAGAACGCAGATGACCGCAGGTAACCAGCAGGCGCAGGCGTGGCACGCCCTGCCACTGTCCGACGTGCTGACGACAGCCGAAGCCCAGGAGTCCGGACTCAGCGAGCGCGAGGCCGTGTCGCGGCTGCAGAAGTTTGGACCGAATGAGCTTCCCCACAGGCCGCCGCCGACATGGTGGCAGATTGTGTCCCGCCAGTTTCAGAATCCGCTCATCTACATCCTCGGGGTCGCCGCGATGGTCTGCGTGGCGATCGGCGAGTTCTCGGACGCCGGGTTCATTGCTGCGGTTCTGGTGCTGAACGCGGCGATCGGCGGATACCAGGAGTGGCGTGCCGAACAGAGCAGCCGGGCACTGCAGAAACTTCTGCGCATCCGCGCGGCGGTCGTCCGTGATGGCGAGACACGCGAAATCGACGCTGAACGCCTCGTGCCAGGTGACGTGGTATGGATGGAATCAGGCAACCGGGTGCCCGGCGACATTCGCCTGCTCGCCTCCCAGGGCCTCGAAATCGACGAGTCGCTGCTGACCGGGGAATCGCTACCCGTTCAGAAAGACGCGGGCTGGTCTGGCGAGCCGAACACGCCGATGGGAGATCGGCTGAACATGGCGTTCGCCGGTGCGACGGTCATCCGGGGACGCGGTCGGGGCGTGGTGGTGGGCACGGGCACCCGAACCGCCGTTGGCCAGCTCGCGCTGGACGTGCTGGGAGCGACGGGCGGCAAACCGCCGCTCGTCGTGCGCATGGAGCATTTCACGCACGTGATCGCGATCGGCATCCTTGGAGCCGTCGCAGCCATCGGGGCGCTTGGAGTCTTTGTTCGCGGGTACGGGTTGGTGGAGATGTTCATGTTTTCGGTCGCGCTCGCCGTTTCGGCAATCCCCGAAGGCTTGCCCGTGGCCATGACGGTTGCGTTGGCGGTTGCTACGACCCGCATGGCCCGCCGTGGCGTGGTGGTGCGCCGGCTGGCGGCGGTCGAGGGCTTGGGCAGTTGCACGATGATCGCCAGTGACAAGACCGGCACGCTGACCTGCAACGAGATCACCGTGCGGGAGGTGCGACTCGCCGACAATCAGGTCTTCGAGTTCACGGGAGAGGGCTTCGCGCCGGCAGGCGAAGCCCGTTCCAACGGCAAAGCAGCCACGATCGGGTGTGATCATCCTTTGATCGACCTGGCTATCGCCGGCGCGCTGTGCAACGAAGCCGACCTCCATCAGCGCGAGGGGGCGTGGATCTGGCGCGGCGACCCGACCGATGTTGCATTGCTCTCCCTGGCCCGGAAGCTGGGCTGCGATCCGCAACAGGCATTGCGATCGTTGCCCCGACTGGCGGCTATCCCCTTCGAATCCGAGCGACAGTTTGCGGTTTCCTACCACGGTGATGCTGCTTCCTACCATCTGGATCGCCAGCGCACGCGGGTTTTTGCCAAGGGTGCGCCGGAGCGAATCTTGAGCATGTGTGAATGGAACGGCGATCCGGATCGGCGGTCGGCACTTTCCACCGCCGGCGAGGAGATGGCCGCCCGCGGTTTTCGGGTGCTCGCTCTGGCCGAAGGTGCGACGGCATCCCCTTTCGATCCGGCGCATCCGCCCGAGGAGCCGCAGGATATGCGCTGCCTCGGCCTGGTCGGCATGATCGACCCCCTCAGGCCCGGCGTGCGCGAGGCCGTAGCGTCCTGTCACAGCGCGGGAATCCAGGTTTGCATGATCACCGGCGACCATCCCGTGACCGCCTTGGCGATTGCGCGCGATTTGGGCATGGCCGACAATCCGCGTCAGGTCGTTTCCGGCGCGGCGATGATGGAGAAGCCGCCGGAAGCTCTGGCGAAACTCGTTCGGGATATCCGCGTGTTCGCCCGCGTCGCGCCGCGCCAGAAGCTTGAACTGGTCGAAGCGGCCCAGAAAGCCGGGCACTATGTTGCGGTCACGGGCGACGGCGTCAACGACGCTCCCGCCCTCCGCAAAGCGAACATCGGCGTTGCCATGGGCAAGGCCGGTACGGACGTCGCCCGCGAAGCCGCCGAACTCGTCATTACCGATGACAACTTCGCCACGATCGTCGCCGGCGTTGAAGAGGGCCGCATCGCCTACGACAACGTCCGGAAGGTGATCTACCTGCTGATTTCCACCGGCGTGGCAGAAGTGTTGTTGTTGGGTACGGCTCTGTTGACCGGCATGCCTCTGCCCCTGCTCCCGGTGCAGATCCTTTGGCTGAACCTGGTGACGAACGGCATCCAGGATGTCGCCCTGGCGTTCGAGCCCGGCGAGGGTGACGCCCTGCGCCGCAAGCCTCGCCCTCCGCGCGAGCCCATCTTTAACCGGCTTATGCTGGAACGTACCGTGCTGGGCGCAGCGGTGATGTCCTGCGTGGCGTTCAGTCTGTTCTACTACCTGGTCGAGGTCGCAGGAATGGAAGAGTACTCGGTGCGCAACCTGCTCCTCATGCTCATGGTGCTTTTGGAAAACGTCCACGTCGCCAACTGCCGGTCAGAGACCAAGTCCGCTTTCAGGATGTCGCCCCTGAGCAACCCGTTGCTGCTCGGCGGGGTCGTGCTGGCCCAACTCCTCCACATCGGCATGTTGTACGTGCCGTTCGGGCAGAAGATGCTGCATACCGAGCCGCTTGGTCTCCAGTGGTGGCTTATCCTGCTCGGCCTCGCGACCACTCTGCTGGCGGCCATGGAACTGCACAAGCTGTCATGGGCGCGGCGAACCCGCTTAGTTCGAGCGGGGCAGGAAAACGGGACTGGTTTAATACTGACAGGGAAGGGGCACGCGACTCGATCTGATGCCCCCAAACCGCCCAGGGTAAACCAGTGAATCACCCAGGATGCGGCTCACTCCAACGCGCCTGGCCCCCGGGGCCGCAAACCGCAACGCCCCGCTCCGCGTCGTGCGGCCTATCCGGAACACCCGACGTGTTCTCTCAAGGAATCAGCCCACCCGATTCCCCGAACGGGAGAACCGCCGATGCCGCACACCCCCCGCCGACAAAACGAAGCCATTGCGCTTGTCGTACAGCCTCGGGCGACCCGGCGAAGCGCCACCCCCACCGCCCGCATCGCAGCAGGCTGTGGTACAGAGCGGTGAGGGCTGCTCAGTCGCGGGTGCTCACCGGCCAGAGCTTCAGTGGCTGGTGGGCGTCGGCGGCGCGTTCGACGGGGCCGGGGAATGGGCTGGCCACGGATCGGGGCCGGCCCAGGTAGTCGGTGTCCAGGCAATACGGCGAGCCGTCGGGCTGCTCGAACGGCAAAGCCGGGATCTTCGCGGTGCCGAGCAGTCCGGTGGTCACCAGCGGGCGCGAAGGCCGGCGGGGCGGAACGGGCTATTCCTCGTCGTGCTCGATGATGTGCTCGAGGATGATGAGATTCTGGCCGGTGTCGGCATCGTAGCGCAGGCCGACGATATCGTAGTTCTGGCTGATGGCCAGATGCAGCATGGGGCGCTGGGTGTTGAAGCACTCGAAGCGGATGGTGTGGTAGTCGTGCTCGCGGGCCCAGGCGGCCATGGCTTCCATGAGCTGAGAGGCGATCCCCGAGCGGCGGAAGTCGGGCAGGACGCCGATGAGCCAGGAGTAAAAGGTCCGCGGCTTGTTTTCATAGCCGATAGCGAAGCCGACGGGCCGCCCGTCCATCTGGGCGAGCAGAATCAGCGGATTGAGCCGGCCCTGCAGCCGGCGCTCGAAGAACGCGCGCTCGCGCGACGGGCGGAACACCGCGTTGAACAGGTCCACGATCAGCGGCAGCTCCCGCGTTCCGATCATGACGATGTCGGCGTTGGCCATGGCCATCCCCATTGCGAATTTCGGATTGCGGATTGCGGATTACGGATTGAAAGAAGCCCGTCGCCGACGGGGGCCGCCCGTCTCAAATCCAGACCGAAGTCCAATCCTCGCCTTTTGCCCACCAAGTTCATGCGGAATCGAAATCCGAAATCCGCAATTCGCAATCTGCAATGTCTTCATCCCGGCTGCGGCAGCGGCCCTGATCCGAGGTTGGGCTCGGGCAGCGTCACGGGCTTGGCCTTGGGCACCTGGGCCGGGGGCGTGGCCGCGTGATCGGCGTCGAGCAGGTCGGTCAGCGTCGGACGATGCAGCGATTCACCCCGGATGAGGGCGTGGACTTCCGATGCGTCCAGCGTCTCATACTTGAGCAGCGCCCGGGCGATCGACTCGAGCTTGTCGCGGTTTTCCTCGAGAATGCGGGCCGCGTCCGCGTAGGCCTCGTCCATCACGCGCTTGACTTCCTCGTCAATGGCATGCGCGGTCTGCGGAGAGTAATCGTGGCCGCCCGGCAGATCGATCCACATGTTCTGGCGGGAATCGTCGTCGCCATAGTAGACGAAGCCGATCCGCTCGTTCATGCCCCATTCGGTGACCATCTTGCGGGCCATCTGCGTGGCCTGGCGGATGTCGGCGGCGGCGCCGGTGTTGACGTCGCCGGTCATCATCTTCTCGGCGATGCGCCCGGCACACAGGATGCGGATCGAGGAGTGCACGAACTTCTGGCTGTAGTTGGTGCGGTCTTTCTCGGGCAGCGAGAACGACGCGCCCAAGTAAGGCCCGCGCGGGATGATGCTGACCTTGTGCAGCGGGTCGGCCTCGGGCAGCAGGCACTGCACCAGGGCATGGCCGGCCTCGTGATAGGCGGTGGCGATACGATCTTTCTCGTCGATGACGCGGCTCTTCTTGGCGCGGCCCCAGCGGACCTTGTCGCGGGCCTCCTCCAGGTCCTCCTGCTCGATGGCGTCCTTGCCCGCCAGCGTGGCGGTTAACGCCGATTCGTTGATGATCGCCGCGAGGTCGGCGCCGCTGAAGCCGGGCGTGGCCTTGGCAAGGCGCGCCAGGTCCACGTTGGGCCCGAGCTTTACCTTGCGGCTGTGGACCTTGAGGATCTCCATGCGGCCCTTGATGTCCGGGAGCGGC
>CAZQEN010000146.1:0-17573 GCA_964591605.1 uncultured Planctomycetales bacterium
TCGAGCAGGGCCGACTGCGTCTTGGGCGTCGCCCGGTTGATTTCGTCGGCCAGCACGATCTGGGCGAAGATCGGACCCTGCTGGAACTTGAACTGCCGCGTGCCGCTCGCCGGGTCCTCCATGATGATGTTCGTGCCGACGATGTCGGCCGGCATCAGGTCGGGCGTGAACTGGATCCGCGAGAAGTTCAGGCTCAGCGCCTCGCTCAGCGTGCGGATCAGGTACGTTTTACCCAGCCCCGGCACGCCCTCCAGCAGCGCATGCCCGCTGACGAACAGGCACGTGAGCACGCCGTCGACGATCTCACGGTGGCCGACGATCGCCTTGCCGATTTCCTCCTGCAGCCGCTGAAACTTGCTGCGGAACTCTAGCGTGGCCTTCTCGACTTTGGGATCAATGTTCTCGGGCATCGTTCATCTCCTTCGGAGGGATGCATTCAAGGTGTGGCACAGGCGTCTCGCCTGTGGGTGTGGCACAGCCGTCTCGGCTGTGCAGTTCTTTACACGGGCGTCCCGCCCGTGCTGCACCGGCGGGACGCCGGTGCCACACCAGATCAGACCGGCTGGAAGCCGGTCCCACACTGTGAGCATGCGCTCTCAACTGCTCGGATCCTCCGTACGTTCCTTGATCTCATCCTGCGCCCGCTGCTTGGCGCGGCGGAGGCGGCTGGCAATGTCACCGCCGGCGGCGCCCGACTCACGGGCTTTTGCGGCGGCCTCGCGTTTGGCCTGCTCCTCTGCCGCCAGCGCCGCCGGGTCGGCCCCGCCCACCGCCTGCGTCAGATCGCCTGCCGGCCGCGACGCCTGCGCATCGCCCACATCGAACCGTGCATCCCGCCGGGCCGTCTCCTCCAGTGCGATCGTCTGCTGCCGGGCCTTCTGAGTGGCCGTCAGGTCCTCGCGCACCTTCTCGCGGACGCCCTTGAGCTGCGACAGTGCCTGCTGGCTCGTCTCCGCGGCCCGCGGGTGCAAACTGCCGGTGATCCACGCCAGCGCCGGGCGGATCGCCTTGCGGCGGACGCCCCACCCGACCATCTCCGCCAGAACGATGACCCCCAGGTAGCCCCACCAGCGCCCTCCGCCCGCATACATCGCCGCGCACCCGGTCGCCAGCATGGCCACCTCGACGTAGAACGACATCGCCACCGCCGATGCCAGTCGCCGCGCCGCCACGTCCAGAATGAACAGCGGGATCAGCAGCCACGTCACCACCCATCGCCAGATCGGCTGTCGCGACACCGACGGCGGCAGGTCGCGCGAGAACAGCTTCTTCACGTCTGCCGACAGATCCAGCACGCGCCCGCCCGTCCGCTCCGCCGCCTCCTGCAGCAGCGCCACATTCGCGCTCAGCTCGCGGAACTCGGGCGAATACGGCACGCTCACCCCCGTATGAATCGAGCCCTGCTTGTCGTTGGGCCCGGTGTACGTCAGGTAGACGTGGTAGTTGCCGTGCTCGTGCAGCGGGAAATCCAGCTCGTACTGGCCCGGGCCCGTCTGCCGCATCCGCAGATCCTGCTCGGTCATCCCGGGGGTCATCAGCTTGCCGCGGATCTGCAGGAAGTTCAGATAGCTGGCATCCTTGTCCAGCGCCTCGATCGTGATGTGCCCGCGGTTGCCGTCCACGCGGGTGGCAATGTCGAAGTCCGCCGAGCCCTTCTGCCGCATCGCCCAGCGCACGAGCTGCGCCCAGAACTTGCCGAACTTCTCCCAGCCCGCCCAGTCCGTGCCCCACTTAGGCCACCACCCGCTGGTAAAGACGGCCATCTTGCCCGCCTCGTAATTCCAGTGAGCCAGCACCGGGTCGAGGCCCTCGGAACCCTGCCGGTTGATGGCCAGCGAGATGTCCGCCTTGGGCGTCGTGAGCACCAGCCCGCCCAGCGGGGGCAGCTCGCTGCGATCGATGCCCAGCGTCACCTGCGAGCCGAGCAGGTTGGGCTGGAACGGCCGGTCGTCGATCAGCGGCCGCTTCACGACCTTCGCCTCCTTCACGAAGATCTGCGGGAGCTGTTTGGGATTCCGGCAGGCGTGGAATCGCCCGCCCGTGTCATTGGCGACTTTCCGGAGCGTCTGCTCCACCACGTGACTGCCGTAACCGATGCCGACGGTCGATACCGTGATCTTGTTGTCCACGTATTTCTTGATCGTCGCCGGCGTGGGGGCAGCCGGGTCGCCGTCGCTGATGATGATCACGTGCCGCTGCGAGACGCCCGAAAGCTTCATCATGTCCCGAAAGACGATGGTCATGAAGTCTTCAAAGCTCGGCGCGTCGCCGTTCTGCATCTGCTTGACCTTGCGGATGATCGCCGGCTTGTCCGTCGCGAGCTGCAGCGGCACCTCCCAGTGCGGCCCGCCCATGCCGTACGAAAAATCGATGACCCCGATGTAGTCGAGCGAGCTGATCGTCTGGATCGCCGCGATCGCCACCTGCTCGCCCCAGTAGTTGCCCCTCGGGATCTCGCACGAGTGCATGATGATCGCCAGCGCCCCGCGCGGCAGCAGCTTCTTGTGCTTCACCTCGAACGTGACCGGGCTCACTTCTTCGATCGGCTTGCCGATCCACCCGCCCGCTCCGAACGCCTGATCGCCGCCGGTCATGATCAGACCGCCGCCGAAGTGGCGGACATAGGTGGCCAGCGCCCGGTGCTGCTCTTCATTGAACTGGTCGGCCGCAATGTTCGACAGGATCACCGCGCTGTACTGCTGCAGCCGCTCCAGGTCGATCGGGTATTGATCGACGCTCTGCATCTGCACCATCGACTCGCCCGGCCGGGCCGGATCCCGCAGCTCGCGCCGCAGTGCATCAAACAGCACCTGGTCGTCGTTGGAGTTCGCCTGCGTGAGAATCAGCACGCCGCCCTGGGCTTCCACGTTCGTGAAGGCCGTCGCACGGTTGTTTTCGGGGATCGAATCGGCCTTCGGGTCCAGAGGCGTGATCCGGGCGTCGAACCGGTGTACGCCGCCCCCGTGCAGCTCGAGCGGCACGACAAACGGGTCCGGCCGCATGCCGCCTGACAGATCGAAGACGTTCTCGGAGAGCGGCACCTCCTGATCGTTGTGCCAGAGCGAGACCTGAACCTTGGTCGATTTGCGGCTCTTGAGCACCATGCGCACCGGCACCTTCGTATCAGTGCTCACCTGCGCCGGAACGGTGATCCGGTCGAAAAGCACCTCGTTGTCGTGTTCATACTGCAGCGGCAGCACGTCGACCACGACGCCGTTGGCCCGCGCCGTCTCAATCTCCTCCTTCAGGTCGCCCGCGTTCTGGTTCCCGTCGGTCACCAGCACGATCCGTCGGGCAAAACCCTGCGGGAATGCGGCCATCGCGAGCCGCAGCCCCGCGGCGGGGTTCGTGCGGTCCGGTTCCTGCGGCCAGCCAAAGTCCTGGATGTCGAACCCGGCCCGGCTCGGAATGAGGTCGACGTCCGCCTCCCCGTCGAAGCCGATGACCCCCACGCGATCGTCCCGGTCCCCGTTTTTGGCCGCGTTCTTGACCACCTCCTGGGCGGCCAGCCGCAGCGGGTCGGGGATGCTGCGCGACCGGTCGAGCACGAACATGAGCGCCACATGATCGTTGTGCTTGACGAGCTGTATCCGGGCCAACGCCAGCGCCAGCGCGAGAATGACCAGGCTGCGCATCACCAGCGCCGTCGCCCGCCGCACCGGATCCAGCCCCGCCAGCGACCGCATCGACACCGCCACCAGCACGGGTATGGCCGCCAGCAGCCACAACCACGCCGGTTGCTCAAACGAAATGGGCCAGTTCACGGCAAGCATGGGTTCGTCCGTGGTCGGTTGTCCGTGGTCCGTTGTTTGAGTCGGTTGTCATCGTCCATTGCTGATCGTTCGGCAGCTCACCGCCGATCCTTCGCCGTTCACGCCCGCAAATCCGCGCTGGGCCCGGCAAAACCGTGCTGGGCCAGCAAGTCCGCGCCAGGCCCGGCGTCCATGCCGGGGAAGACGCGCGAATCAGCGCCAGGCCCGGCGAATCCGCGCTAGGCCCGGCATTCATGCCGGGTAAAGCGAGCATTATCACACCCAGAGCCCGGTTTACCGGGCTTCTCCACCTGCTTCAGCATCGCCTTCGGTGTACTCAAGTCGCCCGATCACGGTGCCTTTCGCGTGGTGCTCGCGCTGGTTCCGGATGTAGTCGAGCACAAACGGAAGGTTGCGCTTGCCGAACGAAACCGCACCATAACCCGTTTGCCAGTACAGCGCCTTTTGCTTCAAGGCGTCGTTCACATCATGGGACGATCCCCCCTTGAGTTCCCCAATCGTTTCGACAATGAGCACAGTTGGGGCGATGTGAACGGCCAGATGAACGTGGGTGTCCGTCCCGCCGAGCCCATCCAGAAACACATCTTTTGTCCTGCGGATACGTTCGGTGAGCATGCGATAGGTACATGCTTCCACCGGCCCTCGGAGCAGAGCCGCGCTGCCTTTAGTATGCCACACAAGGTGCAGATAGATCTCATAGTAAGCATTTTGCGCCATGGGGGACGTCTCCGATGCTCAAGCAGGATGAGAATCCCGGTAAACCGGGATCAGCATTCTACAAACACGGCGTGACCCGGCATAAATGCCGGGCCTAGCGCAATCCTTCCAGCATCAATGCCCGCCCCGGTGCAATCACGACGATGAACCGTCTCTGCAGCTACGGCGGACGGTGCTGCCTCCGTTCATTGACCCCACAACGGACAACGGACCACTGACCACGGACAAATCACATTCGAAACATCTGCACCCGGTGGTTCAGATAATCTACCACGTACACCCGGTGTCCTTTCCCCAGCGACAGCCCCCACGGCGAGGCCAGCTCGCCCGGGTGCCGACCGGCGGCGCCCCAGGTCTCCAGACTGCGGCCGCTGCTGTCGAACCGCTGCACGCGATTATTCCCGAATTCGCACACGAGCACCGAGCCGTCCGGACACAGTTCCAGATCATAAGGGTACTTGAGCTCTCCCGGCCGGTCACCCGCCTTCCCGAACGACGCGACCAGCTTTCCGCCGCGCGTGAAACGGCAGATCCGGTGATGCAGCGAATCCGTGACCCACAGCATACCCTGACCGTCCATCTTGAGCGCCTGCGGTCGGAGCAGCGATGCCTCTCCGGCGTCCGGGCCGCCAAAGGAGGTGATGAACGTGTGGTCCGGGGCGAATTTGCTGATCCGGTCGTTCCCGCCGTACTCCGCCACGTAGAAGTTGCCCTCGGCGTCCACTTCCACGTCGGTGGGAAGCTGGAACTGCCCCGGTCCGTCGCCCTCCGACCCGAATCGGGCCAGCTCATGCCCGTCCCGGTCGAAGATCATCACCCGGTGGTAATGGGTGTCTGCGACCAGAACCCGATTCTGCACGTCCACCGTCAGCCCCGTCGGCTTGCCCGCCTGCCATTCGGGCATCTGCCACGACGTGTCGTACTCTCCCTCGGGCGAAAACCGCTGGATCCGCGCGGTCTTGTCGACAACGTACACCGCCCCGTCCGGCCCGGTCGCCATCGCCCGCGGAAACACGAACTGCCCCGGCCCCAGCCCCTGCTCGCCGATGATCTTTTCCGGCCGCCGCCCGGCGATCGAATCATGATGACAACCCAGACACGCGAGCAGCAGGGCCAGTGTCATTGCGGATTGCGGATTGCGGATTGCGGATCGGGGCCGCCAACCCGCTGGTGCGAGATGCCCGTCTCGCACCCGCCCAGGCGGGATTCCCGTCCCGCAGGAGAGAATTCCCGCCATAGCGCGTATGAGAAAGGATTCTCGCACGAGTAGAGCCCGAAGCGCAAGCGAGGGTTTCATGGGGTTACGGCGCCCCCTCCGGGAACCCCTCGCTTGCGCCTCGGGCTCCATTGGGGAACCGCCCATCGGATACGCCCGCTCTGCGGGCTGCTTCCACAATCCGCAATTCGCAATCCGCCATTCCTATGTGCGCCTCAGCAGCAGCCATGAGGAGAGCTGGGCCGCAAGCACCCCGACGCCCATGATGAGCAGAGCCGCGATAATGACCGTGTCGTCGCGACCGTAATGCATCAGTCCCAGTATAGTCAAAGCGATGCTCGGGTACCCCACCGGGTGCACGAGCTGTGAAATCACCACCTCGGACAACGACAGCAGCGCCACGATCGCGCCGCCGGCCACCAGCGACGGCCACAGCATCGGCAGAAGCACATGTCCGACAATGTCGCCCGGCCGCGCCCCGTCCACCTGCGCCTGCTCCACCGCCGTCACCCATCGCTTGCGCAGGCCCAGCCACGCGATCACCACCGGAATCACCGCATATCGAGCCGCCAGAGACAGGATCCACACCACCGGTGTCTGCGTATACAGATCTCCTACGACTCCGTCGCGGTTGTAGATCGTCACGAATCCCACGCCCAGGGCCGCCCCCGGCACCAGGGCGCCCAGCACGGCCAGGACGGCGCCGGCCGTCCCTACCTGTGAGACGCTCACCGCACCCCTTCGTTTCGTCCACGCCCCGGCCCAGACGACCGTCCCGATGGTGATCACCACCGCGACACCCGCCGCCGCCACCGCCACCCCGCACGAATCCAGCCACTCTTCACGAAACAGCGTGAAAGCCTCCCGCCACCGGGCCGCAATCCGCAGCGAGCTGATCATGACGATCACCGGCACGATCACGCTCAGACTCCACAGCAGGACCAGCCAGGTCATGGCCCACCGGTTCGAACCGACCGGCCAGCCGCCGCCGACCGCCTCGTCGTCGCCCGCGCCCCAACCCCGGACCGCCGACATCGCCGCCCCCGCGACCACCAGGGCGGCCGCCACCAGCCCCACCGCGGGCAGGGCGGTCATCACCACCTGTCCCGGCGGCGCCCCCACGTCCACCAGCAGCAGCAGCTCGGTCGCATACGTGCGGGCCAGGGACAGGTGCGGGATCGGATACTCGACGAGCGTGATGATGAACACCACGCAGCCCGCCGCCAGCAGGTGGCCCCGCAGGCTCGGCAGCACGCCCCGCAGAAACGCCCGCCCGGGGGAGGAATCCAGAAGGGCGAGCGTGTAGGCGTTGCGCCCCGTTGTCCGCCATCCCGCCGCCACGATCAGCGTCACCAGCGGCCAGAGCCAGCCCGCCGAGATCAGTCCCGCCCGCACCGCGCTGCCCCAGGCGCTGGACCCGCTTGTCGCCGGCAGCGCCGAGGCCAGCAGCCGGTGCGGCGCCGTCGCCAGGCCCCACGCGTACGCATACACCTGCGGCGGAACCAGCAGCGGCGCTGCGCAGATCCCCGTCAGCACGTGCCGCCGCCATCGCGACCGGGAATGTCCCAGCAGCACCGCCGGTCCCACGCCCGCCATCAGTGCCAGCACCGTCGCGCAGACCGACGTGGTCGCGCTGTACAGCAGAAGACGTCCCGGAGAAGGGACTTTGACCAGGTCCGTCGCCACCCGGCCGCGATCCAGCAGCGACAGAGCCATTCCGACTGCGGGTGCCGCCGACGCGCCCGCCAGGAGCAGCCAGCCAGCCGAAAGAGTCAATCCGATCCACGCCCGTCGCATGACAGTATCTTACTGTCGGCCGCCGCGATCGGTGAGTCCGCGGATGTAAGCCGCCTCGTCGGCACGATAGGGCGTCCCGTCGGGACGAAAGATGTCGTGAAACCACACCGGCGGCTCGGCCGTGTACGGGCGGGTCCAGGAATCCCAGGGATAGATCGTCTGCGATTTGCCCGAAACGAATCCCCAGTTGTACGCGCCGATCCGCTGCTCCTTGAAGTATCCCAGAACGGGGTCGAAGGTGCTGCCCATCGGACGGGCCATGTATTCGGTGCAGAGGATCGGCCGCTGGTACCGCCGGAGGCTCGCGACGCACTTGCGGACCGTGTCGAGCCTGGCGTAGCTGTGGAACGAGATCACGTCCGACTGCTCGAGCTGCACCCGCTCCATGGGCGAAAGCTTTGCAGGGTCGGACCAGGTGCCGATCCACACTCCGGACGTCAGCGGCTGCGACGGATTCACCTCGCGCGCCCACGCGAACGCCTTCTTCATCAGCACCAGCGCCCGCTCCGGCTTGTCCGCAAGCTCCACGTCCTTGTACTGGGGAACCCGGTTGTCCGGCTCGTTGAACAGGTCCCACACGTGGACCCGCCTGTCGTCCTTGAACCGAGTCAGAACGCCTTTGAGATATGGTTCGAGCCCATCCAGCCGCCCAGGGTCCTTCAGGGCCTCCGCGCCGGGCGACTGGACCCAGCCGGAGTTGTGGATGTGCGGGCGCGGCTCGCGCTGACGGCCGAGTTTGGGATACGGATCCCACACCGCGTCGAACGGGACGAACATTACCCCGATACCGTGTCTTTCGCACACCTCCAGGAACTGGTCCATGCGCTTCAGAAATCCCTCCCGGTCCTGTTCCCAGAGCAGGTGGTGAAGGAACACGCGCACACTGTTGAAACCCAGGCCCTGCGCCCACCCCAGTTCCCGGTCGATCGTCTTCAGGTCGAACGTGTCGGCCTGCCACATCTCCAGTTGATTGATCGCGGTGCTGGGGATGAAGTTGCAGCCGACCAGCCACGGCGTCTCGCGCCCCCAGGACCGGGCCTTCTCTTCGGACCATCGACTGGTGGCAGGTTCTGCGACGGCGGCCTGTCCGACACTCAGGATCAACAGCACGGTGCAGCAGAGATGCTTTTTCACGGCACACTCCCGGCAGAATGAGGCTTTGACGGCTCCCGATGGCTCGAGATTCCCGCCGCCCGCAATCCTACCGGACCCGGCCGTCATACGCAGCAGTGCTTCCCCGATACGAGTGCGTGTCGCTCAGGTGGCACGGGTTCCAATGGACGTCGGGTTTTCGTGTCCCGATGGGGTCGGTCGTATCGGCGAAGGCCCGCGCGGCGCTTCGACCTATTCTTCTTCGGTGGTCGCCAGCCCCAGCGCTTCGATGAACGCCTCAGCGGTCGCGAACTGTCGCATATACCCCTGCATCTGCTCGATCGCCCGGCTGAAATCGATTGCGTCCTGCCCGCGCTGGCGCGACATGAGCTCCTCAAGCGAACGTTGCCCCTCGACAACGCCGGCCTCTTGCGGTTCGTCGGCCCCCTTGCTTTCGATCAGCACGACTCCCGCGTTGTGCAGCGTGTGTTCGATCACTTCGGGGAGCCGCGGACTCGGGACGACCTGGTTCGCAAAGCACCACCGGCGGACCCGCTCCAGCGCCCGATCCTGAACGGTCGCGATACCCTCGTCCACCAGCTCCTCATCGAAGTCGTCTGGGTCGGCGTTGTCTTCATCCTCCTCATCGAGTTCCCACTCGATATCTTCAGGCTCGTCGCTTGCGTTGAAGTCCATCCCCGACGGGCCCATCAGAAACTCCACGTCCCCGCGGTCCAGGAACTGTTCTAGCTTGGAGCCGACGAGTCGTCTACGAAGGTCATCGATGTCGCCCACGTACCGCAGCTTTCCGCCGACACCGAACTCAGACAGGTCCGCCGTCCGCCAGTCGCCGATGTCGCCCAGGACGCGCGTCCAGCGCTCCCATTTGTGCGGCAGGCGGAAACCGTTCTGGTGCGAAAACCGCACCGCGCCGGCGACCAGCCGCCGCGCCAGGTCGACGCTCACACGCTCCAGATCCATGTTCCGCGACAGGTGATCGATGACGTTCTCCCGAAACTCGGATGCGGTCATGTCCTGGCGGCCGTAGGCGTCCTTGAGCCCGATGCACCAGGGGTCGATCAGAAACCCGCCCATGCTGTGTCCACCGTCGGCCCGCCGCCGAAGCACGTGCATGCTGATCATGCCGGCTTCGCGCCAGTCGCGGTTGACGTAGCAGGCCACGACCTCGCCCCCCTGGGAGACCCGGCTGAACGGGCTGCCGCTCTGGGCCCGCTGCATCTGGATCCGCTTCTTCTGGCGTCTGAGCTTCTGACGGTGACGTTTACGGGCATCTGTGGACATGGGACATCCTCCGTGACGGTGGAAGTGAGCAGCGGGTCGACTCCCCGCCGGTTTCTTTCACATGTACCACCCGCGGCCGCCGGAATCAATCAGATTCTCGCGCCCTTTCCGCCCGATTCGATCCGTCTGCACCGGCACGCGTGTCTCCCTGAGCGGCCGCCTCCCCATCGCTCCTCTCGACTGACTGCCCTGACCGGTGGGGGGATCGTGCCCTTCGTTCCCGGCTGCGTTAAGCTCTCCCGCACGGTGCCCCCCATCAGCCCTGTCTCCGTGCTCGTCGTGGCCTGCCTGGGCGTGGGCCTCGTGGTGCTGCTCATCACGTGGCTCCGCATGCCGGCCTTCATTGCCCTGACGGCGGCCTCGCTGCTGGTGGGGGTGGGCGCCCGCATGCCGGCCACCCAGATTGCCGGCGCGTTTCAGCAGGGCGTCGGCAATACGCTCGGCTTCGTCGCCATGGTCATTGGCCTGGGCACTGTGATTGGAAAGCTCCTGGCCGAATCGGGCGGCGCCCTGGTGGTCTCGCGGGCTTTGGTCCGCGGACTGGGCGAGCGGCGCCTCGACTGGGCCATGATGCTCTCGGGCTTCATCATTGGCCTGCCGGTGTTCTTCCAAGTGGGTCTGGTGCTGCTGGCGCCGGTGATGTTCACGCTCGCCCGCCAGACGGGCACACCCCTGCTGCGGCTGGGCATTCCGTTGGTGGCGGGGCTGTCGGCGGCGCACGGGTTGGTCCCGCCGCATCCCGGGCCGCTGGCCGCCATCGAACGGCTGGGGGCGGATCCGGGTCGCACGCTATTGCTCTCGCTGATTCTCGGCTTTCCGCTGGCGGTCTTGGCGGGACCGGTCTTCGGCCGTGTCATCAGCCGGCGCATCCACGTCGAGCCGGGGGCGATGGCCGAGCAATTGAGCACGACGCACGAAGGCGTGCGGGCGCCGTCGCTGGCCGTCACGCTGACAACGATTCTGCTGCCGGTGGTGCTCATGCTGCTGGCGTCGCTGGCGACCGCGACGCTGCCGGACAGGGCCATCCGAAGCGCGATGACCTTTGCGGGCAGCCCGCTGGCGGCCATGCTGCTGACAACCCTGCTGGCGCTCTACACGTTCGGATACGCGTGCGGGTTCGACCGGGGCCGGCTGCTGCGTTTCGCCGAGGAATCGCTGCCGCCGATTGCCACGGTGCTGCTCGTCGTCGGGGCGGGCGGGGGCTTTGGGCGCGTGCTCGACGAGGCGGGGGCCGACACCGCGATCGCGCAGGTCATGTCCGGCATGCGGCTCTCGCCGCTCGTGCTCGCGTGGGTCATCGCTGCCCTGCTACGCCTGGCGGTGGGGTCGGCGACGGTAGCGGTCGTGACCGCCGCCAGCATCATGGCCCCGCTCGCCGACGCGATGCCCGGCGTGGATCGCGACCTGCTCGTCATGGCCGTCGGTGCGGGCTCCCTCATCGCTTCGCACGTCAACGACGGGGGCTTCTGGCTGGTCAAAGAGTACCTCAACATGAACATCGCCCAGACGGTCGCGACCTGGACCGCGCTGGAGACGATCATCTCCATCGGCGGGTTGATCGGCGTTGTGCTGCTCAGTTTCGTCGTGGGCTGAACCCGTTCAGTGTCATATCGAGACGTGTTCCCATCGCGCATCCATGAGCGGCTTCAGAAACTGGAGCGGTGGCGCGGTCTTCGCACCGATCCATACCGAATAGTGCATCTTTCCATCGATTTCGCCGTTTTCGGCGGCGAGCATGAAGGCGCCATTCCGCGCGTAGAAACAGGTGTTAGCCCATTTCCACCGCTTGAGGGCAATCGGCGGGAGGGTTTGCGCGATTTCAATTACACCTTCCTCGGCGAGCCATGCCGCGGAAGCAGAATAGCGAGAATGACAAAGAACAGCCTCAAAAAGGAAGGCCAGAATCAGGTGTTCCGACAGCGTGACATCCTCCTGCTCCCATGTGGGGGTACCGCTCTCCCGCATGAAAACCGGCGGGTCCTCGCCCTTCGGCTCTGTGGCCCATTCGTAGACCCACTGGTTCTCACCATAAAAGAGAAGAAAGCCGTCCTTCATCTCCGTGCGGGTGGGCGCAAGCAGGAGATTCTGTCGAAAGAGCGTCTTGGTGTGGTGGCCGGCCCACTGCCACCACCACCGCAGCGGCTTGGGGAGATGACGACAGGACTCAATCGGCCACCCGTCTTCGGGCCGCATCGGCCCGTGCCAATACTCCACAAGCTCGCGTAACACGGACAGGCGTTCCTCCACTGTCGTGGGAGACCGGAGGCGATCCAGAGCGGCATCAATGGTGCTCGAATCCATCCTGCAAATCCGAGAAGCCTGTTTCGCCCTTTTCCTGTGCACCCAAAGAAACGCCGGTGCCCGCCCGCAGAGCAGGTATCGTATCGCCACCTTCGCCAAAATGCCTGTCGCACGTCACCGCTTCGCCGTTTTGGGCACGATGTCGATCTGCAGCGCCGGGTCGGCGGCGGGGACGTAGGTGGTCTCGAAGCCCAGCTCCTTGCGGACGATGTTGCAGCCCTGGGCGATCGAGCTGGCCTTGTAGAAGGCGATCTCGCGGTTGCAGCCCTGGCGGCCGAAGCCGCAGTCGCTGCTCACGATGAGCTGCTCGGGGGCGATGTACTGGAGGGCCTTGCGGATTTCGGCCGCCACGTCGTTCGGCCGGTCCGCCTGCAGCGTGCGATGGCTCACCGCGCCGATGCAGATCTTCTTGGGCAGCTTGCCCTTCATCGAGCCGAACAGCTCGATGTCCTTGAAGTTGCGGTCCTTGGTCTCGATCGTCCACACGTCGCCCTTCATCTCGTTCAGATAGAGCTCGAACGAGGCAGCGTAGCTCGTGTCCTCCATGACCCGCTGCATGTTCGGGTTGCCCCAGCAGGTGTGGATCCAGATCTCCACGTCATCCAGGCCCTGCACCTCGCGGTTGTAGCACTCGATCATGAACTTCACCTTGTCACTCCTGGCGCCGAAGGTGTTGGCCATGAAGTGCGTGCACGGCTCCTCGACCTGGATGCACTTGCAGCCCCGTTTACTGGCTCCTCACTGGGAGGGTTCCTGCTCGATTCTGGCGATGACGTTCGCCAGCAGTCTGGCGGAGATGTGCAGAGTGGAGCGGTTGGGAATCTCACGCAGCAGCGAGAGCACCTGGTCGCGAGGTCGGCTGCCCATGCGAGCTGCGCGGACCAGTACGCCGATTGTGCCATGCACCCGAAACCCGAGTGACTCCGCCGCCAACCGGGCTGCGGCATCGTCGCACAGGAAGATGTGGTCCGGGCGGCCCTCCATCACAATCAATGCCTCGATCTCGCCCGCGTGAAGACCCAGCGAACGGGCCAACGCCAGTGAACGAGGGCCAGCCGCCAGGGGCACATCTACGATGGATGCGCCTGGAACGTCAGGCAGTGTCAGACTGGGTCGGTGCCGCAGGACCTCGCTCCAGACCTGGCGCGGAATGACGACTTCTGCGAAATCTCCGAGCAGGTCCAGGCAGCCGAGTTCGTCGAGGTGAATGATGGGGCCGGCGTCGCTGACCATCGATGGCGGGTCAGTCCTGGCCATGCAGGCCCCACTCGACATCGGCAAGCACCTGCGACTCGATCAGCTCAGGCCGGTGGGAGTCCAGGAAGCGCCGCAGCGCCTCGATGATCGCCTGCTCCTGATCGGGCACCCACCCGTCGCGGACAAGCTGCTCCAGCCGCTCGGCTAAAGCATCAGGACACTGGATGCTGAGTGTTTTCATTCTCATTATCATAAGCCCGCTTCAGGTCGAGTCCAAGACCAATGCGTCCACTGGGCTCTGAGAGCCCTTGGAAGAACAGGCAAGGCGAATCCGGTGGGCTTCTGAGCATGATCAATCAATTCACAGGCGAAAACCGGTTCCTGTCCAACTTCTTCAAGTGCCCAATCGCATTCGAGGGCGACACATATCCGACGCTCGAACACGCATTTCAGGCTGCGAAGACCTCCGATCCGGGAGAGCGTGCGCACATTCGTTCAAACGCGAATCCGCTCGTCGCCAAACGTAAGGGCCGGCGGGTCTCATTGCGGTCGGATTGGGAAATGATCAAGCGTGGCGTCATGCTCGATCTCCTGAGGTTGAAGTTTGCTGATCCAGAGTTGAGCTGCCGCCTGCTGCAAACAGGCGACGAAGAGCTTGTGGAGGGTAATCGATGGCATGATTGCTACTGGGGCAGGTGCGAGTGCGCGAATTGCCGAGGAGAAGGCCAGAATGTCTTGGGCAAGTTGCTGATGCAAGTCCGCGGAGAGCTGCGTGAGCGTAGCGCTACCTGACCCCCGGTGCGCTCTCTCCGGGTATGACTCAAACTTCGCGGGCCACGGAGGGGCGGCGCGCCACACGCACCGGCGAGACGCCGGTACCACACTCACGGCCAGGATGCCCGTGCCACTTCACCGCCTGGCCGTCTTCGGCACGATGTCGATCTGCAGCGCCGGGTCGGCGGCGGGGACGTAGGTGGTCTCGAAGCCCAGCTCCTTGCGGACGATGTTGCAGCCCTGGGCGATCGAGCTGGCCTTGTAGAAGGCGATCTCGCGGTTGCAGCCCTGGCGGCCGAAGCCGCAGTCGCTGCTCACGATGAGCTGCTCGGGGGCGATGTACTGGAGGGCCTTGCGGATTTCGGCCGCCACGTCGTTCGGCCGGTCCGCCTGCAGCGTGCGATGGCTCACCGCGCCGATGCAGATCTTCTTGGGCAGCTTGCCCTTCATCGAGCCGAACAGCTCGATGTCCTTGAAGTTGCGGTCCTTGGTCTCGATCGTCCACACGTCGCCCTTCATCTCGTTCAGATAGAGCTCGAACGAGGCAGCGTAGCTCGTGTCCTCCATGACCCGCTGCATGTTCGGGTTGCCCCAGCAGGTGTGGATCCAGATCTCCACGTCATCCAGGCCCTGCACCTCGCGGTTGTAGCACTCGATCATGAACTTCACCTTGTCACTCCTGGCGCCGAAGGTGTTCGCCATGAAGTGCAGCGTCGGCTCTTCGATCTGGATGCACTTGCACCCCGCGTCGCGCAGGGCGAGCAGCTCCTTGTTCATCGCGACCGCCATGTCCCACACCACCTCGCGGTTGTCCTTGTACTTGTCGGTGTGGATGTCGAGGAACAGGCCCATGACCTGCGAGCAGCACGTGCCGAAGCGAACGGGTTTGCGCGTCTTGGCCTGGGCGATGCGCCAGATCTTCGCGTAATCGAGCGGACGGTGCTCGATCTTGTCGGTCACCCGCGGCCAGCGCCACCCGGTGTAGATTTCGTTGAGCAGTGTGCCCGGCGGATACTTGAGCCACTCGCTGCGCGTCTCTTCAGATTGCAGGTGATCCCCCTCGAAGCCGGTCCAGCGCTGGATCGGGTAGTGGTGCCAGCTTCGCCCGGCGAAATCCTCGTCGCAGTGAAAGTCGCCATGGGTCAGGATGTCGAGCCCCGCCCGCTCTTCGTCGCTGATCACCACCGCCAGGGCGTCCTGGAACTTTTCGCGGAAGCGGATGTCCATCATGCACGTATCGAGCGGCCGGGCCCACATGCTCACGTCGAACCACCGCGGCCGCGGCCACGAACCGGTCACCGTGCTGGGCAGAATCATGTTTTTGGTGATAGTGAGAGCCATGACGATCTCCTCCGCGAAAGACTCCGACCTGGATAACGACCCGAAACGGCAGGGACCATCCTAAACATGACGGCCGGGTTCGTCGAGTCGGCGCGTGGTCTGAGGGATTGGGTGTGTTGCCCTTGGGGCAGGCAAGGTGTGGAGTCGGAATGATTGCGGTCGCGGGGATCCCTGAAGCTGGAAACGGACCAAGATCGACGGTGTTACGCTGCCGCCGGCCGAGGACGTGGAGTGGCTTTGAAGGTCGGCTTTTGCCGACCGGTGTGACCGCTCCTCTGAAGCAGAATCACGGAGTAGAGGTTTGTTGTGTCGATGGCTGCATCGGTAGGGGCGGGAGTTCGATGCGCTGCGCCCGAAGTCGCCCGTCGCGTCCCACCACGGCGGCCAATCTGCCGTTTTGCGACCATTCGCCCAGGATCTTGCCGACCGGGAGGATCGTCTGGCATTCGTAATCGGCAATGAATGCGTTCAGATCGGGGCTCCTGACCAGCATCCAGCCTGGAACACGAGCCGGATAGATGTGCGACCAGTAGCGGCCAGCTTGATGGATTGCCGTCTCACCACGCGATGGCAGACACTCGCCCACGCGAATACAACGAAACGGCGCAGGTTCTATCACACAGCCGCCCACCCATAAGTCGTTGATCAACAGGTATCTCCCGTCACAAGCCCAGGCCATTTCGGATGGAGAAGGGTGCGGCAGGCTTTGAAGAAAGGGCTCAGTGAAATCCAACGTACGCAGACTTTGCGGTTCCATGAGTAGAGCCGCGCAGCGGTTAACCTGCCCACGGATGCCGGCGATGCAGGCCACAGCCGATTCGTCAGATTTCCATGCGACACGCTCAAGATACAGTTCCTCGGGGCCTAAGGCCCGTGCACGACCTGCCCGCACGTCGAGCACGTGCAGGCGGCCACCAAACATTGACGGCTTGTACAATACATAATTGCCATTTGGCGACCAGTATTCCAGCGGCCAATTGCTGCACACAAACAAGTTTCCGGAATGGAAGCCGGCTTCGACGGCCTCCTCGCGCCGGATGAGGACGCGCGATGCGGCTGAATCGCCAATTCGTTGTCGCCAGAAAGCTCTATCGGTCATACTCCTGTACCGCCCGCGCAGGGAAGTGTGGGCTGCATATCCGATTTCATCATTGCCCAGCCAGGCCAGTGAGGAAACATGCTCTCCGTCAGCGGCCGCGTCCCAGCGGTGTCCATCGACGATGTCAAAAACCTGGAGCGAGCGGGGTGTGATGACTGCGATTCGGTGCGAATCCGGCGAAAACACGAGGTGAACCAAGCCTCCGAGATGATAGCCGCCAAACTCTGACCCCACCCAGGCGATCCGCACCGAACGAACTGCCTCCGGCTTATCCGTGGGGCACCAGTGGAGATACGCACTTTGACTCATGCTCCGCTCAAAGTTGAGCGGCTCGGTCAAATAGTCGACGCGAATCCATGCGGTCACCGTGCTCTCGGGCGAAAAGCTCGGAATGCCGGGACTGCTGCAAGGCATCGGCAGGAGGCAGCCAGTCGCGGAACACGCGAGAGCGCACAGTGCACCGATGGCGCCCGTGCGGCGGGCATCAACGCGAAGTAGAGAGGAGGTTCGGGCAGAGCGCTGGTCTCTCATGGGACGACTCCAGCCCTCTCCATGCCGCGATGCGCTGAGTCATTCTACAAGCATGCTCGGGCGACCGGAAGAGAATTCCTGATTGCTGTTAGTGAAAAGCCTTTCCCTCCACTGTCGTATGAGCGGACCCCGATCGCCGATATCGCGCGAGACATGGAGCTGTGGAAAGCAGCAAGAAGATGTGCTTCCTTTTGCTGGCTTTATACTGTACTTCGAGCTTTTCTTGACTAGAAAAACATCTTGGCGGATCGGGGCCTGCGGCCGATGGTCGCCACAGAGGTGGCCGCTACAACGTTGCGGCGCGGCCCTTGTGGCCATCAGTCGCGTTTCGGGCGGTCGGGCAGTTCAGCGATCCGGATATTGCGGAAACTCAGGTTCGTGGTGGGGTCGTGCCCCTGGATGGTGATGCAGCCCTTGCCCGCATACGAGCCCT
>CAZQEN010000147.1:0-17214 GCA_964591605.1 uncultured Planctomycetales bacterium
ATCAGAGCGCTCCCGCCCACCCGCTCGAACTCGCGCTCCTGCAGCACGCGCAGCAGCTTGGACTGCATGTCGGCCGGCATCTCCCCGATCTCGTCCAGAAAAATCGGTCCGCCGTGGGCGAGCTCGAATCGTCCGATCCGCCGCGCGATCGCCCCGCTGAATGCGCCGCGTTCATGGCCGAACAGCTCACTCTCCACCAGGCCGGTCGGCAGCGCCGCGCAGTTCACCTTGATGAGCGGCTTGTCGCGACGGGTGCTGTTCGAGTGGATCGCCCGCGCAATCAGCTCCTTGCCGGTTCCCGTCTCGCCGGAAATGAGCACCGAAGCGTCGGTCGGGGCCACCTGCCGCACGCTCTCGAGCACGCTCATCATCTTCCGGCAGCGGCCGACGATCTCCTCGAAGTTGTGAACCGATTTGATCTCTTCCTGCAGATAGAGGTTCTGCTGCTGGAGGCGGGCCCGCTCGGCCTCGGCCAGGACGCGGTCGGTGATGTCCACCCAGATCGATCGCCCCGACGCCACCTGCCCTCCGCGGTCGCGCAGCGGCTTGATCCACAGCCTGACCCACAGCGGCCGGCCGTCGCGCCGCTGCAGCTCGATCTCCACCCCCTCCACCTCCTCTCCCGCCACAAACCGCCTCAGCGCGTCGTCCGCCGCCTTGCGGGCGGCCGCATTGTCCGCGACGTGGTCCGCCAGCCGCGAGCCGAGGAGTTCCCCGGCCGGCCGGCCCAGCACGTGCGTCGTCCGGTGGTTCACGCTCACCAGCCGGCCGTCCAGGGAGAGCGAAACGTAGGCATTGGGAGCTTCTTCATAGAGGTCGCGGTACCGCTCCTCGCTCTCACGCAGACGCGCCTCCGCCCGCAGCCGCAGCAGCTCCGCCGTCGCCCGCGCCGCGAAGATGTGGAAGATATACAGCAGCCGCGGCTCGCCCGGCATCGGCTGCGTGTCGAAGACGGCCAGATGCCCGAGCGTCACCCCCTCCGGATCGCGCAGCGGCACGCCCAGGTAGCTCTCGACCGCCATTTCCACGAACGCCCGGTCATTGGGAAACGTGCGGCTCACCCCGGTGGGATGGTGGCACAGGGAGCCGTGCACGACCTCTTCGCACGGCGTGCCCCGCAGATCCCACTCAACATTGCGGTGAAGCGCGTTGTTGCGCCAGTAAGCCAGCGTGCGGGCTCGATGGTTGCCCAGAAACTCCGCCACGAAGGCGTACCGCGCGCCCATCGCCGCCGCCATGTGCCGCACCAGGGCCTGGAAAAACTGCTCGCCCGTGCTGGCGGCCGTCCCCTCGACGATCGCCCGCAGCGCCGCGATTTCGGAGTCGGGACCTTCCGCCACGGCCGGCGGGGGCTGAGGTGGTGAAGTGTCACGCATGAACGACGGGTTCTCCGGGCACCGAATACCAACAGGCTACGACCGCAGGCCGGTGGATTGCAAGCCATCGACCGCCCCCATCAGAACCCGGAGCGTCAGCGACGGGCCTGACTCACGGCCAGGCGGAGCGCCCGCCCGCATGCGAGACTCTCCCACCCCCGTGCAAGGCCCCTCACTCACGTTCAGGGTTCTGATCGCCGACTGATCGAGCGGTCACGGCTTCGGGGTGGATGAGAGCCGTACACCCTTTCGGGGTCCGGCTTCTCAAGGGATATCCCATTGACCGGCGCAGATATCAATGGTGTAAAGATCCGGATTGCTCCAATCTCGAACATATACCACGCGATAGCCAATCCGGGTGGCTGTGGCGGGGATCTTGAGTGGCACGACCCGCTGCTGCCCGGCCTGCAGCGCGGGCTCCCTCGTCCCCGCCGACTCCCCTGGGCACGGGGATCCCAGCACCAGCGCACGCTGCCACCCATCGCCACGATCGATCTGCAGATGGATCTCCACCGCACGCCGACAGGTTCCGCCCGGATAAGCATGCCCCGCCAGATTCGTCAGAATCAGCCGCCAACTCTCCTCCTCGGGTCCGGGAGCCGCGATACGGACATCCAGTCCTTCCCGCAGGAGATCCGGATGACGCCGCGCCGACCAACGATGATCTCGCAAGCCTCTGCGACCATCCGGTGCCGTCGGCATGTGACAATCCACACAGGTGCGGGTGTCGGCATCGACGGAATCGATTCCACCGGGCGGCCACTCGAGCCGCCGGGGGTGCGACATAGAGGTCCACTGTCGCCATTGGCGGTGAATCTCCCGGTGACAGCGTGCGCAGGACTCCGCGGCGGCTGGGGACGACACGAACTCGTAGGCGCAGCGGTCGTCCGCCGGCTGTGTCTGCAGGGCTCTCGCCGGGAGGGCGGCCGGCCGATGACATTCCGTGCAGCCGATCCCCCTCACCGCGCCGAACTCCATCCACCGGCTCTGCCGCGTCCGGGCGTCGACGGTCATCAAGTGCAGGTGAGACAGGCTGTTAGCATGTGCCGAGCCGCTCCAGTCCCGGTGGATCTCTTCATGGCAGCTCCGGCATGCATCCGCCGCGTCAAAAGCCACGGACGGCACACCCGCATGACAGGTGAGACAGCGTGTCGACAGCGGTGTTCCAAATTCAAGCTGATCCGTACCTGCGTACAGCTCGCAGAGTTGTTCGCCGAGCGAATGACCCCGCAACGAATCGTATTCCTCGAGCCATACGAGCAGATCCCGTTCTCGCTGGTCGAGTGGGGTGTTGCGCTGCGGAAACGGGAACGACACGGGGTAGAATCGTGAAAGCGCACCGAAAGCCCGGGCCCGCACGAAGTAATCACGATCGCCCGCATGTGGAAACACTGCGGCCAGAGCGGCGGCATCGCGCTGATCCGCCGCCAGCACGCAGGCATTGACCCGCACCTGCCCGTTGGGGTGGTTCAGGAGCCCCCGCAGCCGAGCCGACACCTCCGCCCGATGCGACGCGGCAAAGGACCGGGCCAACTCCAGCGAATGCGGATCGGGCTTCTCGAGAATGCGGAGGAATTCCGCCATCGAACCGGGCTCGCGACCCGGCCGGTCCTGCAGCAGCAGCCCAACTCCCGCCGCCACAAAACCGGTCAGCCCCAGTCCGGGAAGGAGAAAACGCAGAAATCGGGCGGGCCGGCGCTTCACGACCGCTTGACTCCAAGACTCAGGGGAGGTATATGGATTATACATCAGCCAAGTGACCCTGCCGCATCGGGGTGGAATCGCCCGAGGTTCACTGATGTGCCACACCCCATCGAGCCAGAGCCTGCTGCAGAACTTCGCCTGGTTCGTTCTGGTGATACTGCTCACCGATCTGCCCTGCGGTGGCCATTGCCTGCCCCCAGGTCCCCCTCCGGCACCTCCTCCACCCGTCCGCGACCCTGGTCGCACCGCGCTCAAGGAGATGGTGTATCCTCTGCGCTGGTCCTGGCTACACTGGTGGGAAGCCAATCGAGATCCGTTTCTGACGGTTCTGCAACAGGGCGAGGTGAATCAGAACGCGCCTGCCCAGATCGCCGCCAGCCGACCCGGTGACGGCCAGCGAGAGAAAGCCGTCGCAGCCCTGCGCGGGGCGTTGGCCTCTGACGTGTGGCGACTCCGCACCTCGGCCGGACTGGCCCTCGGCCAGATGGGCGACGCCGGTGCGCGGGATGCCCTGGCGGCGCTCGCGTCCAGCGATCGGCAGGAGCGGGTTCGTCAGAGTGCGTCGATCGCCCTGGGTCTGCTGCAGGCGCCGGACGCGCAGCGCCAGCTCCTCTCCGCCCCGCTGGCCAGGCCGGAGGATGCCGTCGCGAGACTGCTCGGGCTGGGCCTCCTGGGAAATCGGGATCCGAATGCCCTGCAGACCATCCAGCAGCAGATTGCCGGAGGAGCACCACCGATCGCCTGGGCGGGGCTCTGGGCGCTGAGCCAGGACGGCCACGCCGCCCATGCAGGGCTGCTCCGCGATGTTCTCAGCCGCACAACCAATGCCTGGGTCGCGTCCGAGGCGATGCTGGGTCTTGGCAGACTCCACGACAGGGCCAGCATCCCCCTCCTGGCCGGCGTTCTGCTCGGTGGCGAGCGTGCCGCCGGCCTGCCGGCCTGGGCTGTAATCGAAGCCCGACGCCAGCTCAGAATGCAGCTCGCCAGTCTGGACAACCGCAGCCCCACCTCTGATGATGAGTATCAGCAGGCGTACCAGAAGTACCTGGCCGATCATGCGCTGTGGCAGCAACAGAATGCCCACCTCATCCGAGGCAATCAGAGCTCCTGGGATCCTCAGCCGCCCCAGGAGCAGGGCCCCCCGGAAACCCGGGTGATCACGGCGGGAGAGGAAGAGATCTACCAGGGCTATCTGCGCGCCGCCGCGGCCATCGCCCTGGGCGACATCGACGATCCTGCTTCGCGCCATGCCCTGATGCAGGCCCTCGCCCAGCGGGGCGATGAGTGGGGGGGGCTCCAGTCCGACGTCTGGGCCATCGCCCGCCTCCACGAGTACAGCGATCTGCACAAGGGGATGGCTCTGATGTCGCTGGGACGCATCGGCGATGAATCGACGCTGCCGATCCTCGTGGACACGCTGCAGGGCAGAATTCCGACCCGCGCGGGCTATCCGCCCGAGCGTATGGCCAACTCACCGCTGCGCGGCTATGCCGCCCTTGCCCTGGGCCTCTACGCCCGTCCTGTCATCACCCCGCAAGGGCAGGTCGACCGCCCCCGGCTGGCCGAAGTGTGCAAACTCCTGGGGCAGCGGGCGGCGAACCCCTCCGAAGCACTCGAAGTGCGAACCGCCTGCACCCTGGCCCTCGGCCTGAGTGCACGCACTGAGAACCTGCGCTACCTGCGGGCCCTCGGAGACATTCCCAAAGGCGCGGACCCGGTGCTGCGCGGCTACGCGCTCCTGGCGCGGGCCCTGCTCGGCGATCGCAACATCATCAAACCCGCCGACCGGTTTCTCCACGAGCCCGAGCACAACGAGGCCATCACGAGCGTCCTCGGCCGGCGGGCCGCCGTGCTCGCCCTCGGACTTCTCGGAACCGAGGAGGCCATTCCGATCCTCGTCTTCGCCTGGGACCAGTCGTATTACGTGAACCGCGAGGCCGCCCTGGCTCTCGCCTTGTGCCGCGGTTACAGCGTGACCGACGCACTGATCAAACTCATCGGCCCGGAGAATCAGCCGCTGGCTCGCGCGTTCGGCGCCAGGTGCCTGGGTGAACTCTTCGCGCGGCATCCCCAGCCGCTGGCGCACCTGCTCAACGGCAGCAACTACGCCATGCGGAACGATGCCGCACTCCCCTACCGTGCCATCGCAAACGAGTTTCTGTTCTATGGGCTGATCCCCGCGTTTGGACTGGTGTGGCCGTGAAGTGGACGACTCCTCAAACCAACCACCGTATGGTGCTCTCGCTGATCACGCTCGCGATGTGCCGCGGAGTCGCCGCGCAGCCGGCATCGCAGTTGTCGACCGCCACAGCCCCCGCTGCCGCGGCAGATCCCCTGGCGGCACCGCAGCGCACGCTCGACATGCTCGAGCACATGAGGGTCATGGCCGAACCCAGAATTGAAGACATCACCCGCCTGCTCCAGCAAGCCCTGAGCGAGGTGGAGGCGGTCGATCACGACCTCGACCGGCAACTCGCCCTGCTCGAAGGCGCCACCCCGCCGGCCCGGCGGACTGCTGGCTCGAACCGGGGTGAGCTGGTGCGCACCCTGAAATGCCGCGCGGCCCTGATGCGCGGTGACGCGTGGCGATTCGCCGCCGGGGCTCTGAAGCCGAGTGATCCACAGTCCGGTGCCTGGCTGGACAACGCATTGAAGGCCTACCGCGGCCTTCGTCTGGATTTCCGGGACCTGCCTGCCGGTTTGCTGGGGTACGTCGGGGAATCCCGCGTGCATCGCCAGCGCGGGCAGGTCGCACCGGCCCGTGCCGCTCTGACGCCGGTGCTCGACGCCACCAAGGCCAGAAGAGCGCCGTTCGAACGTGAGCTGAGCCGTATCGCGCGGATCGAGCTGCTCGAAACTCTCCTGCTCGAAAACGCCGCCGAGGTCGCCGCTCAGACCAGGCTTCTGCGCCGGTCACCTGAATTTGCCGGTGATCCCGCCTGGCAGGGGCGCATCGACTGGTTGCTGGCTCGGGCGGTCACAGATGAATACCTCAAGCGCGTCGCCCTGCCGAACGAGGACCGGGCAAATCTCGAAGACCTTCTCGCTGAGGCGCTCGGCCTCCTTCGCAGCGAACCGGTGGCCAGCATCGCGCCGCCATTCGAGCGATTCAATCGGCTGGCCAAACTGGATGAATCGACCGGCCAGCGCATCATGAGCAGCCCGGAGGTCCTGGCCTGGGCCGGTCTCCTGGCCGGTACCGGCCGACCCGGCGCCGCAGACTGGTACGAGCGTGCCCGCCGGATGCCCGGTGAGCCGCTCCCGCCCGCGGAGCTGATCCGTTACGCGGGCCTTTTGTGGAAAAAACACCAGCATGCCATGGCCGCGTCCCTCTGTGAGGAGGCTCTGGAGCGAAAGGACCTAGACGCCGGTCAGCGCAGCGCCGCGCTGCAGCTTCAGGCGATCGCGCTCGCCGCCCTCTATCAACAGGCCGATCAGCCCGGCGCACGCGACGGGCTCCGGACCCGCGCGCTCGGCGCCCTCGGGCGCGTCATCGCTGCGCCCGGTTCCGATGATGCCCGCCGCGATGCGCTTCGCCGCTGGGTGGAGATTCAGAGTCTCGCCGGCGGGGCGGGCTCGTGCGTGCCCCTCCTTGAGCAGCATAAGGGTCTGATCAGATCTGACGGATACCTGCTGTACGCCCTGTCCGCCGGTCAATGGGAGCAGTTGAGAGGCAGGATCGCCGCCTCCTCACCTGCCGATGGAGATCTCGCGCAGGCCGCGCGGTCCATTCTGGAGGATCTCCTGCGGGCCCAGGAGGCCGCGATGGTGATGGGCTGGAAGGAGATCGCCGCCCGCACGGTGCTTCTGCGGTCAAATATCCACGCCGCCACACCGCTGGAGGACAAGCGATCTGCCCTGCAGGCGCTGACCGAAAACGAAAGCGTTCTCGCGTCCGTCCCGGCCATCGCCGCCGAAGCCCTGCGGCAGCGCGTGACGCTCCTGGTCGACCTGGGTCTGAGCGATGCCGCCGAGCAGTTCGTCAGTTCGCGTCCCGTCGATGATATGCTCTGGGGCGCGACGCGCATCCAGGTCGCCGAGGCCCTGGCTCAGGGCTACGCGAGCACCGAGCCGCAGGCCCGCGCGAGCCTGCAGCAGCGGGTCGTCGCGCTCTGTCAGAGCGCCCTCTCGGCAAGCGTGGGTGACGCCAAGACATACGCTCTGGTCGGGCAGAGGGCCGCCCGCTGCATGCTCGACGTGCGGGCCAGCGCCGCAGCGCAGCGTGTGCTCGAAGAATTACTCAAGCAGGAGTCCATCCGATCGGACCGTTCGACGCAACTGGCCTGCTCGCTCATGCTGGCCGAGGCGCTGAGCCAGGAGAACAAGCTCGACGCCGCAGTTCAGATTCACGACCGGTTGGCGAGGGAGTTCCCCGATGTTCCCGAGGTCCTGCTCGCCCGGGGCCGATTCGAGATGTCCTGCCGTGAGATGACCAGGGCGGTGGAATCGCTGCGCCGTGCCCGGGCCACCTGCCAGGCCGGCAGCCTCGCCTGGTGCGAGGCGACGCTGAGCCTGGCCGAGGCGTTCATCGCCTCCGGCCGGCCGGAGGCGGCCGCCGAGGTCCTGCGTGTCTCGAGCGTGCTCTACCCCGAGTTCGGAAGTGCCGAATTGCGGACAAAACTGCGCGACCTCCAGCAGCAACTGCCGGGGGCCAGCGTCGCCACCAAGTGATTCGACGAGGAGAATTACCATGCGGTGTGTGATGTGCATCTCCCTTGTGGTCCTCTCGCTTGCGCCGGCCATCGCCGCGCAGACAGGCGCCGCCGCAGATTCCGCTGCCGCGCCCACGCACAATGTCTCCCGCAGCATGCTCGATTTCATCCGCGCAGGCGGGCCCGTCGGCTACGTCATCATCCTGCTGAGCGTCGGCGTGCTCGCCCTGGTCATCGACACGTTCCTTCGCACGCGACGCGATCGTCTGATTCCGCCCGCGCTGGCTGACGAGCTCGACCGGCTGGCCCGCCAGGGCCGCTTCGGCGATGTGCTGGCGACAGCCAAGACGAGTGACAGCACGCTCGGACGCATCGTCGCGGCCGGCGTCGCCCGCGGTGAACAGGGCCTGCCGGCCATCCGCGAAGGTCTCCAGGAGGCGGGCACCCGCGAAATGACCCGCCTGTTTCAGCAGATCGGCTACATCGGCCTGGCCACCACCATCGCACCCATGCTCGGTCTGCTCGGCACGGTGACCGGGATGACCAGATCCTTCAATGTGATGGGCATGACGAAGGGAGCCGCCCGCCCGGATGAACTCGCCGTGGGCATCGCCGAGGCCCTCGTCACGACGGTCATGGGTCTGGCCCTCGCCCTCCCCCTTGCCTGCCTGCACAGTTGGTTCCGTGATCGCGTCACGAAAGCCGGGCAGGAGACCTCGGCCATCTGCGAGCGCCTGCTCAGAAGCATGACCCTGGCTCACGAGGCCAGGCAGGTCTCCCGGACCACGACGCCGCAACTCCAAACCGTCCGGTGATCACCATGACGGGACACGACGCCAAAACGACGCTGTCCTTCAACCTGCCGGAGCCCCGCGCAAGGCTGGGCATCCCTCTCGCGCCGCTCATTGACATCGTCTTCCTGCTCAACTGCTTCTTCATGCTGGCCACCGAGCTCATCCAGCATCAGGTCGACCCGCGCGTCGAGCTGCCTCGGATGACGGCTCCCGTCACCCCCATCGAGGCGCCCGCCGAATTGACCGTGAACCTTCGCCTCGACGGGCTCATCACTGTGAACGGCGCGCAGGTGCCCCTTCGTGAAATCCCCGCCCTGCTTTCCGGGCAGGCAGCGCGGTCTGCTCGGGCCGCACGGCCGTTTCGCGTGGTCCTCCGGGCCGATCGCCGGCAGCAGTTTGCCCGGCTCGACGAGGTGCTGCAGGCCTGCCAGGAAGCGAACCTCCATCAGGTCGTTATTCGTGCCCGCGAAGGAGACCAGCCGTGAACTTCAGCTCGGACACCAGTGACACGCCCGTCGAGCCGTTTCAGCTGCCGTCCATGGTAGACCTTGTCTTCATTCTGCTCTCGTTCTTCATCCTTGCGACGCAGCTCCGCACGCTCGAGCGGGACGTGGTCAGCGGCTATCAGAGTGAGGGACCTTCGAAAGCGGCGGCGGCGCAGGATCTGCCCAGCAGCATCCCGATCGCCCTGCGCCGCGCATCCGGCGGCGTGGCCATCACCATCGGCCAGGCGACGCTCGCTCTCAACGACTTTACCGGCATCCAGGACACCCTCGCGAAGATCAACCTGCCGGGGGTCAAGGTGCTCATCTCGGCCGATCCGTCACTCACGGTCGATCAGGTCGCCCGCGCGATGGATGCCGTGCTGGCCAGCCCGATGAAGAACCTGTCGCTGAGTCGATTAGGAGAGTGGAGGGACTGATTGGATCGCCCGTCTAACATGCCGACGCCGACCGACCGGCCCAATCATGCAGGCCGTCGCGTGGCACCGTGGCTGGTGTCGCTCGTCGTGCATGGGCTGATTCTATGGGTGTTCGGCCTGATCACGTGGATCGTGGCCGTCCGGGGGCAGCCCGACCAGCTCATTACCCTCGAGCCCGGAGGCGGCGGCGGTGGCCGGCGAAGCGCCGGTATATCCCCTGAGCGCGGGCGTGTATCCGCGGCAAGAGCCCAGGAAGCCTCGCGCCCTCCTTCGACCGCGGTGCCTCCCGCTCCGGCGCCGCAGACGGTTGAAGCGCGGCTCGAACGCCTGCTCGCCGCGGTCTCAGCCGAAACGACCAATGCCGAGTCCGACCCCGTCCGCAGGTTGCTCGAATCTGTGGGTGAAGGTCCGGGCTCGGGCGGAGGAAACAGCGGAGGCAGGGGCACCGGCCTGGGAACCGGCATCGGCGGAGGCTTCGGCCAGTACGTCACGTCGCTCCAGCAGCGGGGTCTTGACATCGTCTTCGTGCTCGACGCCACCAACAGCATGGCGCCGTATATCGCGGAAGCCAAGAAACGGCTCCAGTCGATTCTCGATGTCATCACCGGCCTGGTTCCCAAAACGCGCTTCGGAATCGTTGCATACAAGGACTACGGCGACGATTACGGCCTGAATGCCGTGAAATCGCTCCCGCTCAGTGAAGACGTCGAGCGCGTGCGCCGGTTCATCAACGACATCGTGGCTGCCGGCGGCGGCGATCTGCCCGAGCCGGTTCATGAGGCACTTCAGGTCGCCACAAATCGCAAGACCATGGCATGGGGAGCAGGCCGTAAGCACGTCATCATTCTGATCGGGGATTCGCCGGTTCACGCGACCGGCCGCGACGAGGCCATCGCCCTCGCCCGCGCCTTCGCCAAAGCCGGCGGAACCCTGAACGTCCTCGACGCCGGGACCGCCCCCGAGGGCCAGGGCTGGCGCGAACAGGTCCAGCCCGATCTGCTCAACATTGCCCAGGCCGGAGGCGGCTCCGCGTTTCTGCTCCGCCAGAATGAGCCATTCTGGCGCCATCTGATCATCTCCACCTTCGACCAGCGCTTCAAAGAGGATGTGGCTGGCATCATCGACCGGTACGTCAAGGATCGCTGATCGAAACGCTCCGTCCGCCCGGCTGAGCGATGCCGCTTCACATATTGCCTTGACGCGATGCTCCGGCGGAGTAGCATGGAGGCAGACAGCGCTTCGACGCCCGACCAACCCTGATCAACCAGCGTGACGGCGCCCCGGGTTGGCGTGCTTCACCTCCTGTCGCTGCAACACGGGCAAAGCGCATGCACTCGTTCGAGATCAGGAATGCCCGGCGCAAGGTACGGCCGCGTTCATGCGGTGCCGGTTGCCGCACGCTGATCCTCGCGAGCATCGGCACGTCCACCCAGGCCGATTCCCCCCGGACCGAGTTCGACAAGGCCCGCGTCGCCGAGCAGGCCGGCGCCGATGTCGTCACCGACCACAGCTTCTGCGGCAACATCGCGGGCTTTCACGCCCGGCTGGTCGCCGAGATGGGCACGCTGGTCTCCACGGTCACCTGCTACGAGCTGGCCGCCCGGTCGAGTTCCCGCCCGTTTCGAGAGTGCCCGCCCGACGCCGCCCTCGACCTGCTCGAGGAGCAGGCCCGGCGGGGCATGGACATCATCACCGTCCACGCCTCGTTGCGGCACGCCCACCTCGCCCTGCTCGAGGATTGCGGCCGGGTGATTCCCATGACCAGCAAGGGTGGCGGCATCGTCGCCGCCTACATGCGCAACCGCGACGCCGAGAACCCCTATTACGAGCAGTTCGACCGGGTCCTCGACATCTGCGCACGCGAGGGAGTGACCCTTTCGCTGGGCACCAGCTTCCGTCCCGCCACGGTGTGCGATCGTCACGACCGGCTGCTGGCAGTCGAGCTCGAAACCATGGGTGAGCTGGCCGCCCGTGCCGTACGCCGGGGTGTTCGCGTGATGGTCGAGGGCATCGGCCACGCGGCCATCGACGAGATTCCCCTCCACGTGCAGCAGGCCAAGAGCGCGTGTGGAGGCGTCCCCTATCGCGTCCTGCCCATGTGCACGGACGTCGCCCTGGGCTTCGATCACATCTCCGGGGCGATCGCCGGCGCGGTCGCCGTCGCCGCCGGGGCGGACGCCATCACCTGCATGAGCCGCGCCGAGCACGTGGGGCTACCCACCATTGACGATCTCAAAGAAGCGGTCATCGCCACGCGCGTCGCCGCCCACAGCGGCGAACTGGTCAAACTGCGCGACTTCAGCCGCGACCTGCAGATGTCGCGAACCCGCTGGGAGTGCGGCTGCAAGGGTGACTGGACGGCGGCAATCGATCCGCAAGTCGCCCGCGATGCCCTCGCCGCCCACGGCCGGCTCGACGACCAGATGATTCAGTGCGCCATGTGCGGAGCCTACTGCGGCATCGCCGCCGCCGTCGCGTCCGCCCGCGGCCCCGCTCCGCCCGATCAGCCCAGTCGGCCGTGAATTCCTCAGCGCCCGACCGCTCCGGGACGATTCACTCCGGCGTCACACCGCGTTCGCCCGCACGACTTCGTCGAGCACGCGAAGGAACGTCTCGAGCTGCTCCTCGCTCAGTGCGACCCGCCCGCCCTCCTCAATCCGCAGGTCGTTCTCGTCGGACACGAGCACCAGGGCCCGGCTGACGGGAACGCCGAAAATCCGCTGCAACTCCGGGTTCTCGTTCAGGTCCTGGATCATGTTGTCCAGCACGTCCATGAAGATCCCGACCCGGTCCGGATTGGCATCAGGGCCGGGCTCTGCGCCCGGATGCGACATCACCGTTCCTCCCGGCTCACCAGCCCTGCGCCGGCGGCCTCTCGCGCCCGCCGTGGGCCTCACAGAGGGCAATGCCCCATCTCCACCTGGTTCAATCATCATGCCGATGGGCCTTGTGCTGCGACCCGCGTCCCCGCCACTGCGGCGGCTCATACGCCAGGAGCTGCGTCTTGAGGTCCGAGGGCGTGATCGGGCCCAGATCGCCGATCGATTCCTTCTCCGCGTAAATCCGGTCGTCGATCGTCGCGCGAATGACGCCCACCACGTCCGCGCCGGTCAACTCGCGCTGCTCGCAGATGCGGGCGAGTTCGGGAATCCCGCTGCCGTCGTTCGCGCCGTCGGCCATTGCCAGATTCATCCATTCCTGCCGGTCAAAACGCACGGCCCGCCGGAGTTCCTCGCACAGCAGATCGACGCGGGCCGCCCGCTGCTCGGCCTTCTCGAGATGGATCAGCCAGCAGCCGGCCAGTGCCCGGGCATCCGGCCGCGTGACCCAGCACACCTCGTCGAAGCGTCCGGGACGCAGAAAGGCAAAGTCGATGTCATCGAAACGGTTGGTGGCCCCGATGAGGACCACCTTCGACTGACGCTGACTCACCTTCGACATAAGATCGAGGATGGTGGCAATGGCTTTATTATACCATGAATCTCCATCACCATGACGGTGCCGCTTGCACAGGAAGCCGTCGATCTCGTCCACGTAGATGATGCTGGGGGCGTTTTCGGCGGCCACGTCCCAGAGGGTCCGGATATTTCGCTCCGTATTGCCCGCGTAGGCGTCCATGAGGACCGTGGGGGGCAGGGCGTAGACCGTGCACCGAACCTCTCCCGCCACTGCCAGCACACACTGCGTCTTACCCACACCCGGCGGCCCGGCCAGAAGAATGCCGGTCGAGACCTGCCCGCCCCACTTCTCCACCACCGGATCGCCCGAGAGGTACAGTGCCGCCTTCCTGAGTGCCCGCATCGCCTGCTCGCACCCGCTGACATCACGGAAGCGGGACGTCGACTTCAGGATGAATGCGGAGAAATCCCTGATCAGCCCGTCGTAGACCGAATCGGAGCTGGTATTGCCTGCCCCGCTGCCCGAAGACGTCGCGGACGGACCGGCCTTCTTGCGCCGGGCGACGATGATCTGGCTTCGAGCCTTCTCGTAGTCTTGATCCTGCTCCAGGGCCTTCTCGTAGTCGGCAATCGCGCGGTCGAATTCCCCCACGTACTCGTTGATCAGCCCTCTGGTGTACCAGGCCTCGGCGAGTTTGTCGTTCAGGCTCAGAACGTAAGTGATGTCTTCCCACGCCGGGTTGTAGTGCCCGAGCCGTGTCCGCGCCAGACCCCGGTTGAAGTACGTCTCGAGCAGGTCGGGCCGGATCTTGAGGGCCAGGTCGTACGCCGCGATCGCCTCCTCGAACATGCCGATCTTGTAGAAGTCGTTCCCGATGTTGTGCACTTCGTGCTCGATGCTCAGCTCCCCGAAGCCTTCCTCGTCCAGATCCTCCAGCGGCAGATCGGCCTCTTCCCGCTGGGCAGAGCCGGGCATCTGTGCGACTCGTTCCCGCAGTTGCCCCAGGAGGCTCCCCAGTCGGGTCACAATTTCCCGTGCGTCACGCCCTTTCTTGAGTTCACACTTGCGTTTGAGGCGTTCCATCTCCTTTTTCAACTGTCCGGCGGTCTGGTCCATCACTTTTTTCCCGGCCTGCGTCACCGACCGATCAGCCCCGCTCGCGAAGGCCCGGACGCCGTCCTCCGCGACCGCCAGTTCCACGCACGTCCACCGATCCAGCTTCCTCTTGAACGCCATGATCGGCGCCAGGTCGCCCATGTTCCCGGCCGGATGCCCACCCACCGGGTGGCCGGCCGTCGACAGGAGAATCTCGCGGGCCCTCGGGCAGTCATGGCCCAGCCGCTGCACCATCAGCACGCAGGCGACCGCCTCCTGAGTCACACCGCGCCGGCTGAATTCCTGCGCCAGCTCCAGGTAATGCGTACACAGTTCTTCGCGAATCTTCATGTCCGTCCTCCTCATCGCTCACGGGGCACGTCCGGCAACCGCACCGGCGGCGCAGGCCTCCCCGCCAGGCGCCGATGCCTGGCCCGGACCGACCGGCGCGCGACACCGGCGGCCCGGCGCCGAAAAACCCCGCCGCCCGGTGTCGCCGAGGGCGCCGCACACTGGCTCCACGATTGCACGCGACATGCACTGCTGTTACACTCACTTATAGGACAGACTGCAATTTTGTCGAGTAGTAAAATGCCTGATTTTCAGCATATAAAACACACTTTGAACATAAATGATGTTTACTGTGGATCCCGCTCCACAGTAAACGCTCAAACGGGTATCTACTGTGGAGAAATCACATGAAGCACCGCACATCGCGCCGGCTCCCGTCCGTCCGTCGACGGCGTGCCCCCGCAGCCAAAGCAGTGGGCCGCACCGGGCGGACACCACCCCGCAGACCGCCGCCGATGCTCATCCGCGACATGCCCGATGAGATCGTGCTACAAACGTGCGAACGGTTCCTGAAAGGTGAAACCGTGGCGGACATCGGGACCTGGCTCAAGGCCACCATTCCCGGCGGCAGCCGCGAGAAGATCTACCCCATGATGCGTGAGGCGGTTCGACGCGGCCTGCTCCAGTTGCGCTCGCGGATGGATTACGACCGGCCGGCCCGGATCCGGGAGCGATTTCCCAACGCACCCTCGGATATCGCCGTCGTCAAGGCGTTCGGGCCCTACGCCAGCGACCATGTGGCCTGCCAGGCCGCCCAGATGGCCCTCACGCTCATCAAGCAGCTCGACAAGGACCAGGTGCACATCGGCTTCGGCGCGGGCAACACGGTCAAGCGCGTCGTGCGTTATCTCAGTGAGATGCTCCAGGACGAGGACGAACTCCCCGCGCTGGCCCTGCACGCGCTGGGCACCGGTTTCGCCGTCACCGACCCGTCAACCTCGGCGGCCACCTTCCTGGGATTCTTCCACTCTCTCGAAAAACACACGCCCGTCGAATACTTCAACCTGCTCGCCGCACCGTTCGTGAAGTGGAACGAGTACGCCCAACTGCGGAACCGGAAGGACCTTCAGAAGTATTTTGAGGCAGCCGAGAGCATCGACATCGTCATCACCACCCTCAACAGCGCCCACCACGAACACGGCCTGCTCGACCAGTTCATGCGGCTCCAGGGCGGCCCCCACCGGGAGCAGCTCAAAGACGCGGGCTGGGTGGGCGACGTGCTCTGGCGGCCCTACTCGACCACCGGCCCCATCACCCAGGACACCGGCATCCGTGCCGTGACCATCCTCGAGCTCGACCAACTCGTCCGGATGGCCGGCAAACGCGACAAACACATCATCATGGTCGCAGGGCCCTGTTCCCTGTGCGGCGAGGACAAGAGCGTGGCCCTCCGACCGCTCCTGACCGCACCCACCCTGCGGCTCTGCAATCACCTGGTCACCGATCTGACCACCGCCGAGCATCTGATCCGTGAACCACGAAATCCGGCGGTCTCTGCTTGACGTTCGCCCGGCTTGTGATATACTTCACAAAGCAGTCAATGGCGAATGCGGCGGCCTGACGGAATAAAGTCCGGAGAGGCCGACTCACCGCCTCACTTCGCTGTGCCAGTTCGACCTTGCAGATTCTGTCAAGCTTCACGTGGGATGTGTGCGCCTTTCGCTAACCCTTGGTGATACAGGCGTTACGGTTCCCGTGCTTGATTCCGAGCGGCGCGTCGGCTTTCCGTCTATCCACAGAAGGAGCGACCCATGCCCACCTTGCGATCATCCGCCGATCAGCGGCGATACCTCCCCAAGCCCGACCTCGAAGCGCTGATCCAACTGCTCCGGCAGGAAGGGTACACGGTCATGGGCCCGCAGCTCGTCGACGGCGTCGTCTCCCTCCGCCCCATCGAGACGCTGGACGACCTCCCCTGCGGCATCACTGATGAGCAGGAGGGCGGACACTACCGCACCCGCGAATCGGATCCCGATTTGTACTTTCAGTACACCCTCGGGCCCGAGAGTCCGAAGCGCTCTCTGTTTCCGCCGGTCCAGACGCTTTTTGCCCTCCACATCGAAGGAGGACGCTTCGTGCTCGACGAGGGGCCGCCCGCTCCTCCCAAACTCGCGTTCCTGGGTGTGCGACCCTGCGAACTCGCGGCCATCACCATCCACGACCGTGTGTTCGGGACCCACGATCCCGGAACCTTCCGGTGCGAATCGAATCCCTACTACGCCCTCACCCGGCAGGCCGCGCTGTTCATCGCCGTGAATTGCACCCGCCCCGGCCGAACATGTTTCTGCATGTCGATGGGCACCGGCCCCGTCGCCACCGCCGGACATGATCTCGCCCTGACCGAGTTGCGGGCGGGCTTCGTCGTCCAGGTCGGTTCGCCCCGCGGCGCGGAACTGCTCGCCAAACTCCCCGTCCGCGAGGCCTCGCCCGCCGAGCTGGAGCTGGCGGAGTTGCGGCTCGAACAGGCCCGATCGAAGATGTGCCGCGAGCTCGACACCACCGGGCTTGCTGAGAGCCTCGAACGCGGCACCGAACATCCGCACTGGGATGAGGTTGCCCGGAAGTGTCTGGGATGCGGCAACTGCACGATGGTGTGCCCGACATGCTTCTGCGCGAGCGTGACGGACACGAACGACCTGACCGGCAAGGTCGCCACCCGCAACCGGCGCTGGGAATCCTGCTTCACCCACCAGTTCAGTTACACCACCGCCGGGCCGGTGCGCAGCACGATCCGCGCCCGCTACCGGCACTGGCTGCGGCATAAGCTGAGCACCTGGCACGAGCAGTTCGGATGCTGCGGATGCGTCGGCTGCGGACGGTGCATCACCTGGTGCCCGGTCGGCATCGATCTGACCCGGGAGGTACGAATGATCCGTGACGGCCAGCAGGCCTCGAGCGAGACGGCCCGGGCCGCGGAGGTG
>CAZQEN010000148.1:0-17196 GCA_964591605.1 uncultured Planctomycetales bacterium
CGTGCCGGGGGGCGTGTCGTCGCACTTGGAGCCCGAGGCACCGCCGCCCGGCGCCGGACCATGCTCGTCACCAGCCACGCCATGGGGTTCGTCCGCCGCAGCGCCAGGACGGTTCACGTCATGTCTGAAGGCCAGATCGTCGAATCCGGCCCGCCCGAGCAGATCTTCAATGGCGCGGCCCATCCTCACACGCGCGAGCTGCTCGCCCACTGCGACTGATCCGCCCGTAGCAGGTCGAAGGCGCACCTGCCCCACCCAGGTCCCGCCCGGCAGGCGGGACCTACCGATCAGCGCTCCCCGCACGACTCTTGTTCCGCATCGCATCGCCGCCCATAATGCCCGCTTCACAACGAGGAGACCCGCAATGTTCTCAGCTTCCCAGTCCCGCCGCGAACTGCTGCTCGCCGGCGCTGCCGGTGCGATGACCACGTTGCTCGGGCGCAATGCCCGCGCCGCGGAGGTCAGATCCGAAGCCGCCGGCGCCATCCCGAAAGCAATGGCTTCGCTTCCCCCCGTCCTGAAGGTCAGCGTGGCCGCCTACTCGTTCCGCAAGGAGCTCGACGAGCTCGGCAAGCCCGGCAGGATGTCGCTGTTCGATCTGACGGACATGGCCGCCCGCTGGCGGATCGACGCGATCGAGCCGACTTCCTATTACTTCTTAAAGACCGACGACGAGTACCTGATGCAGCTCAAGCGCAAGATCTTCCTGGCGGGCCTGGAGATCAGCGGCACCCCGGCCCGCAACAATTTCTGCCAGAAGGCCGGCCCCGCCCTCGACGAGTCGATGGACCATATCCGGAAGTGGGTCGACTACGCGGTGAAGCTCGGCTCGCCGGCCATCCGCGTGTTCGCCGGCAACAACCAGGCAAAGCTCACGCGCGACGAGTCGTTCAAGTGCGCGGTGGAGGCGTTCAAGCAGGCCGCCGAGTACGCCGCGAAGAAGGGCGTCTTCCTGGCCCTCGAAAACCACGGCTACATGACTGAGACCGCCGCTGATGTCATCCGCATCCTCGATGCGGTCGATAACGAATGGTTCGCCGCCAACCTCGACACCGGCAATTTCCGCGACCAGCCCTACGAGCAGATGGCCCAGCTCGCCCCGCGCAGCGTGCAATGCCAGATCAAGGCGGCGGTGCACGAAGGCGGCAAGGCCATGCCGCCGGACATGAACCGCATCGTCCGCCTCCTGCGCGAGGCCGGCTACCGCGGTTACGTGGCCATCGAATACGAAGGCGACGATCCTCACCGCGAAGTGCCGGTGCTCCTGAAGCAGCTTCAGGAAGCCATCCGCGCCTCGGCCTGACGCAGGCTTGAGGCTGGGGCTTCGAGTGTCTTTTGTCCCGCCCCGTCGTTCCAGTGCCGGTGGAAACCGGGATTCAGGTTCTCGCACGCCCTGAAACCACGGGACGAGCTGCCGTTCACAGTGCAAGCCGCCTCGCTGCGCGGACGATAGACGAGGGGGGCAAACCCCCATTCTCAGGGTCCGGTAAAGTGGTCCCCATCGTCTGGGAATCGCATGACGCAGCCTGCGATCACTGCCCCGAGTGAAACGGCTCCGGCGGAGCTTCCCGAGCGCCTGGCCGGCGACGCGGGGATGAAGATCCTCATCGTCGACGATGCCCAGTTTCTGGCCATGGGCCTTCAGCGGGCGCTGCGCGTGGCCGGCTTCGAGTCGATCTGTGCCAGCAGCGCCGAGATGGCGTTGCACCTGCTCGAAAAGCACGACGTGGCCGTCGTGCTCACCGACCTGCGCATGCCGGAGATGTCGGGCGAGGAACTGCTGACCCTGCTGGAGCGGACCCGCCCGAACCTGCGCTGCATCGTGATGACCGGGTACGCCACCCGCGCCGTCATCCAGCAGGTCGCCCAGATGCCCAACGTGGCCGGGATTCTCGTCAAACCGCTCGAGTACAACCGGCTGTTCGCGACGCTCGCTCGGGCACTGGGTAAAACACAGCCGCCGCTCCAGGGTGCGCCGGTCGGGTCGATCGCCCCACCCGTCCCGTCTGAGAGTTCAGGCCAGGCCGTAGCTGGCCGGCGACCATGAGCTTCCATAGTCCGCCGACGCGTCCTGAACGGCGTCCTCCTCATTGTCCGGCAACGCCTCGGCCGCGGCGCTGAGCTGGTCAAGCCAGCGGGCTTCCCGATCCGCGAGGCGGAGTCGATCTGCGTTGACTGCCCGATGAATCGCGTCGATTGCCACGCGGGCGGCCGCGATCGTCCGTTCGTAGCCGCCTTGGGCCGCGACGATCGCCCGGGCGATGTCCATCGTGACCTGCGGCGTGAGCATCAGGGCTTCGACACTCAGCGGGGCATCGCTCTCCACCATCCAGTCGCGCAGCGTCCGCTCCCCTCCCTGCTGGAGCGCCACATTCATCAAACGGCAGTCGTACGCGAGCAGCTCGAGGAAGGCCTCGGGAGCGGGGCCGCTGAGCAACCTGACGTTCTGAACGGATTCGTTGCTCCAGGCATCGGCGGCGGCCGCGGCGATGTTGCCGAGAGGTGAGAAGTGGGCACAGCTTGCCGACTTGCCCTCCATGCTGATCGGGCAGCCGGTGATCGCCTTGAGCACCGGCCCTTCGTAGGCGCAGTCCTTGGACGGCCCGACCGCACCGTGCTCCATGGCCACCAGGCTCCGCGGCGCGCTGGCCGCGCGGTCCACGGCGGCGAGCACGGCCGGCAGCAGACCCTGCCCGGCGAGCTGCATGGCCGTGTTCGCAAAGCCGCACGCGCTGTCGCCGCCGGCCACGATGCCGTACTGGCGGGCGATCGCGCCGATGTGGTCCCACAGCCAGGCCATGTCACGACAGGCCAGCGATCCGAGGGCCACGCACATCGCACTCAGATCCCCGAAGAGCAGCGCCTGATCGTGCACCTCTTTGCCGCCCACCGATTCGATGGAAAGAATGTCCGCCCCGGCCTGGGCAGCGCACACGAACGATTCGCGCATCTGCTCCCACGGCTCCCCGTGACGCAGCTCGGGGGGGTGCCGGGCGTCGCGGAGGTCGACAATGGTGACCCGCAGGGCGGTCGGGATGCCGGCATCGGCGGTCAGGCGGTTCAAGCCGTCCTTGAGCATTCTGGTGATTTCCGCACCCCACTGCGGGTTTTGGCTCAGGGCGGGGAGCTGCTCGAACTCCACGAGCAGGCCGGGCAGGTGAAGGGCCCTGGAACGCCGCAGGATGCACTCGACGATCTCGGCGTAGTTGCGTTTGACCTCGCCCCAGGTGTCGTTCTCGATGGCGAGGACAGGCAGGGTGAAGTTCAGCTCGGGGTAAACGATGCCGTTCCCGAGGGTCAGATCGTTCCCGCACCTCACCGGGTGGGGCGATCGACCGAACACGAGGGCATCCGCGGACTCAATGGCCAGGCGGACCGGCATGGCGGCAGGCTCCTGAAATCGATAAGGCACGCACGACGGTGCTTCTTCTGCATCCTTTGCAGATTCCGGCACCTGGACCTTGGCATAATCGATGCCAGGGCGAGGGGCGGGCCGGCTCCGGGGTCTGGGGCGCTACGGAAGGGGCAATTTCCAGTGGGCCAGCACGTCCCGGAAGGATCGGGCGGCGCCGTCGATCAAGGCGGCGCTGAAGGCCTTGTGGTGGCGATGGAAGCGGGCGAGCCGTGTCCGCACGTGATCGTCCTGGCGAAAGTCGAGCATGCTGGCCGTGCGGGCGGAGGGCGGGGCGGTGCCGGTGATCGGGGTTCGCGCGGAGTCGACGAGGAGGACGGCCCGCGATGGGTGCGGCACGCGATCCAGGCGGATGTGAGCCGGTCGGAGCGGATCGTCATAGGTGTCGGGATCGGCAGGCCAGGCGCCGGTCGGATCGGCCGGCTGGCCGGCGTGGCCCGTCGTGTTCATCGCATACGTGCGCTGCATCAGCGAGCCATAGTTGGCCCGGGTGGTCGGGCAGACCAGCACAAAATCGGCACGGTAGAGGCCGCTGGAAGCGCGAGCGTACTTCGAGCAGTACGCCTGCACCTGCAGGGCCCAGTTGGGCAGGGCGAAGTAGGGCTCGCCGATGGCCGGGCCGTATCCGCGGCTGGCGTCCGCGTACATCCGGCACGCGGTGAAGATCTGCCGCAGGTTGGCCAGGCAGACCGACGCGCGGCCTGCCTCGCGCGCGGAGGCCAGCGAGGGCAGCAGAATCGCCGCCAACAGGGCGATGATCGCCACCACGACGAGCATCTCGATGAGGGTGAACGCGCGCCGCATATCGCTCGCTCCCATGACGCTACGGAGCGGTGGCCGTCGGCCCGATCCAAATGAGACGGTAGATGCGGCTTTGGCCGTCATCCGTGATGAGCAGCGAGCCGTCGGGGGCGGCGGCGACATCGACGGGGCGGCCGAGAACTTTGCCGTCTGCCGTGATGAACCGCACGTACACCTGCTCGCCATACGGATGCCCGTCCTCGAACCGCACGCGCGTCACGCAGTAGCCGCTCGGCCTGCTGCGGTTCCACGAGCCGTGGTAGGCGACAAACGCGTCGCCGTGGGCCCCGGGGATCCGGTCGCCGGTGTAGAACTCCATGGCGTTGGCCGCCCAGTGCGCTCCGCCGCACCATTCGGGCGGGATGGTGCGGGCGGCCAGCGCCACAATGTCGGCCCGGTCGGCGTACTCGTAGCGCGGCAGCCGGTTGCCCACGATGAACGGGTGGCCGTAGAAGCCGCCCTCGACCAGGCGGTTCATCTCCTCCGGGGGGTTCAGGTCGGTGATGGGCTGGCCCTTTTCCTCCTTCTCCTCCAGTTCCTGGCCGAACCAGTCGCTGCCGTGGTCCATGCCCCAGATTTCCTGCGTCCCCGGGCGTACCACCAGCTTCTCGGTGTTTCGCAGACCGGACGCGAACAGCTTCTCATCCGTCCCGTCCAGCGCGTACGACCATACCTTCTGGCGCTTCCGCTCCGAGTCCCTGGAGTCGGGGTCGGTGATGTTGCCGCTGTCGCCGATCCCCGTGTAGATCCGCCCGTTGTGGATCAGAATCGAGCGGAACCAGTGTCCGCCGCCCTCGGTGAGGCGGTCTATCCCGAGGACCTGGACAGTTTCATCGGCCTTGCCGTCGCCGTCGGTGTCGCGTGATCGGCCGATCTCGCCGGGCTGGGTCCACCAAAGCCAGCCGTCGTGCCAGAAGAGGCCATGCACCGAAGGGCCGGGTGTTGCGAAGAGGGTCTTGGTCTCGAAGCGGCCGTCCTGGTCTTTGTCACGCAGAGCGAAGATCGCGCTTTCTGTCGGAACGCTGACATAGAGAGTGCGGTCCGGGCCCGTTTCCATGAAGCGCGGCAGCTTGATCGTATCTTCGGCGATGGTGAGCCGGTAGCCAGCCCGCACCCAGACGCCCTCGGGGACCGCGGGCTGGGCGCAGGCCGCCAGTGATGCAGACAGCAGAATGAAGCACGCCGGAACGCAGTATCTTGGCATATTCGGCCCGAAGAGAACGCTCTCCTGATACCTGCTTATATGGTTGGGACCGTTGGGAAAGCAAGGTCGGCGCGGAGGTTTCCCGAGCTGCCCGGGCTGGTCGTTCAAGGGTCAGGGGTACGCGGGGCGCCCCATCCCGGTCCGAAGGACGGGATGGGGGAGTGACGGACGTGGCCGGGAATCGTGCGGGACCATCGATTCCCCCCCCGCGCTTCGCGACGGGGTGGGGCACCCGAAACAAGAGACCTCGGATATCGAAAACGGCACTCGTGGGTCGAAACAGGCGAAACTGCGGGTGGGGGGCACAGGCAATGTACTCATTGCCTGTGCGGTCAGGACACGGGCAGCGGGTACGCTGCCCATGCCACCCGCAAAACCATCTGGCTCAGACCACTAATACCCGGCCACGATCTCCTGCGGGCCCTGGGCGTTGCCGGGGATCACGACCCACTCCTTCTTGACGTCGAACTGGGTGTGGGGCCGGCCGTTCACGGTGACGCTCTGGATCGGCTTGCTGTCGGGATGGCGCAGCCGCACGTAGATGTTCTGGGGCCGGTTGCGATCCGGCGGGGTGACGGTGGCCCGGATGGCCGCGTTCTCGAGATCCGGGGTCAGTGAGAACGAGAGCGGGCCGAACCAGGTCGCGGCGCGCTCGATGCCGATCGTTTGTCCCTCTTTGAGCCAGTAACGCGGGATGGCCTGGCCGAGGATGAGGTCGTTGCCCTGTTCGTGCACGAACATGAGCCTCAGCCAGTAGGTCGACTGGGCCTCGTCGGAGGTCTTGAAGTGATCGCCGGCGGGGTAGCCGAGCTCGGGCAGCGAGTGCTCGTTGCACATGCGCACCGGCGGTTCGAAGGCGGAGGTGAAGGCGTTGAAGTAGGTCCGGATGAAGTGCTTGGGCTCATCGCGCTGGATGTAGGGGATGGGGCTGTCGAGCAACTGGGCCTGCATGCAGAATCCGCCGCGCGAGAACCAGAAGTGGTTGAAATCACCGATGGTGTATCCGTAGGTGTTGGAGATGTAGAGATTGTCCTCGTAATCCTTGAGAATCCATCGGGTCTCGACGGAATTGGGATCGACCAGCCCCATGATGGGCAGGAAGATCGATCCTTCCAGAACCTCGCGAATCCAGCCGACGCATCGCCCGCGCTCGTAAAGCCGCGAGGGGAACTTGGGGACGTAGGTGCCGTCGCGGAGGCGGACCACGGCGGAGACGATCCGGGCCTCGGTGAGGCCGGCGGCCACGTCGTCGTGGTAGGCCTTCGCCTCGCGGACGAGGCGCCCGGCCTCCGGGTGCCCGTAATCCGCGAGGGCGGCCGAGAGGGCGTCGAAGCCCCAGACCGTCGCCGCGTTGGTGGCGAGCCAGAACCAGTAGTCCTGCACGTCCTCCAGCCCGCCGGCCGGCAGCCAGCCGTACTCGAACGGGCGCGAGCCGTCGGGGTTCACCTTCATGGTGGCCTTGCGCTCGTTGATGACCCAGTCGCAGGCCTTGACGAGCTGCGGCGACCATTTCTCCATCCACTTGCGGTCGCGGGTGAACTTCCAGTGCTCGGCCATGCCCCACATCGCGTAGCCGTGATGCTTGTTGTAGCCGCCGGACTCGTGGCCGCGGCAGCCGTACAGGATGCCGTCCTTGCTCTTGAACGTGCCGGGCAGCATGACGCTGCCCTGATACTCGAGGAGCGTGTCGAGGCAGCGGCGGGCGAGGTCGTGGTGGCCGCGGCGGTCCAGGTCGCTGACCATCATCATGGATTCATTGACGTAGTATCCGTAACTGAACGTGCCCACATGCGGGTAGAGGCGGTCGGAGCCCAGCTCCTTCTGGCAGTTGATGACCATGTGCTGCAGGTGCGTGCGGTGGAAGTCATTGAGCCACGGTTCTGGGGTGCGGATGACGGTGCCGCCGTCATTGAGACCGCGCCAGAAGTCGCACACGCGCCTCGCATCGCGCTCGAAGTCGCGCTTCCGCAGCGCTTCGATCTCTTCCTCGCCGGTCAGGGTGATCGAGGGGATCGCGATGAACAGGGTGTGCGCCTCGCCCGGCCGCAGCGGCAGATTCCAGCGGGTTCCACTGCCGTCGCGAGCCAGATCGCCCTTGCCGCCGGTCTGCAGGATGAACCGCAGCCGCCTCTTGCCGCCCTTTTCGCCGAGAGCCTGCTCGCCGTCGATGATCAGGGCCTCGTCGCGCTCGCTCGTGCTGAACTGCAGGTGGGCGGTTGCATCGGTGTGGGCCGACGTGTTGACCACCCGGATCTGCATGAGCAGGACGGTCGGATCGTCCAGATCGGTGCTGCCGACATCGCCGCCCCTGAGCAGATCGAGGACGCTGCGCTGCTCGTAGAAGAGCGGGCCTTTCGTCCACCACACGCGCAGCATCGGCAGTGAGCCGTCGAGCAGCTCGCGGCCTCCGCGGAGCTCTTCGTCGGGCAGGTCGAACCGGACCGTCAGGAACTCGTCGGTCCAGTCTTTCCGCAGGCTGTCTTTGGGGCTCTCGGGGCGCCGGAACCAGTGCCGGCGATTGGTGATCTCGACGTTGCCGTTGGGCTTGACTCGCATCGCGTTGCGGTTTCCGGGCAGCCCGTGGGTGAAGTCCATCGGATGGCGGATCGGCATCTGGTTCCAGGCCCGGCGCAGGGTCTGCTCCGGGTGATTGAACACGCGGTCGTAAACGGTTCGTCCCGGGTATTCCCGGCGTGCCTGCCGGTAGCCATCGAGGGTGATGGCATCGTCGCTGCGGACCACGAGGGCGCCCAGATCGTCCACCAGAATCCGGTCTCCGCGGGCGACCTCGTCGGCGGCGAAGGTGAACGGCCGGAACTTCGATCGCAGGGTGACCAGCGTGCGGTCGTATCGCGAATCGACCGGATCGACGGCCATCAGGAGCCCGATCGTCAGTTCGCCGGAGTCGTTCTTGACGCTCCAGGCGCCCGGGCGACTCGAGGGCTGGAGGGTCCGGTCGGCCATGGCGGTCACGAGACCATTGTAGACCTCGAGTGTGCCCGAATCCGCTCCCTCGATCCGGATGCTGGGTTCCGCTGGCTTGCCCAGGAGCACCCGGACGCTGAGCGCCTTGTAGACCGCGTCGGTGATCGCCTGGAGCCGCGCGGGTCTGGGGAGCGGCGTGTCCGAGTGAAGACGGAGCTTGAGCGTTTTGCGGTAGGTGACGCCTTCACCGCCGAACTCCTTGAACTCCTTGTCGCTGGTTGGGGCGAAGGTGAACGTCCACACGCGGCCGTCCACCTTGAACTCGCCTTCCGCGCGCTGCCATCCGCCGTTGGTCCAGTCGTCGACGGCCTCCCAGCCCTGGCCGCCCGCGCTGGTCTCGGTGACCACGGCGTCGGCATGCCCGTTCCAGGAACCCTTCCAGTACTGGACCTGCACCTTCTCGGGCGCCGGGGCGGGTTCTTTGTCGCTGAACTCGATGACGACGCGCCGGATCTTGCGGGGCTCGCCCCAGCGAAGCCCGGGCGACGGATCATCCCCATCGAGAGGGAGGGCGAACGGGGCGGCGTCGAAACCGCTGCCGGCCTCGATCCCCTCTGCGACAGCGGAAGGAGGACTCAGGAGGATGGACCAGAGACAGAAGATACAGCCGACGGACAGTGCGGAATGGTGTCTGCTTCGCATGTGAACCTCGCGCGCTCCCTGGAGTGCTCCGACGGTATCGAGGCCCTGTGCGTGTGTCAACCCGGTCGAATTCCCGTCGCCCCTTGGACGGTCGCGCAGGTTTTGCGCGATGAGGTGAGAAGATGGAGAACCTCTTGATACTGGGGCGACGTGATTATCATGAGAGAGCAGATTGCCTTCGGTTTTCGTTGGTTTTCTGTTGACTTCAGGGGTGTTCTGGAGGTAGCGTAGCACCGGGCATTTCGGTGACGGCAGGATTCGCTGCCTGCTCCGAAGCACAATTCTCATGAGAGGGAGACGTCGATCGGCGCTGGTCGGCGACTGCTCCCGGGGGACTGGGCCGACGTGGCAAGAGGACACTGGGGGCGACGGGGTGGTGGTGCGGCTGCGCGGATAGCGCGCCTGGCCGTGTGGAGCGGCGGGCTCGCGCTGCTGCTGACCGCGCCGGTGCGCGGGGCCGACGAGGCGCTCGAGATTCACTTCTTCAAGAAGCCAAAGCCTCTCGTGCTGGACACCACGCGGCTCATCTGGCGGCGCGGGGTGCCGACGGCGTCCCGGCAGGGGGTGGAGGCGCTGCAGCGTCTGGGCGTGGGCGAGAAGGAGACTGATCCGTGGCCAATCGAGCGGTGGTGCGTTACGTCTCTGCCGGCGGCGCGCCGCGATGCGGCGGGTGTCCGCGAAGCGGTGCACGCCATGGCGGCAGATCCGGACGTGACCTTTGTCTCGCCGGTGTTCAGGGATGAGGAGAGCGGACTGCTGGCGGTGACGAGCGACATCCTGGTCGGCTTCAACGAGAACGTGTCGTCGGCGCAGGCCCGGGCGGTTCTCGGCGAGGAGCAGGCGGGGGCGGTGCTCCAGGCAGACTGGGGAGGCATGAAGGGGGCCTTTCGCGTCCGAAGCGGCGCGCGCAGCGGTCTGATCGTGCTGGCCGCGGCCAACCGGCTCGCCCGGCGCGGCGAGGTGCGCTTTGCCGAGCCGGACATGATCTTCACGGGCCGCGCCGACCTCATGCCCGAGGATCCGGGTTTCGGCCAGTGCTGGGGCCTGCACAACACGGGCCAGAACGGCGGCGCGCCCGACGCCGACCTGGACGCGCCCGAGGCGTGGGACATCACGACGGGGAGCCCGTCGATCATCGTGGTGGTGCTGGATACCGGGGTCCAGCAGAACCATCCGGATCTCCACGCGATCGCGGGCATCGACACGACCAGCGACGGAGGCGACGGCGGGCCGGTGAACAGTTGCGACAGGCACGGGACGGCCGTCGCGGGCTGCGTGAGCGCCCTGATGAACAACGGCGTGGGGACGGTCGGGGTGGCTCCCGGATGCCGGGTCGCCTCCGCGCGGACGTTCATCAGCAAGGCGGCGTGCGACAACTCGTGGACGAGCCAGGTGAGCTGGACGGTCGAGAGCCTGGCCTGGGCGCAGTCGATCGGCGCCCGCGTCACCAACAACAGCAATGGTTACGGCTTCACCTCCAGCGCCATTGCGCAGAAGTATGCGGAGCTGCGCAGCGCGGGCATGGTTCACTTCGCCAGCGCCGGCAACACCAACTCGTCGGCCCTGACCTACCCGGCGAGCCTGCCCGAGGTGAACGCGGTGGGCGCGCTGAACCGGGCGGGGGCCCGGGCCTACTTCAGCAACTACGGGGCCGGCCTGGCCTTCGTCGCGCCGGGCGACACGATCTATGCGACCGACCGCACCGGCCCGGCCGGATACTACAGCGGTGACTACGGGAACGTCTGGGGCACGTCGTTCGCCGCTCCATACGCCGCGGGCGTTGCCGCGCTGGTGCTTTCGCGAAACCCCGCGCTGAGTGCGGACCAGGTGGAGGGCATTCTGCAGCAGACGTGCACGGACCTGGGCGGGCCGGGCTACGACACGACGTACGGGTGGGGTTTCGTCAATGCCTACCAGGCGGTGCTGGCGACGGGTGACGCGGATGGAGACGGGGTGGAGGACGATCAGGACAACTGCCCGCTGGCGGCCAACCCGGACCAGACTGATGCGGACGGCGACGCGGCGGGGGATGCGTGCGATGCGTGCACGGACACCGACGCGGACGGATACGGCGACGCGGGGTATCCTGCAAACACCTGCCCTCCGGATACCTGCCTGAACACGGTGGCGGGGTGCGGCGTTGACGCGCAGGGCTGTCCGCCGGCTGTGCCGGGGGACTTTGACCGCGACGGAGACGTCGACTGCGAAGCCGACCTGGCGCACTTCGAGAGCTGCGCGGGCGGGGCCAACGTTCCGGTGGGCGAGGGCGGCTGCGCGGACGCCGACCTGGACGGGGACGGCGACGCCGACCAGGGTGACTTTGCCATCCTGCAGCGCTGTTTTAGTGGCCAAAACCAGCCAGCAGATCCAAACTGCCTGTAGATCGCCTATTCAAAGTTCGCGATGTCGTCGTCGGTTCCCCAGATGGCGTCGGCGCCGGGATGGATAACGACGAATCGCTCGGGGTTGACCGGCCGGACGACGCCGGCCGCCCGGAGAACGTTCTCCTCGTGGAGCATGCCGACGAAGGTCCTGCCGAAGCCGGCGCAGCGGGCCGGGTTGTTGACCCGACCGGGGACCAGGCTCCCGAATTCGCCGATGGGGTGACAGCCGAGGTTGCGGCCGGTGCGGGCGAAGTCCCAGAAGCCGCGCGGGCCGTAGTCGTCCTCGATGCCGGTGAGGCCGAAGTTGTCCCAGAGGCAATACACTGCGTCGTCGCCGCCGGCGCTGAAGGGTTTGGGCCTGCGCGGTGAAGCGGCGTAGTAGAGGAGCGGGAACTCGTAGGCATCGTCGATGACGAACGGCCGGCCGGCGGGCGGATGCCGGTCGCCTTCGCCCCAGGTCGGGTCGTTGTCCTTGCGCACCTTCAATCCTTCGATATACGGGCCGACGCGCGGCATCTCGCGGACCTGATCCATGGTGAATTCGGGCTTGGGGTAATAGTGGTACGGATTCTCTGAAAGGACGCCGCCCACGTCGACGCCCTGGCCGTCGGGGCCCCAGAGGGCGCGGGCGAGCCAGTGGGCGCCCCACATGCCGTCGTTGTCGGGATTCGCGCCGGGATAGTCCTTGATCGAGTCGTTGCCGATGTCTGAGCTCGGGTAGTGGCCGAAGTCGTTGTGGAAGAGCTCGAGTCCGGCATCGACGGCCCGGATGAGGGCGCGGACCTTGATCCGCCGGGCCTGGTCGCGGGCGCGGGCGAGGCTGGGGAGCATGATCGCGAGCAGCAGGCTGATGATGCCGATGACGACGAGGATTTCGATGAGGGTAAAGGCGCGACCGGAACGGGATTTGGGTTTACGAGAAATCATGTTGGTATCCCGGCAGAGTGAGTCATGATGCTTCGTTGGATTGAACATGGCCGTCGCTCCGGCCGGCAGGCGGCTGCTGAACACCTCGCAGATGGTGAGGCGGGTCGGTAAACCCTTCGCTGGTGCTTCGGGCTCCTCTCGCTCGCTGCGCTCGCGAAGAGTGGGGGTGTGGCGGTGCCTGCGGTGTGTGATTGCCGGCGTCCGGGGGTCGGCGTGGCAAACCCCTCGCTTACGCTTCGGGCTCTACCGGCTCGCTGGCGCTGCGGGGTCCGCGACAGGTGGCGGCTGAGCGCTTTCATGGGATCACTCCCGAGCCCCGTGGCGCTGGAGGAGGGCGACGACTTCCTTGAAGTCGGCGTCCGCGGCCAGTGAGAGCGGGGTGCGGTTGTACTTGTCGCGTGCGTTGACATCGGCGCCCTTGGTGATGAGCAGCCCGGTGAGCTTCGGGTCCTTGAGTCGGGCTGCGCGGTGCAGGGGCGTGCGGCCGATGCTGTCGCGATGATTGACCGGCGCGCCCTGCTCGATGAGGAAGCGCGCCATGTCGAACCTTTCGGTGTCGACCGCCACATCCAGGGGCGTGCCGTAGCGGTGATGGGCCGCCTGGACGGTGAAGCCTTTCCCGATGAGGAATCGGGCGATGTCGACGCTGCCGCCGCTGGCGGTGGAGTGAAGAAGGGTCCATCCTTCCTTGACGCCGGGGTTGAGCCGGGCGCCCTTTGCGATCAGGTACTGGACGAAGTCCAGGCTGGCTGCGCGATCGCAGGCCTGGGCGAGCGGGGACCAGTTGCGGTCGTACGGCGGGCTCCAGTTGACGTCGGCGCCACGCTCGATGAGCACGCGGGCGATGTCTTCGCGGCCTCGTCGGATCGCGACCATCAGGAGAGGGTCGTCGCGGCCGTCGGGCCAGTCGCTGCGGCTGGGGTCTCCGGCGATGAAGGGCTCGACCTGGGCCAGTGTGGCTTTGGGCTTGAAGTACAGGAGCTGGTGGAGGTTTTCGGGTTTGGCCCGCGGGTTGCGCTGCGGGGGGATGGCCGGGCGGGTGGTGAGCCTGGCCGGCTGGGGCGGGTTCCGGGGCGCGGAGCGGACCTGGTACTGGGCGAGCGAGGCGGGGGTGCTCTGGGCAAGGGCCCAGAGGGCCGCCAGCGTCACGGCACGGCGAGCGGCGTGGTTCAAGGCTTCGACTCCTCGAAGCCGGCCCGGCGCAGGATCTCACCCCGTGGGTGGCCGTCCTGCAGCCTCCCCATTCTATAGAACGCACCAGGATGGCGGGCGTTAGCGTTGTTTCGGGGCATTCTGGCGGTGGTTCGGGCGGGAATCGGGGTCGAGGCAGGGGTTCGGGGCGTGAATCGCGGGAAGGGATGGCCCTGAGATGGGGCACGAGAGGCGATTCTCGGGCCGGCAGGGGAGAGAATGAGGAATCACGAAACCAGAATGACGAATGAATGACGAAGTCCGAATGTCGAAGGGCGGGTGGGGAGCGAGGTTGTGTGCGGCCGGCGTGAAAGGGCGACGCGCGAGCCCAGTCCCGGGGGGGCACAGGCGAACAAGCTCCATTGACCGTTTTTTAGCTCTAAGGATGCTGCGGGCGGGCTGATTCCAGGGTGACGGGGCCGAGGAGGCCGGATTCCATGAGCGGGCGGTCTTTCGTGAGCTGGCCGATGTTGGTTTTCGTGCGGCGCTGGTCGGGGGGGAGCGAGGCGTCGCCGATGAGGCGGTTGGGCCAGAAGTTGACGATGTCCACTTCGAGCCTGTTGCCGGCCGGTTGAAGCGCGTCGGTGATCTCGACGCGGAAGGGGGGTGCCCAGAGGATGCCGAGGTTCTTGCCGTTGAGACGGACTTCCGCGAGCTCGCGCAGATGGCCGAGGTTGAGAAAGACGCGGGCGTCGGGTTTCAAACCGGCCGGGCGGTCGAACGTTTTGCGGTAGGTGGCGGTGCCGGAGTAGAAGCGGATGCCATCTTCCGGACGTTTCGTCCAGCTCACGAGTTCGGGGAAATCGGCGCTTTCGGGTCCGCCCCACTGCGGGTCGAAGTGGACGGTCCACGGGCCGGTGAGCGGTGAGGCCATCTGGTACGAGGTGAAATTGGGCTGGCCGGGGATCGGGTCGGCGGCGGGAGCGCGGAATACGACGAACCACGAAAGGTAGGGGGTGAATTCCAGCGGAATGCGGGTGAAGCGGTCGCCGGGCACGAAGCTGTTCAACCGGCGGATGCGGCCGGTGAGGGGGTCCCAGAGCTCCGGGTGTTTGCCCGTGACGCGGAACGATGCGTTCGTCGTGATGGCGAGCTCCGTGCGGTTGGCGACGAAGTAGATATCGATCTGGCCGTCGCGGCGGTGGATGTAGTCGAGCGTTGGCGCCGGTTGTGTCGCGGCTTTCGAGCCGGCGGGCAATTGCACCGCCTCGAAATCGAAGTCGGCGTCGATGCCGTCGGCTTTCAGGACGTCACGGGCAGTCCTGCCCCAGATCACGCGACCCGTGCCGACACGATTCTCGCCCATCTGACCGGGTTCGCGGCTGCCCCAGAGCTCGCGGACGAGCGCGGCGAACTCGCGATCGCACTCCGGATAGTCCTGCAGGCTGGCCGCGGCTTTTGGTGGCTGGCCGATGACCGTCGCGCCCGCGGACACGAGTTCTTTGACCTTTCGCAGCACGGGCAGCGAGATCGACGGGTAGTTGGCCAGCACGAGCACGCGGTAGCTCATGCCGTCGGGCAGGACGATGCGGCCGTCCTGAACAGACATGCGCGTGAGGACGACTTCTTCGGTGGCGACGTCGTAGTCGTAGCCGGGGAGGATACGGGCCGGATCGGAGGCTTTGAGCTGGGCATAGTTCGGCACGTGGTCACCGTAGTAATAGACCACGTCCGCCACGAAGAGGCCCTGCTGCAGCATGAACTGCAGGCGGTTCAGGTACGCGATGAAAGGTCCGGAGCGCGACCACCACGTGACCTGCGGGTCCATGTGCGTGCCGGCGAAATACTGCTGGCCGGGGACGCCCATGCTGGCCGGCGAGCAGGTGAAGGCGTGCCACATGAGCATGTTGAAGCCCTCGCAGCAGGCCTGATCGAACGTGGGTTTCAAGTTGTCCCAGAGCGTCTCCTGCCAGTGCGGGCCGACAGTGGTTAAACCCTCTGCAACAACCAGTTTGCGGCCGCAGGTGTGTGCGGCCGAGGCCGGCTGCTTGACGAAGAAGCGATCGGTGTCGGCGACGCGGTGCTTCCAGGAGCGGGCCCAGAACTCGGACATGGGGGCGTGGTTGACGCCCAGGCAGCGGAGCGAGTCGATGGGCAGGGCGTGCGGCCCGCCGGATTCGGGGTGGATCTGGAGGCCGTGCTGCTCGGCGAGCGCGGCGAAAACACGGAAGTGGTTGTCGACGGCCAGGTCGCCCATGGTTTTGCGGAAGTCGTGCAGGAAGCGGTTGCTGACGTCGCGGCTCTCGACGATGCGGCCGGCGATGACGGGCAGGTACGCCAGCAGGTCATAGCCGCGGCGGCGCCGGAACTCCTCACGGAAGGTGGGGGTCCAGTTGGCCATCTCGATTTCCCAACTGTCGGTGTGCAGGTACTGGAGCGTTCGCCCGGCGAGCGGGCCGGCGTCGGCGATCAGCGGCTCGACCACCTGCTGCCAGTAGGAGCGGAGGATGTCGGCGTCGAAGGTGTCGAGGGCGTATCCGTCCCAGCCCTCGCTGTTGAACATGACGCGCGGGTGCTCGTTGACGGTGCAGCCGATGCGCAGGATCTCCCATTCGCCGGCGGGGGCCTGCCAGTCGAGCGTGCCGTCGGGCCGGAGGTGGGCGGTCAGGTCGAGGACGTCCGCGGTCTTGAGATCTTCTCCGCCGGGGCGGGCGGGGAGTTCCTCGAAGAGCGGGGTCGTCGGCGGCGAGGAGCGGCCGAGGCTGGCCTCCATGATCTTGAGCCGCCAGTTTTTGAGCGGCTCGCGGGCCGGACGGCCCGGCCGGATGGGGTAGGCCAGCACGGCCACGTCGCGATAGAACTCGGGGTGCCGCTTGGGCTCTTCGAGAGGCTTTGCGGGTCTGGCGGGTCCGGTGAGGCGCGTTTCGGACCAGACGAGGCGTTTGGGGGCATCCTTGGCCTGGATCATGGGTCCGCCGAGGTTCCAGCCGCTCTGGATGTTGAGGCTCATGATCAGGCCCAGGCGGTCGGCCTCGCGCAGGGCGTGTTTGTAGAGCTCGCGCCACGGCGGCGTGAAAAACGTCGGGCCGTGGGGGACGGGGGAGTTGCCGTCGTCGGGTGTCTGCTGAGCGCCGCCGGCGTCGCAGATGAGGGCGCCGCCCCAGCCTTTGGCGGCCATCTCCTCGAGGTCGCGGGTGATGGCGGCCTTGTCGACGTTTCCGTTGAGCCACCACCAATAGGCGCGGACGCGCGAGGCGGGCGGGGGCTCGCGGAAGCCGGCTTCGAGCGAGGGGGCGGAGTCCGCGGCGGCGGACGCGGTCATCATCAGGGCGGGCACAAGCATGCTCCAGTGGCCAAGAAGAATTGACAAAAAGGGCTTCATCAGCAGGCTCCGATCTGGTCGGTCCACGCGCTCGACGGGCGGACGCGCGATAGCCGGCGTGCAGTGTCGGGAGTTGCGGTCGGTCTGTCCAGCGTGCAGGGCGGGGGCTGGGCATGGGGGATTGCGGACGGAGTCGGCGGGCCTGGTGGTGAGGGAGGGACCCGCTGAGACGCAGAGGGCGCAGAGAAGAGGTCGTTGGTGCACAGAAGGGTGCGGTTGAGTGTGAAGATGGGTAAGCTTGGGTTCGTTGTGCGTCACGCAAAGGTTCAGAGAACCAGCGGATGCGAGATCCGCCCGAGGAGTTGTCGGTACGCCTCGGTAGCAGTCT
>CAZQEN010000149.1:0-825 GCA_964591605.1 uncultured Planctomycetales bacterium
GGTACACCCCCATCACACCTCGTTGTACTGCAACCCCGCGGTGTGGAACCCGCGGCGGGGGGGGGGGGGGGGGGGGGGGGGGGGGGGGAGCTGGGTGGGCTCGGAACCGGGTTACACCGTGTTCACCTGCGACGGGGCCCGGCTGACGTGGGAGCACAAGACGTTCGCATGGGCGCCGCGGCTCGATCCGGGCGATGAACTCGAGCGGCGGAAGATCGCCGATCAGGAGGCGGCCGCGGCGGAGCAGCGGCGGCTGCTGGAAATGGAGCGTGCGGGGCGCCGGGTTTGAGCGGGGCCGGGGCGATCAATCTGTCGCTCGTGCGATATAACCTGCGATTGTCATGCAGCTCTGGAATGCCTTCATGTCAGCAGCCAGGAGCCTGGCGTGCATGTGATTCTCACCGAATCCCTGACGCGGCGGTACGGAAGGCGTGTGGGTGTCGAGCGGATCTGCCTGGCCGTGCCTGAAGGGTCTTTGTTCGGCTTCCTCGGCCCCAACGGAGCGGGCAAGACCACCGCGATCCGCGTGCTGCTCGGCTTTCTGCGGCCCACGGAAGGGCGGGCGAGTATCTGGGGACTGGACTGCTGGCGGGACTCGAGTCGAATCAAGGCCGAGGTGGGGTATCTGCCGGGCGACCTGCGGCTTTACCCTTGGATGAATGGGTTTGACGGGCTTCGGCTGTTTGGGGCCATTCGGCGCAGGGACCTGCTGGGCGAGGGACGCGAGCTGGCCGAGCGGTTCGGACTGGACCTGTCCGTGAAGGTGCGGAAGCTGTCGCGCGGGATGCGGCAGAAGCTCGGTCTGATTCTGGCACTGGCCCACCG
>CAZQEN010000149.1:835-17184 GCA_964591605.1 uncultured Planctomycetales bacterium
CGCGGCTGCTGGTGCTGGATGAGCCGACGGCATCGCTGGACCCGCTGATGCAGGAGCACCTTCGGCAGCATCTGCACGCGCTGGCGGGACAGGGACATACGATTTTCTTTTCGAGTCACACGCTGAGCGAGGTGGAGCAGCTTTGCGACCGGATCGCCATCCTGCGGGATGGCCGGCTGGTTGCGGCCGCGAGCCTGGACGAGCTGCGCAGTCGCTCATCGCGTCAGGTGATCGTGCGATGGGGAGACGGCGCGGCTGCTGCCGGCTCACCTCCGCCTTTCCTGGAGCTCGAGACGCGCGACGCGCGGACCTGGACGTGCACGCTCGCTGGACCGGTGACGGAACTGGTGCGATGGTGCGCGATGATGCCGATCAAGGATCTCAGCATCGGTCAGCCGGACCTCGAGAGCCTGTTCCGCACGTATTACGAGCAGGAAGGGTCGACATGAACCGCGGGCTGATCGCCAAAGCGTTTCGAGAGTCCTGGCCAGGGACACTGTGTTTCGCGACGGCGTTGGCAGTCGCCGAATCAGTTCTGAGCTATGTTCTGATGGACTTTCGAGACCAGCTCTCGTTTATCTGGACGCAGGTCTCGTTTGTGAAACCTGTTCTGCGCGGGCTCGTGGGTGCAGAAGTGGCGGATCAGGTCGGGCCAGAGCTTCTCCTCTCGCTCCCCTGGGTGCATCCGGTGGCCCTGGCGCTGCTGTGGGGTCATGCAATTGTCCATTGCACTCGGGTGCCCGCCGGCGAGGTGGACCGCGGCACGATCGATGTGCTGCTGGGGCTGCCGGTGTCGCGCGGGGAGATCTACCGGAGTGAAGGGCTGGTGTGGGTGGGCTCCACGCTCGCGATTGTCCTGCTGGGGGCAGCGGGGAACAGTCTCGGGCTGCGCATGCTCGGGCAGGGCACGATGATTGACGCCTGGAGAGTGGGCATTCTGGCTGCGAATCTGCTTTGCCTCTCGTTCGCGGTGGGGGGTATGGTGTGGTTTGCATCGGCGACGTGCGATCGTCGGGGCCGCGCGGTCGGAGCGGCGCTGGCGGTCGTGCTGGCGTCCTTCCTGCTGAATTACCTGGCACAGTTCTGGAAGCCAGCCGATCGGGTTTCTTTCCTCAGTATTCTTCAGTACTACCGACCGCTGGCGATCCTGCGCAGCGGGCTCTGGCCGGTCCGCGACATCGTCGTCCTTCTGGCGGTGGGACTCTCGCTGTGGCTGAGCGGCGGAGTGGTCTTCCGTCGTCGCGATATGGCCACGGTCTGACAAGCCCCTGAGAAGCGCCATGCGGTACGATTCAGCCGTCTGCCGGCGAAGGGCTCAGATGCGCCAGGAAGCTTTCGTTCAAGTGGGCGGGGGCGGCGGCGTGAGCCGGGTGACGGGCAGGAGGGCGTCCCGGCGGGCCTGGCGGCGCTGGCGGGCCTCCTGGGCGCGGGCGGCGGGGGCATTCTCTTCGCCGAAGCGGTCGCGGTTGTCGCGCACGTCGAACAGGGCGGCATAGCTGAATACACAGAAATTGCCAGTTTTTTCCAGTGCGGAGCGGATCTGTTGGCGTGCCACCTCAATGCCGGTGCCCGTGTCGAGCCGGGGGGCAAACCACAGGCCGGGGATGACGGTGGTCGTCGAGCGGAGCGGGAGCCAGCCGGAGAGGCCCTCGTCGAAGGCGGCCAGATCGGACTTGTAGTTCATCGGAAATGCCGCATCGATGAGCCCTTCGTTCACCCATCGCCGATCGTCGCGGAAATACCGCAGGCTGTCCTCGTATTCGGCTCCGACTGACGCGGACAACGCGGCCGGGGGCCGGGTCTGGCGCATCATCGAACGGATATCGGCGACGAGCTGCGTCACCTGATCGGTGCGCCACCGGTTCCAGGCTGCCTTGTCGTCGTCGGGGCTCAGACCGGTCGCCTGCTTGTACAAAGCGAGGGTCTTGGGATCGCGGGGGTAATCGATGTCGGAGCCGCGGGGAATCGCGGGCGGCTCGCTGGGGAAGCGGATGTAATCCATGTGCAGGCCGTCGACGGGGTAGCCGGCGACGATTTCGTGGAACACGTCGACGATGTAATCGCGGACCTCGGGCAGGCAGGGGTTGAGGCTGACGTAGAAGGAGGTGAGCGGCTGGCGGTTGCCGTGCTGGTCGTACCAGAACCACTCGGGATGCCTGTGGTAGAGTTGGTCGGGATTTGAGGGCGGTCGGGTGCCGCGCCAGGCGGGCATGACGTTGACCCAGGCGTGGAGCTCGAGCTTGTGCTGACGGGCTTCGCGGCAGGCAAGGTCGAGGGGGTCGAAGCCGGGCGACTGGTAGTCGAACTGCTCGGCCCAGGGTTCGAGTTTTGAGGGATAGAAGACGGTGCCGTTGCCGCGGACCTGGAACACGACGACGTTGAAGCCGCCCTGGCTGCAGTTCTCCATGATGGTGCGGACATCGTCGGCGGTGCGGTAATCGCCGCGGGTGACCCAGATGGCGCGGACGTTGCCGGAGGTCATGACGCTGCGGTGGCAGCCCGTCGTTGCGGCCGCAGCGAGGGCGGCGGCGGAGAGCAGCGTGGTTTTCAGCCATGGAGCCGAATAGAAGCGAATCATGGTGCGGGTCCTTTCCGGCCGGACGTGCCGGCACACACAGGAGGTCATGATGATACGCCGCGGGTGCGCCATGTCCACGCGGGAGCGTGGGCCGGAGGCCATGGGTCCGGCAATGATTTCGGGAAGTGGAGGCAGATCTGTGATGCAGCCGTTCGACGGCACGTGCAGGCGAGACGCCCGCACCACAAACGGCGGCCCCGCCCGAGAGAATCGCCAGACCCGAGGCTATTGATTGAGGGTCAGCACGATCAGCGCGGCGACGCCGGGGCCCTGAGTGAAGCTATCGGCGCCGCCGAGGCCGTTGACGGTCAGGGAGTCGAGGGTGGCATCGGTGTGCGTGATGTTCACCTGAGCGGCCAGGCCGGCGACGGTCACGGTGCCCGCATTCGCGGTGACGTTCACCGTGTCGGGCGCGGAGGTGCCGTTGACCGTGATGGCATCCGCGAGGCCATCGCTGGTAGAGCCGCCGAAGGTCCCGGCAAGATCGATGTTGACCTGCGTCAGGACCGTGCCGGCCAGGCTATTCACCGTGACGGCATCGGTGTTGCCCAGGGTGCGAAGATCGAACTGCTCGACGCCGCCGGCGTCCATGACGATGTTCCCGAAGTTCCGGGTGAAGAGCAGCCGCTGGCCGTTGGCCGAGAATGCAAAGATCTCAGCACCGCCCGATCCGTTGAACAGGATGATGTCATGGCCGTCCTGGCCTTCGATGGTGTCGTTGCCGTCGCCCGGATCCCACTGGAACACGTCGTTACCGGCGCCCATGAACACAGTGTCGAGTCCCTGCTGTCCGTCGATGAAGTCGTTGTTGTCGCCGCCCATCAAAGAATCGTCACCGTTGCTGCCCAGGAGGGTATCGTCGCCGGCTCCGCCATCGGCCGTGATGTGAATCAACGCGGCCAGATTGCCGGTGCAGGCGAGGCTGTCGTTGCCGCCGTTGGCATTGAGCACCAGGTTTTCGCAGGTGCCGATGTCGAGGGCGAATGGTGCCGGATTGACCCGGTCGAAGCGGACGCGGGTTCCGTTGGCCGTAACGGTGAATTGCTCGTCGCCGTTGCCGCCATTGACGATGACGAGGTCGATGCCGCTGCCGCCTTCGTTGAGGTCGGTGTCATCGCCGGGGTTCCAGACGAAGGTGTCGTGGCCTGCTTCCGCGAACACCTGATCATCTGCGTCGCCGCCGGTCAGCGTATCATCCCCCGCGCCCCCGAAGAGCCAATCGAAGCCTCCTTTGCTGAGCAGATCGTCGTTGTCGATGCCGCCGAAGATCAGGTCACCGCCCGCTCCGCCGGTGATGGCGTCGTCGCCGGCGCCGCCGTAGAGCGCGGCTGCGGGCAACGCCCCCTGCGTCTCGTCGAGCGTGATCACGTCATTGCCGCCCCGCCCGAATACGCGGATCAGAAACGTGTTGACGATCGTCGCTCCCGGGATCGGCACGCCGTTGGAGAGGAGGTTTCCGCCGCCATCGCGGCTGATGGTGATGGTGTTGGGTGTGTCGTCGCCGAAGATGGACACGATGCCGGTCGTGACATTGCCCCCATCCTGAATCGCGATGTTTTCTCCGGTACCTCCGTCGAGCGTATCGATACCCAGGTTGCCCAGCAGAACGTCATCGTTGTCTCCGCCCAGCAGTGAATCGGCTCCTGCGCTGCCGAGGAGGACGTCATCACCCGGACCGCCGTCGAGGGTCAGCAGCGGGCCGCCCGCGCCGATCGCGGAGCCGTCGATCACGTCGTGGCCGGCGAGACCCTGGACGATGAGGGCGTCCAGGGCGCTGTCGAAATGCTCGACGAGCAGCGTCGCCGACAGGCCGTTGACGAGCACCTGGCCGGCGACCGGAAAGGTCGCGGTGATGATGTCGTCGCCGTTCGTGCCGTTCATCCTGATCGTGTCGACGGCGCCGTCGGTGGTGGTTCCGCCGACCGTCGAAGCCAGATCCAGGTTGATGCTGGTCAGGTCCGTGCCGGTCAGATCGTTTACCGTGATCGTGTCGGCGCCGCCCAGGGTATTGAGCTCGAATGTTTCGACATCGTTCAGGTCCATCGTGACGCTGGCGACATCACGGAAGAAAATCACGCGCCCGCCGTTGGGAAAGAGGCTCATGTTCTCGGCGACATTGGCGCCGTTGAAGAGGAGGCGATCGAGGCCGGCCTGGCCTTCGAGAGTGTCGTTGTCGTCGCCGGGATTCCAGGTGAAGGTGTCATCGCCGGCGCCCATAAAGGCCACGTCGTTGCCGTCGCCGCCGTTGATCAGGTCGTTGCCTTCGCTGCCGAGGAAGACGTCGTCGCCGAGTCCGCCGTTCATGGTGAGCTGGATGCCGTTGGCTTCGAGGGATGTCGCGTCGACGACATCATCCTCGCCCAGCGCGTTGAGCGTCAGGCGGTCGTTGGCCTGCTCCTGAAAGAAGATATTGATCGTGGCCTGAAGCCCGAAGACGATGATCCCGGCCGCATCCCCCGCAGCGCCGAAGACATCGGCGCCGTTGGTGCCCGAGACCGTGACCGTGTCCGCCGCTGCGTCGCCGCCGCCGTTGGGCCCGCGCAGGTCGAGGTCGATCTTCGTCACATCGGTCCCGCTCAGATCGCCGACGACGATATTGTCGGCGGCGCCCAGGGCGCGGAAATCGATCGTCTCGACGTCATTGAGGTCCATGGTGACGTTGCCCACGTTGCGGACGAAGAGAACGCGCCCGCCGTTGGGGACGATGTCCACGTTCTCGGCGGAGTTGGAACCGAAGAACAGCATCGTGTCGCTGTCGCCCTGACCTTCGAGCGTATCGTTCCCATCACCGGGGTCCCACTGAAAGACGTCATTGCCGCTGCCCATGAGGGCGACGTCGCTGCCGTTGTCGCCGAAGATGAAGTCATCCCCATCCCCGCCGAGGAACACGTCGTTGCCCTGCGAGCCGAAGAGCACGTCATCCTCGGAGCCGCCGTCCATGGTCAGTTTGACGACGCCGGCGGGGAGCGTGGTCGCAGTCACGTCATCGGCGCCGCCCAGGGCGTTGATGACGAGGGCGTCGCTGGCGCCCTCGGAGTTGGTGACATTGATCTGGGCCTGCAGTCCGGTCACGGAGAAGGCGGCGCCGGCGCCGATCACGTCGATGACGTCATCGCCGCCGCTGCCATTGACGATGAGGGTGTCGGCCGCCGCATCGCCGGCGTTGCCCCCGATGGTTAACGAGAGGTCGACGTTCACCTGCGCCACGCTGGTTCCCAGCAGATCGTTCACCGTGATGGTGTCGGTGTTGCCAAGCGCGCGGAGATCGAACTGTTCAACGCCGTCGGCGTCCATCACGACGGTGCCGAGGTTGCGGGTAAAGAGCAGGCGCTGACCATTGGCCGAGAATGCGAAGATCTCGGCACCGCCCGATCCATTGAAAAGCACGATGTCATCGCCGTCCTGCCCTTCGACCGTATCGCTGCCGTCGCCGGGGTCCCATTGAAAAACGTCGTCGCCGGCGCCCATGAACACGGTGTCGGAGCCCTGCTGGCCGTCGATGAAGTCGTTGTTGTCGCCGCCATTGAGGAAATCGTTGCCGTTGCTGCCCAGGAGGGTATCGTCGCCGGCGCCGCCATCGGCCGTGATGTGAATCAACGGGGCCAGATTGCCGGTGCAGGCAAGGCTGTCGTTGCCGCCGTTGGCGGAGAGCACCAGCTCCTCGCAGGTGCCGATGTCGAGGGAGAAGGGTGCGGGGCTGAGCCGGTCGAAGCGGACGCGGGTTCCGTTGGCGGTCACCGTGAATTGCTCAACGCCGTCTGCGCCGTTGACCTCGACGGTGTCGTGGTCGCCGCTGCCTTCCACGAGGTCGGTGTCGTCGCCGGGGTTCCAGATGAAGGTGTCGTTGCCGCTTCCCATGAAGACGGAATCGGCCCCGTCGCCGCCGATGAACGTCTCCGGGCCGCTGCCGCCGAACAGGCTGTCGTTGCCGTTTCCTCCGAGAATCGTCGTCAGCTCCGTGTCGGTGAAGACGCCGTTGACCTCATCAATCTGGACGACGTCGTCGCCTCCGCCTGCTTTGACCACGATGCAGTTGAACTGACTCCGGTTGAAGCTGAAGTCGGCCGAGCCGTTGTTTCCGACATCGATCTGGAGAATCGTCGGTGTCCCCGATTGAAGCCGGAGGGCCAGCTCTGTGCTCGCGGCCGTGCCGACGATCTGCAGACACCCGTTGACGATGTAGGCCAGGTGGGTCGCGCAGTTCGGCTTTGCCGGATGGTCGGCCCCGCTGAAGCACCTCTGAAAGGCGCCGAAATCGTCCAGATCGACATCGATATCCAGGTCGAAGTCGAAGTCGCCGGCCAGGCAGGCAGGTGCGGCGGGAATGCCCGGTCCGGAGTGGCAGGCCGCCATGATCTCGAGGTCGCCGGGGTCCACGTCGCCGTCGCGGTCGTAATCACCTCGGATGACGGGAGGGCAGCCGGTCGAATCGACCGTGGCGCCGGGAATGGTATTGGGGCAGACGTCGACGTTGTCGCAGACGCCGTCGCCGTCCGTGTCGCTGATGCAGGCGGCCGATGCGGCCGCGTGGAGGATCAGCCACGCACCCATGAAGCAGATAAGCCCGTCAAGCCATCTCATGAACTTCGTCCTCCTCCTGGGGGATGGATCACGAGGCAGCCCTGGGCGTCTGAACCGCGCACAGGGTTGCCCGACTTCACTGCCGCCGGCCGGTTCACGCAGCGCGAGCGACTGTTTTCGGCCATGCGCCCGCCGAGCGGGACAGGAAGTCTCCGCGCGCCGCCGATCGGGGCTGGTGAGGGAACAATCCTCTTGCGGCTAAGGGAACGGAGGTATCACAAAAAACCGGCCGCTACTGCAGGAAGAGGGAAGCCCTCCCGGCTTGACGCCGGATGGGTGTGCATTCGTCGTCTCCAGCCCTGAAGGATCATATTATACCGCTTTTGCCGCAATAGCAAGCCTTCTTGCCCATCCGTTGTGAGGGGTCTGGCAATTCCTGCGGGTTCTGCGGACCGGTCGGCGGGGTCCGGGAAATCGGCCGATGCTCCCGCGAATCCTTGGGGAGAAGGATAGGAGTGCGGTATCCGGCGGGCGAACAGATCAGCCGGTCGACCGTTCGAGCAGGGTCGGCAGCACCCGGCCGCTGTCGAAGAACTGCTCGGCCAGATGGAGTGCCGTGCGTCGATGCTGCGGGTAGTCGCTGACGATGGCTTCGGCGCCGCAGGCGGCCTCGTGTACGTCGCGGAAGGTCACGACACCCTGACCGGTGGGCAGCCAGTCGGACAGGCCGGTATCCTGCAGGAGCGCCGGCCGGCCGGAGGCCAGATAACAGACGGAGCGGTCGCTGAACCAGCCGCAGCGGGTGGCCACGTAGCCGTGTTTGGCGACGCCGAACTCGGCGAGGGATTGCTGGATGTAAGTGCGGTAGGCATCCGGAGTTTCGGATGCCCGCCAGCCCTCCGTCACGTGCCAGCCGTTCGACTCAAACGCCGGCGGAGCGGCGCCGGTCAGAGCAAGCTCGAACTGGATGCCGGTGTGCCGGGGGAGATCGAGGAGATGGGGGAATTCCCGGTCTTTGTTGCCGTAGCGCTGTCCGGCGTATGCGACCTCGCGGTAGCTCTTCCATTGCATGATCGCGGTGAAGCGGCCCGCATCGCAGGAGGCCGGCGGCCATGCGGGGAGATAGACCGGCGGGACGGTCTTGAGCCATTCGCGGCCAGCCAGAGGCACCGGGCAATCGGGGGCGCCGAGCCGCTGGCCGATGGTGAACAGGCGGTCGCATCGCTCGACGGTTTGAACGAGGTCGCGCCTGCCGTTGGCGAGGTGGATCTGGGTGAAGGCGGGGTCCATGTCGATGAAGGCGCGGCGGCGGGGGGAGTCGTATTCGCTACGCCAGAGGGGGATGCCAATGGCCCGGATGAGCATGAGGTCTGCGTTGCGGCAGGCGTCGTGGAAGTCTTCGACGGGCATGCCCCGGGCATGCGGACCGGCGCGGTAGATCCATCGATCGCCGAAGCCGATGGGCTCCAGGCAGGCGTGCACATACTGGGTGGGGTATTCCAGAAGATCGGTCATCTCCTGGGTGTGCCAGTTGTAGACCCACGACTCTTCGCCGCATTCTTCGAGGTAGAGCACGTCGTGGCCGAGTGCGCGGAGACCGAGGAGGTACTGCATGTCGACCCATGCGTGGCCTCCCACGGGGAAGCGTCCGATGCTGCCGGCGAAAATGATCCGCATACACAGGCCCTGCTGTGGCAACTAATCCATGGACCTTTCCAGAAGATCGGTCAGCACACGATTCGAGTCGAAACATTCCTCGGCGATCGCTCGGGCCGCCCGGCTGTGCCCCTCGCCATTCGAGCAGACCTCCCGGACGGCGGCGGCGGCTTCGTCCGGCGTGCGGAATGCGAGCAGGCCCCTGCCTGTGGGCAGATGGTCGCCAAATCCGGTGTCCTGGAGGATGACGGGACGGCCGGACGCGAGATAGCCGCTGCTGCGATCACTGAACCAACCGCATCGCGTCGTCACGTATCCGTGTTTGGCGACGGAGAACTCTCCGCGCGATCTTCGGAGGTATTCCTGGTAGCTGTCCGGCGTGCGGGCGACCTGCATCGGATCGGCGATACGCCAACCGCCGCTGCGCAAGCGCTCGCGGATGGATGCCGGCGCATGGAGGGCGAGCTCCATGGGTTCTCCGGTTTTCCGGGGAAAATCGAAATACGGCTCGAACTCGCGGTCCTTCTGGCCATAGACGCGCCCTCCGTACTCATGCTCGCCGTAGGCGGACCAGTTCATCACCGTTGTGAACGGGGCGGAGGGTTCGACCGGGACCGGCGACCACAGATCCAGCACCACCGGCTGGCGCGTCGGCAGCCATCGCGCACCGCCCTTGGGCATCGTACAGGCGTTGCGGTGGACGTTTTCGCCGTAGGTGAAGAGGCGGTGGTAGCTCGAGAAGGCGCCGCCCAGGCCGTGGGCCTTGATCTGCGTGAAGACCGGGTCGGTATCCACGAGTACGCGGCGGCGGCATTGTTCCAGTTCCGGGATGTTGTTGATGTTGCTCAGGTTGTAGTAGACGTCGCACTCGCGGCAGAACTGGGCGAGGCGTTCGCGCGGCCAGCCGTGGGCGGCGCCGGACTCGTCGAGATAGCACCAGCGGTCGTGCAGGCCGTGTGGGGCGAGCAGTTCGGCCAGATATGCGCGCCCGTAGGACGAGTCGGCGGTCATCTCATGGCGCGACGGGTCGTAACAGGAGTTGTGCCAGCCGAAGTCCTCCAGGTAGACGACCTCGTGACCGAGGCGCTGGAAGCCCACCAGATACTGCAGATGGTGCCACGAGAAGCCGCCGACCGGATAGCGGATGAGAAAACCGGAGCAGAGGATCTTGAGCGGCAAGAACCGTCCCCTCAGTCAAGGCCGGCGCGGCGCATGAGGCTGGCCAGGACCTTTTCGGCGGCGAAATACTCATGGGCGATCTCCCGCGCCGCACGGGCGTTGCCCTCTTCGTCGGATGCGATGTCGTCGACAGCGGCCAGGATATCTTCCAGGGTGTGAAAGCCGAAGAGGCCCTTGCCCGCCGGGATGTACCTGCTGAACGCCGTTTCCTGGGTGATGACCGGGCGGCCGGCGGCGAGATAGCAGGCGCTGCGGTCACTGAACCAGCCGGTGCGCGGGCGGACGTACTGATCGCGGGCGACGGTGAATTCGCCGCGCGACTGCTGGATGTAGTCGCGGTAGCGGTGCAGGTCGTTGGAGATTTCGACGGAGTTGGTGATCCTCCAACCGAGCCCATCGAGGCGGGCGTGGGTGTCCGGATTGAGCGTGGTGGCGAGCTCGAAAGCGGCGGCCGGGCGGCGCCGGGGCAGGTCCAGAAACTTCTCAAACTCGCGGTCCTTGGTCCAGTGGTAATCCTCGCCCTGGAAGCGGAGTGTTTTGCCTTTGTTGTGCCAGGTGGTGATCGTGGTGAACGGCGCATTTCGTGCCGGCGGCGGACTTTCCCATTGGTCCACGAGGACGGGCTGGCGGGTGGGCAGCCAGCGGAACGGGCCGGGAGGTACGAGACAGTCGGGCGAGCCGATGTTCTCGCCGAAGCTGAAGTGGGTGTCGTGCGCTTCCAGGTGCGAGACCGCTTCGCGGTCGCCCTGGGCGTACCGCACCTGCCAGGCGAACGGATCCGATTCGACATAGATGCGCCGGCGGCAGGCGCGATGCTCGTCGCGCATCTCCTGGGCGCCGGTGACGTTCAGGAGGGCATCGGCGTCGCGGTAGAGCTGCAGGACGCGGCTTTCGCTCATCCCGAAGCACTGGCCGCCCTCAAACACGGTGCGGAACGTCCAGCGGCCCTCGAAGCCGTGGGCGTCGAGGATCGGTGCGATGGCCTTGACGTTGTTGGTGGCATCGACGGTGAGGCTGTTGATCGTGGGGTCGTAGACCATCCGGCCGGAGTCTTCGACGTAGTACACGTCGTAGCCCAGGCGGCGCAGCCCGACGAGGTAGTGCAGGAACTGATACGTCACGCCGGCGAGGGGATACCAGAAGAGGATGCCGGTCACGACGATGCGACCTCGACTGTCCGGTTTGTCGGGCATTTTGGGGTCTCCCAATGAGCCGGAGGCGATTCTGGGAACGTGAGACGTTAGACGTTAGACGTTCGACGTGAGACGTGCGACGTTGGATAGTTACCCGCGGGATTGTGTCTCACATCTCACCCCGGCGCGCCGGGACTTCGCTCCGCTCAGCATCTCAAATCTCACGTCTCACATCTCACGTCTGTACTCGAGCCAGCTCCTGTTCCCGGGCTCAGGCGACGGATCAGCCGCGGCGGATTGCCGCCGACGACGGTATAGGGTTCCACATCCTGCGTGACGACGCTGCGAGCGCCGACGATGCTTCCTTTTCCGATGGTGACGCCGGGAAGAACGCAACTGTCGAAGCCGATCCAGACGTTGGATCCGATGCGGATCGGGCGGCTCAATCCGTCGCCTTCCAGGTAGCGCATGGATCGCCCGGCCGCCGCCTCGAGTTCGCGCCGGCGAGCGGCGGGCTGGGCCGAGAGGCGGTACGTATCCATCAGGACCACGCCCCATGCGATCAGCGAGTAGCTGCCGATCTCGATCTGCGTGTCGCAGATGATCCGGGCACCGTTGAGCAACACATAATCGCCGATGTCCACGCGGCCCTTCGGGCCCACGTCGAGCATATTGCCCAGATAGAGTGATGAACCTTCGCCGAAGGTCGCGCCGATCTCGCGGGTGCTGCGGAAGAGCAGAAAGCTGAAGGTGGTTTCGATGCAGGCCGACTCGTGGATGTGCACGTTCGACGGCACGACACCGTTGTACCAGTCGCCTTCGATGCGTCGGTCGGGTGTCATGGCGGCCTCACGATCTCGGCGGGATTGCCCAGGGCGCGGCCACCCGGCGGCACGTCCCGCGTCACGAGTGCGCCGGGCTCGATCCAGGCTCCGCATCCGATCCGCACGCCCTTGAGAATGGTGGCATTGGGGCCGATCCAGACGTCGTCTTCGATGATGACGGGGCGGCGGGCGATCGGCGGGCGCGGTTGGCCCTGGCCCAACGGCGAGCAGGCGATGGCGTCGGCGATGCGCTCGGCCGGCTCGATGGGGTGGAAATCGGTGTCGGCGATGCTGGCGTTCCACCCGATGACGACATAATGGCCGATCTGCAGCTCCATCTCGCAGAGCAACGTCGCATTCGTGAAGTAGCAGTAGCTTCCGATGGTCACGAGCCCGTCGCGGCCGATGGCGAAATGGACGCCGTCCATCGTGCAGTGCTCGCCGATGAGGAGGCCCGGCTCGCGCAGGCTGCGAAAGCGCTTGAAGGCATGGCCGGTGGTGATCACGCTGCCGCGCCCCACGCGGACATTGGGCGGGAGCGTACCGTCCGTCCAGCGGCCGGGCTCGTCGGTGCGCGGCGTCATGCGTCCTCCCTTGACACGTCGGGCGAGCCTTGCTCGTCGGCCGAGCGGAAGTGCAGCGTGCACAGCCGGGCATAAAAACCGTTACGCCAGGTCAGGTCGGAATGAGAGCCGATTTCCGTGATGCGGCCGCGGTCGAGGACGACGATCTGGGTCGCGCTGCGGATGGTCGAGAGTCGATGGGCGATGATGAAGGTGGTTCGGCCGTGCATGAGTCGGTGCAGGGCGTCGACGAGGTGGCTCTCGTTCCGGGCGTCGAGAGCGGAGGTGGGCTCGTCGAGGATGAGGATGGGGGCATCCTTGAGCAGGGCGCGGGCGATGCTGATGCGCTGTCGCTCGCCGCCCGAGAGGGTGGCGCCGCGTTCGCCGATGACGGTGTCGTAGCCCCGCGGGAGCTGCATGATGAAATCGTGGGCGTTGGCGGCGCGGGCGGCGGCCTCGATCCGGGCGGGGGAAGCTCCGGGCCGGCCGTAGGCGATGTTGGCGGCGATGCTGGTGGGGAAGAGGAAGGGTTCCTGGAGGACGATGGCGACGTTGTCGCGCAGGTTACGGAGTCGCAGATCCCGGGTGTCGATGCCGTCGATGAGCAGGCGGCCGTGCCAGGGATCGAAGAAGCGGGGGATGAGGCTGACCAGCGTGGACTTTCCGGCGCCGGAGGGGCCCACGATGGCGACGGTCTCACCGGGTGTGACATCCAGATCGATGTTGTGGAGGACGGGCTGGCCTTCGTCGTAGCCGAAGGTGACGGATTCGAGGCGTACGTGTCCGGCGACGCGGCCGACCGCCTGCGCGCCCGGTCGATCCTGAACGTCGGGCTCGGCCATCAGGATGTCGAGTGCGCGACGGGCGCTGCCGATGGCCGAGGTCATGGACTGCGAGGTGTAGACGAGCGATTCCAGCGGGGAGTAGAGCGCGGCCAGGTAGGTGATGAAGACGAGCATGCCGCCGACCGTCAGCTCTCCGGCGAGCACGCGATGGGCCCCGAGTCCGAGGATCACCGCGGTGCCGGCGGCGGTCGTCAGGCCGACGAGCAGCTTGAAGGTGAGCTGTGTGCGTGTCGTGGACAGGGTGGCGACGATACTGGCCTCGCTGCCGGCGCGGAACTCGGCGTCGGTTTCGTCATGGCGGGCAAAGGCATGGATCACCGGCATCGCGGAGAACGTCCGCTCGACCATTGCGTAGAGGCGGCCCTCGGCCTCCTGCTGCTGGTAGCTGAGCTCGGCCATCGGCCCGGCGTATCGGCGCAGAATAAGGATCAGAACGGGCACGACGACCAGGCAGGCCAGCGTGAGCACCTGATCGAGGGCCCAGAGAACGGCGAACATGGAGATCAACGTCAGCACCGATGTGAACACCGGGAGGAGGCCGGCACGTACGATGCTGGCGACGCAGGCCGAATCGCGCGCGACGCGGCGGATGGAATCGCCGACCGCGCGGCGATGGTGGAAGCGCAGGGACAGGCGCTGCAGATGAGCGAACAGCTCTTCCGCCAGATCGAATGCGAGTCTGCGGCCCAGTCGCACCTCGGCCAGGGCCATGACCAGCGAGAGGGACCGCCCGATCAGGAATACGAGCACGGTGCCGACGACGCACCAGACGACGAGATTCCAGGTGCTCTGGTTTCCGGGGAGCGACTCAAACAGGGCGGACACGCGGGGGCCGGGGTGCTTTCCGTACAGGCCGTTGTCGATCAGGATCTTCATCGGCCAGGGCTTGAGAAGATCAGTGGCGACGGCAACGACGGCAGTGGCGAGGACGGCGGCGAGGCTCTGCCAGCGGCGCAGCACACGCGTGAGCACCCAGCGGGCGAGCTGAGAGCGGGGGAGGGGGTGCTCTGGCATCCACCTCCTGGAAACGCTCGTTTGTTTCGCAGTCGCCATCGTCACTCCTCTTCATTGCGGATCACGAATTGCGAATTCAGGATGGGCGGACTCCGTGCGGGTTGGCGCCGTCCGAAACTCGCCATCCGCAGTTCGCACCATCCCGGCGTACAGACCGCCTTCGCGGATCAGTTCTTCGTGCGTTCCCCGGGCCACGATTCTTCCCGCTTCAAGCACCACGATGCGACCGGCATTGCGGATGGTCGAGAGTCGATGGGCGATGATGAAGGTGGTTCGGCCGTGCATGAGTCGGTGCAGGGCGTCGACGAGGTGGCTCTCGTTCCGGGCGTCGAGAGCGGAGGTGGGCTCGTCGAGGATGAGGATGGGGGCATCCTTGAGCAGGGCGCGGGCGATGCTGATGCGCTGTCGCTCGCCGCCCGAGAGGGTGGCGCCGCGTTCGCCGATGACGGTGTCGTAGCCCCGCGGGAGCTGCATGATGAAATCGTGGGCGTTGGCGGCGCGGGCGGCGGCCTCGATCCGGGCGGGGGAAGCTCCGGGCCGGCCGTAGGCGATGTTGGCGGCGATGCTGGTGGGGAAGAGGAAGGGTTCCTGGAGGACGATGGCGACGTTGTCGCGCAGGTTACGGAGTCGCAGATCCCGGGTGTCGATGCCGTCGATGAGCAGGCGGCCGTGCCAGGGATCGAAGAAGCGGGGGATGAGGCTGACCAGCGTGGACTTTCCGGCGCCGGAGGGGCCCACGATGGCGACGGTCTCACCGGGTGTGACATCCAGATCGATGTTGTGGAGGACGGGCTGGCCTTCGTCGTAGCCGAAGGTGACGGATTCGAGGCGTACGTGTCCGGCGACGCGGCCGACCGCCTGCGCGCCCGGTCGATCCTGAACGTCGGGCTCGGCGGTCAGGATCTCCAGCACGCGCTCAACCTGCCCGTGGACGCTCTGGAGCGTGTTGTAAGCCCGCCCGAGGTTCGAGAACCTGCCCTGCAGTGTCTTGAGATACGCCAGGAAGACCAGCAGTCCCCCCACAGTGAGGGTGCCGTTCAGCACACGGCCTGCCCCGACCAGGAGGACCGCGCCGGTGCCGACAGTGGCGGCAAAGCCCATCGACATCTGCGAGATTCGCGACAGGAGGACCGTCTGTTCCTGTGCCTGGATGGACTCGTCGGCGAGTTGCGTGAAAGCGGAGCGCTGGCGCTCTTCCTGCCCGAAGGCCTGGACGACCTGGATCCCGCTCAGCGTCTGCTGCAGGTGAGACTGGAGGCGGGTTTCGACGTCGCGCCGGGCGTGCGACAGACGGCGGAGCTTTTGCCCCCAGATGAGAGCGGCGCCGGCCATGAACGGCGCGGCGAGCACGGCGACGCCCGTGAGGGCCGCATTGAGCCGGGCCATCACGGCGATCATGACCCCGATGGTCACCACAGCGGGTGTGACCGTGAGAAAAAGGGCCGCGGCGACCTTCGAAATGCACCAACTGTCGCCCACCACCCGGGTGAGCGAATCGCCGACGGTGTGGGCGGTGTGAAAGCGGAGCGAGCGGCGCTGCAACTGGGCGAACAGATCGCGGGCCATCAGGAATGCCGCCTGCGCCCCCAGTTCGGTGCTGCGGAGGGTGAACCTGGACTCCAGGAGCAAGGCAAGGGCGGGCAGCAGGAAGCTGACCGCGGCGAGACAGCCGATCAGGACGCCGCGGTGGCCGCTTCGCGGCAGCCAGGTCAGCCAGGCGGGCAGCGGATGATCCCCGAGCACGTGATCGATCAGGATCTGCATGGGCCACGGCTGCAGGATGGCCATGGCCTGGGTGGCGACGGCGAGCAGCGTCATCTGCACGTAGCGCGCGCGGAGCGGCCGGATGATGTGCATCAGTTCCAGGGATGATGCCTGTGGCGATCGCATCGTTTGCAGCTCACCCTGCCTGCAGGGTCTCGGTCTTTCCGGGCCGGTCTCCCCGGACGAGAGAGGGTATCACAAGTATTCCGCTCCGCATGACCTCACAATGCTGATTCACAGCGATCATCTTCTGCCTCCGGAGGAAGCCCGGT
>CAZQEN010000150.1:0-17096 GCA_964591605.1 uncultured Planctomycetales bacterium
CAATGCCCACGGCCAGCAGACGCGCACCTGGGGCAAGACGACTTATCCGGTCGAGTACGGCTATGATGACTACGGCCAGCGGACCACGATGAGCACGTTCCGCGGGGGCACCGGCTGAGAGGGTGTGACCTGGCCCGAGTGCCCCAGGAGTTGGGTTTGACGCTTCTCATTCTCCGCCCACTCCTTGTCCAGAGCCGCCATGCCCCCATCCACCCGAGCCGGTTCCCGGGCCATCGACTCCTGTTGACGCCTGGAGCTTTTCCCGGCGTCCGCTTCAATTCTGGACCCATGCATGCACCGCCACGTGATCCAGCCTCACCAACCGGGCCGTCGCCGCCACCCGTAAGGCATCGTTGAACAACGGATGGAGCTGCTGTTTGTGGGCCGCAGAACCCATGGATCGGACGTTTCGGGTATTCCGATAGTCTCCGGCGCTTCGGGCTCCATCCAGGGGCCGCGAAACACGTGCTCCAGCCGATGCCGGCGGGGTCGCGGCGGATTGAGGCTTTTTCCGCGCCGCGGCTACAATTCGCGAATGAACCAAGCCGCGAACATGAAGGCGCAGGCCCGGTCCGAATTCGAGGCCTGGGCCCACGACTATGACCGCTCGCTGCTGAACCGGTTCCTGTTTGGCCCGTCGTACCGGATGTTTCTCGAGGAGCTCTGGGCGTGGCGGGGCGAATCGACCGTGCCCTTCGACCTGCTGGACGTCGGCTGCGGCACGGGGACGTTCGATGCGATGCTGGCCGGCTCGCCGCTGCCCGCGCGGGTGGTGGGGCTCGACTACTCGCCGGCCATGTGCCGCGTGGCGGACGGCAAGGCCCGGCTCGCCGGGGTGAACGGCCGGCTGCGGTATGTGTCGGCCGATTCCGAACATCTGCCCTTCGCCGACGCCTCGTTCGACGTGGTCACCTGCAGCAATTCGTTTCACCACTATCCGCACCAAGCCGAGGTCATCCGCGAGTTCCGCCGCGTCCTGCGGACCGGCGGGCGCCTCATGCTCATCGACGGTTTCCGCGATAACATCATCGGCTGGATTGCCTTCGACGTGATCATCACCGCCGTCGAGAAGGACGTCTTCCACGCCCCCTGGTCCACCATCCACTCGTATTTTGAGTCCGCCGGCTTCCGCGACATCCGCCGCCGCAAATTCAACTTCTGGATGCCCGCTCTGCTCACGGTGGGCACGGCGTGAGTGACGTGCTGCCGGTCCGGGACCGCTGATGGACAGGATGGGGCGCCAGAGACGGTCAATCGCCGTTGAGCGGCACGCTGGTCCGGGTGCGCTTCACTTCGGCGCGGCGGGACTTGGTTTCGATCCGGCGGCGGTCGACCGAGAGGGGGGGGACGGTCTTCTTCCGCGGCTTGGGTGGCTCCAGGGCCTCGGACATGAGCGAGATGAACCGGTTGACGGCCGCCCGACGGTTGGCGAGCTGCGTTCGCTCTTTGCTCGAGACGATCCGCAGGACGCCGTCCTGGCTGATCCGCCCGCCAAGTGATTTCTTGAGGAGGCCTTTCTGCTGGTGCGACAGCGAGGTGCTCTTGACCACGTCGAAATGAAGCGTGACGCGCGTATTGACCTTGTTGACGTTCTGTCCGCCGGGGCCGGGGCTCCGCTCAAATGAGAAGGACAGTTCGTGCTCGCTGATGCCGATGCCGTGATTGATTTCGATCACCGCCACTCGCTCCCTTTCCACTGAACAGGACGCGTTCCATGCCGAAGGGGTTGGCATTCGCCAACACAGATCAGTGTACCCGAAACCGGGTCCCGCGCCCAGCGGGGCAAGGAGCCCAGCCCGGGCGGGCCCGTGACAGAATCGGCGGGTGGCATGGGTCCCGGCGCGCCGGGACATTCGCAACTGCGAATGCTGACTGCCCGTGGGGAGGCCCACACGGGCAGCATCGGCTTCGCTCAGCGAAGCCGATGCTGCCCATGCCGCCCCCCGCCCCAAGTGTCACGGACCCCAGCCCGGGTGTGGCCATTTTTCCGGGATCCGCTTGTGGGCAGGTCCTGTCTGCCCTTGGCGAATGTGGTAATCAAGGGTCTGCCGGACGGGACCTGGATGGCCCCGGGATGGGCGGCGCACTCACCCCTTCGCAGGTCGTGTCCGGACTTCGGCGAGCTCAGTCGAGCCGCAGGCAGGACCTGCTCCGTCCCCCACCCCGCGCAGAGCGACGGGCCAGGGCACCCGACTTAGACACCCTCTCGGGCTTCGGGACTGGCCGTCTGGGCGGCAATCATGGCCTGCAGAGCCCGCCAGCCGTCCACCTGCTGCGGGCTCAGCGTGACGGGCCGGCCGCTGCGGAGATGGTGCTCCACCGACCGCAGCCAGCGGCGCGTCGGGCGGGGCAGGTTCGGCCGGGCGTTCACGACCAGGCCGGTCACCTCCTGGCGGTTGTGCCGCCGCATGATCCGGAGCTTCTTCTTCTGATGCAGCCGGTAGCCCTCGTCCGCCACGATCTGCCTGGTCATCCAGATCACCGCCTGGATGGCCTGCCGGTGGTCCTGGTCGAACGAGAAGGTCAGGTCGTCGGCGTAACGGCTGTAGCGGACCTGCACATCGCGTCCGAACTGCAGCGAGGAGGCTCGTTCCAGGGTCCTGGCGTCCTGGAAGGCGACACACGCCCGCTCAGCGAGGGCGGCCAGGCGGGCGTCGAGGCGGTAGTTGACCAGGTTGCTGAGGCGCGGACTGGTCGGCGCGCCCTGCGGCAGCCGGTTCTCCCACGTGCACAGGCGGGTGAGCACCCGGGCGGCGTCGGGTTGCCAGCCGATCCGTCGAAAGAAGGCGTCGATCCGCTGGGCGGGTGTCGAATCGAAGAACCGCTCAATGTCCATGTGGACGACGACGGCCTGGCCGCGGTGATAGTCGGCATGCGTGACGATCGAGTGGCCGCGCTCAAAACCGGTCGCGCCGGGATGCGATGTGAGCCGGCGCAGGAGGCGGTGCAGGATACGCCGCTGGATGGCCTTCAGCTCCGGCTGGGGTTCAAGGATGGTCCGCGTGCCGCCGGAGCGCTTGGGGATGGTGAACTCGCGATAGGCCGGCTGCATCGTCTGAAGTTGCTGCGGGCTCACGTTCAACCGGCGGGCGAGCTCATCGAGGCCCCAGCGGCCAGGCGGCTGCGGTGCTTTGCGTTTGAACCAGTCCAGAAACCCCATGGCCGCACCGCGTTGACGTGGTCAAAGTGGACGGACGCAGGCGGGCTGCGCCTGCGTCCGTGTCGCCCTGCTGTGAGTGCTGACTCACACTCTGACTTTGAACCGGTCCGATCAGGACCCGGTCGGCGAAACGCCGACCTGCGCTCTGCATCGGAGCGCCGCCAGGGCAGTGCGTTCAGCATGATCGGCGGCGGCGCGAGGTGTCAAGTCGTGACCTGCGGCCGGTTGCGGCGGGTCTGGCCATTCTCCCGTGACATGGCTGAAGAGGAGCTCCGATCCTCGCCCGGCAGGGCGTACGACGGTTGACAGGGACTTTGAGTCCCTGGAAACCAGGCCCCATACAGAACTCTCACCTCCTCTCCTCCGCCCGAAGGGTGGACGAGAGTATAAAAGAGGAAACAGGAATAACAGGAATCGCTGTTCCGGGGACTTGCTGTTACCGGGGGCCGACCGTCACACCAGCGGGCGGCCGCGCAGGTCGGGGGGCATCGGCTGGTTGAGAAGCCTTAAGCAGGTTGGAGCCACATCGTAGAGGGAAGCCTGCTGCCGGCCGCGGGCGGGCAGCGACGGGTGCGTCAGGATGTACATGCCCTGCTGGGCGTGGTTGGCATCATCCGGGCCGGTGTCGTTGTCGAAGACGTGGAGCGACGGGTTGCCGATCGTGCCGACGCTCCGCCAGCTCAGATCGCCGAAGATCACCACCAGATCCGGCGGTACCCCGTTGACGCGGGCATAAATCGCCTGCGGCTTGTAGGCCCGCGTGCCCATCGGTCTGCCCTTGTCGTCGCAGAGCGCTTCCAGCTTTGCGACCAGCTCATCGCGCAGCGCCTCCACCTGATCGGGCGGCACGATCCCGCCGGGTTCGCGGCCCCGGATGTTCAGGAACAGCCGGCCGTAGTACCCGCCTTCGCCCCACGCCCGCGTCCGGCTCCAGTCAACGTCGGCGAACTGGAACTTGCGCAGCGTCGAGGCCGGCTCCTTCATCGCCATGTACCCTTCGCGGATCAGCCAGTCGTTGAAGCAAAACCCCCCGAGCATGCACTTGGCCCCGTGATCGCTCACCACCCACACGGCCGTCTTGTCGAGATCGATGTCACCCAGCAACTCGCCGATCAGCCCGTCGAGCATCACGTAATAGTCGTGGATCGCCGACTCGAATGGATTTCCCGGCTGATAGCGGTGGTGGGCCGGGTCCATGAACTGCCAGAAGCCGTGGTGGATCCGATCGCTGCCCATCTCGACCATCCAGAACAGGTCCCACGGCCGCGTGCGGATCAGATGGCGCGCCAGCTTGAACCGCTTGTGCGTCATCTCGTGGATCTGGTCGAGCAGCCACTTCTTGTCGTCGGTGCGGAACCCCTTGACGTCGATCATGTATTCGCCGACCAGCGCGGCGATCTCGGTCTTGAGCTCGCGAGGCCAGGTGTAGTCGCTGTTGATGTCCGGCGTCAGGAAGCAGCTCACCATCGCCCCGCGCACCGGCCGCGTGATGGGGAACGTCCCCGGTACGCCGATCACGATGCTGCTCTTGCCGGCCGCATCCAGATATTCCCACAGCCGCCGTTCCCTGACCGACAGCGACGTGGCGATGCTCAGCTTGTCGTATGAGTAGTCGGCCCGGTTGCGGAAGCCGTAGATCCCCAGCGTCCCCGGATCCTTGCTCGAGGCCATGCACGACCAGGCCGGCACCGTGATCGGCGGCATGCAGCTTTCGAGCTGACCGAAGGTTCCGCTCGCGCACAACCGACGGAGATTCGGCAGGTCCTCGATCCACCGGTCGAAGACCAGGGAGGGCTCCAGGCAGTCGAGCCCGATAATGGCGACTTTCTGAGGCGCACTCACGTTGATCGTACCCCTGACGGCGTCAGGCGGCATCTTACTTCTGGACAGGCGGCCTGTCACGGTTCCCGGGTACCGGCCATTGACGGACGACGGGTCCGTCCGATATCCAACCTCAGCGTCCGGCCGCGGGTCTGCTGATGGAGAACGCATCGCCGATCGGGTGGATGGCTTCTCTCCGCCGCGAAAAACCCGAGCAGGAGATGCACTCTCCGACTTGCGGCAGCGATACAATACAAGGTACCTGCCGTGGGGGAACGTGGGGCGCCTGACGAAACGCCGCCGTCCCGGTAGCAGTTGTGATGTCATGAACACCGAGCGGCTCCATTCTCTGATTCTCGTCTCTGCACTCCTGGCCTGCGGCGGCTGCCTGCCGCAGCTTCCGGAGAATGTGAAAAACACCGATCCTCCCCAGCGCAACATTCTGATGGAAGTGCCCGGCGGTCGCATCGAGACCGAGTCGGGCGTCGAGAACGCCGTCTGGCTCGAAATCGACGGCTCGGCCGGTCCGATCGGCGGGTATCTCTCCCAGAACGGAAGCCCGCAGAAAGCGCTCGTGATCATCCTGCATGGGGCCAGCACGTTCACCCTCGATGGCGAGGTCGGTTCGGCCCGCATCTTTCACGAGACGTTCGGGGCCAGGCTGCACGAGGCCGGCTTCGTGACCTGGTCGCTCGCCTATCAGGAGTGCGGAACGCCCTATGGCCAGCGCGACCTGGAGGATGTGGTCGAGGCGATCGACTGGCTGGAGCAGTCAGGCAACCACACGCTCGGCAATCAGTACATCTACGTGGCAGGCTATTCGACGGGCGGCACACTGAGCATTCTCACCAATCGCCGGCGCCAGGTATCGGCCGCGGCCTCGGTCAGCGGCCTCACCGAGCCGGAAAGCATCGAGACGCTCTGGGGCCTTCTGAACTGGATCACCGGCAGCTACCCGCTCAACCTCGGGGCGTGTCAGATGTTCGAGACCCTGAACTACTACGGCCCGCCCGGGGCGGCCGGCTGGTCGGCTCTCGATACCGTGTCACACTTTGACGAGCTCAAGAGCCCCATGCTGCTCGTGCACGGGACGGCCGACACCCTCTTTTCGGTGAACAACGCCCGTGACCTCGAGCGGCGCTATCAGGAGGTGCTTGCGGCCGGCGGCTCCCCTCCGCCGATGGAGTTCCTGTACCTCAACGAGGTCAACCACTTCGTCGAGATGACCCGGCTGGACGTGGTCGGCGCCATCGTGTCGTTCTTCAACGCCCATCAGACGGCGCCGGCGTCGCAGTAGCCGCGCCGCCCGGCCGACCCGCAGCGGCCGCTGCGCTCAGAAGTAAGAGAGGCTCTCCTCGATTTCCCCGGGGAGTCGGGTGAAGGTGGCCAGCAGATCGGGGCCGGCCACCAGCTTCAGATCGGTCAGCGGCCGGGATTCGAGCAGGTTGTAGCTCTCCGGCGGCGCGTAGCCGAGCATCTGCGTGATCATGTCGGTGAGCATCAGCGTCAGCCGTTCGCGGCGGAGCATGTCGTCGGCGGACGGATACGTGTGGTGTGACTCGATGAGCTTCCGGAGCCGTGAGGGAAGCTCCCATTCCTTGGCCAGCAGGCCCCCGAATTCCTGGTGGTATCTCAGGCACAGGTACTCGAATGTCTCCGCTTCGAACTGATCGTGGCTGAGACCCTCGTATTTGCCCACCACCGACAGAACGATGACGTTGCCCAGATCGTGCAGGAGGCCGATGACGAAGGCGTCCTCCGGATCAAGATACACGTGCGGAGCCAGGGCGCGCATGATATGGCCGCTGGCGATGGCGCGGTGCCAGAGCATCTGCGCGGCCGGGCGGTTGCGGATCTCCTTCATGAACGTGGCCGCCCGCAGCGTTTCGCTCATCATGATCGTTCTGACCGCCGTCACCCCCAGCCGCGCGACCGCGTGCGGCAGACTGGTGATCTGCTCGATGCCGCGCACCCAGCAGTTCGCGGCACGCAGCACGCGGGTCGCGGAGGCCTGGTCCTGCGAGATCACCTCCGCCACTTCGGCGAAGCGGCATTCCGGGTCGGCCAGCAGCCGCAGCACCGCCTCGGGGACGCGGGGCATCGGCATCAGGCTGAGCCCGCACCCGTCGAGGTGGTTGAGCAGCATCCGCTCGACCGCCGCCCCCTCGTGCGTGAGATCTCTCGTTTCGATCGGGGCCGGCTCAAGGAGCGTCGCCCCCTCCGGCTCAAACCAGGGAATGGTCTCTTCCGCGTCCGGCAGGGTCGCGACCGCGACGCCTCCGCCATCCTCATCCGTGGACCGCGGCGCCTCCCGGTGCGGCTCACCACCGGCCGGACCGATAATCCAGTCGATAATCCAGTTCCACAGGGACATCCGGCTTTTCCTGATTCAGCGATACTCCACGAATCGGGTCTTCAGAGGGATGGCATGAGAACTATTTGGCGCTGATGGGCCCGTCGCGAAGAGTCCGCAGCCGTATCCCTATCGATGAGGACAGGTCGGACTGGGGGTTCAGAGCGTCCTGATTCGTGCAGTACACACGTGGGAACGACGAACCGGTGGACTGCGGAGACGCTACGTTGTCCGCAGCAGATCCTGGGCGATCTGGTCGATGCCCAGGTAATGGTCAATCTCAGCTCGGAGTTTGGAGAATGGTCTCGACGTAACTCTCGGCCATCAGCCGATACCGCTCCGGAGTTTTGGGCAGAACCTCACTGCGGAGCGACTGGAGCGCACCCTCGGCCAGCGAAAGTTGCTGGCGCACAAACGCGAGATCAGCATCATCTTTGATCAGGGGCCGACCCTCACGAATCGAATGGGAAACGTGTCACACCGGCCCGGGCCACTCCAGCTTGCAGCGAAGCTCTGGTGGAACCAGTGAGAATAGCTCATGCAAGCGCTCCATCTGGGCTGAGTACAGCGGCGAAAGCTGACTGCTGCATTGCTCGTAGTAGCAGCGCGCCTGATGGTTCAGAAAACAGATGTCGTGCTCTGTGAACTCCTCTTCGAGGATCGAATTGGGAAGGTTATGAATAAGCTCCGCTTCGCACCAGGCGCCCTTGCATGCCAATCGGCCACGCCAGCGACGCCACCAACCCCAGGTGGCGACATTCCGAATCCAGGGCAAGCCCCACCAGAGCATGTCCTGATAAAGCTCCTGCTTGCGCGTCACTGTCGTTCTCCAATCGGAAGCGAAGCTGCCACAGCGTCAGAGTATCGCGTCGCAAACTCCGCCGGAGGGCATTCTCACTGGAGCCGTTCGATCAGCACGATTCCACCGGGAATGGCCTCAAGTGTCCTCCGATGCTGTTCGAGAAGGCCCATGCCGATCAGTGGTGTGCCATCCAGTTCGAGGACCAGAGTCTCGCGAGCCCGACCATCCCAGACGATGGTTGCACGGTAGTAATCCACTTCGACCATCTGACCGCCGGCCAGCGCGGCCTGAGCCGGCGCCGCATAGGCAAGTCCGAGCTGCGTGATCAGATGGGGAGGAAGTGTCAATTCATCGTTGAAACCGGTGTCAATCGTAACTTCAAGTTGTTGCTCGGCGCCGCCGGCGCCACGGACGCTCAGACGGACGATCGCCTCGCGTGCTGCATTCACTGCCCCTGTGATCATCGGGCATCTCTGAGGCCGGCTGCACCGAGAGTGACGGCCGTGGGGCGACCCGCGCGAACGATGTACGCAACTGCAAGCGGCCTGCGGTCCAGGAGCCGATTCAGCGCGACCAGCTTGTCGGCGTTTACTTCAAAATCACCGCTCTCAACATCGAGCACCACGAAGTCTCCAGTCCGCGCGGGCTCCACGATCGGACGCACCGTCTTTTCGTACAACGCCTGCCCGCGTTGGATGATGTCGTGTCTGCTGTTCGGATTCGTGGACATGTGCAGGACCTCTGACCCATGTATTGTACACGTGGAACCGCTGATTCAGAAGCTGATTCGCCTCACTTCCCGCTTCCGGAGATTCCATCCAGATGCACGTGCCATCCGCGGGTCTGCGTGGGGATGCTGTAGAGCGACGTGCGGGCGGTGATGTAGAGGGTGCTCATGTCCTTGTCGCCGAAGGTGCAGTTGGCAGGCTGCTCGGGACAGGCGATGGCGCCGAGCCACTTGCCGTCGGGGGCAAGGACGGCGATGCCCTCATGGGCCGTGATGTAGAGACGGCCGTCCTTGTCGATGGTCATCCCGTCGCCGCCGCCCACGTGGGCGATCAGCTCCGCCGGGCCGAGACGGCCGGGTTCCTCGATCGAGTAGCGGTAGATGCTGCCGCCGCCATTGTCGATCACGTACAGATGCTTGCCCGAAGGTGAGATCGCGATGCCGTTGGGGCGGACGGAGTCGGTGGCGACGCGCCGGGGCTCGGGCAGGGCGGCGGTGCCGGCGGCGGCCGGCGCCATGTAGTACACCGCCTCCTTGTCCAGTTCGAGATCATCGCGCGGGCCGTAGCGCGGGTCGGTGAAATAGATCCCGCCCGCCGCGTCGATCCACAGATCGTTCGGGCTGTTGAGCTTTTTGCCCTGGTAGTGCGTGGCGAGCGGCTGCGGCTGATCGGACAGCACGTCGCGTGACACCCGCCGCCCCGCGTGCTCGCAGCCCAGGAGTTTGCCGTCCCTGTCGAACATCAGTCCGTTGGTCTGGCCTGCGTACGTTTTCGCCACCCGCGCCCGGTCATTGCTGTAAGCCACCATCGCGCTGTTGGGAATATCTGAGAAGTAGAGCACGTTGTTCCGGAAGTCCCACGCCGGCCCCTCGACGAACTTGAAGCCGCCCGCGAGCTTCTGCACCGTCGCGCCCTCCCGCAGGACGCCGCCCAGGACCGGCTCGCCAGGCAGCAGCCGCACGTTGTCGATCCGCGTCACCACGTCCTGAAAGTCGTCGTTCGTCGAATACTCCCAGCCGATCAGATAACTGTGCGGGATTACCCGCCGGGCTTTCTTGTCGTAGTTGGGATAGATCATCGCCTTGTAGGGCTGCGAACGCAGACGCTCGTTGACCTTCGCGACGAGTCCGGGCTGCGTGAAGACGCCGCCGTCCTGCAGGGCGTCATTGCTGACCCACAGTCCGAACGGCCGCACGCCAGGGTCAAAGGTCGGCTCGCCCGACTGCAGCGGCGGGGGGGTGAACTGGCCCGATTCCATCTGCGACCTGGGCTGCTTGAAGGTGTACGCCCACGATTCCACCTTGACCTTGACGACATCCTCGGGCAGATCGATGGCCTTCGGCCCGGCCGCGTACCAGCCGCCGCGCGTGGTCGTTTCCAGCCCCAGTGCAATCAACGGCACGAACGTCACCGGCTTGGACTCCTCGACCTTCACGAACAGGGCGGCCGGCGCCTTCTGCAGCACGGGGTTCCGCAGATCGCGGTTCATGTCCAGGTCCCACTGCTGCTTGAGCAGCTCGACCCAGTGATTCTCGTTGCTGGCCGGTGCGACGGCCGGCTGGGCCGCCATTCCGCACGATCCGATGAGTAGAAGCAGGGATGTGATCATGACCGGGATGTTACCGGCCCCGGCGGCACGGCGGCAATTGCCCCACCGGGATCGCCCCGCGCGGCCTTTGCCCGACCCCCCGAAGTTGTCGCCGCACCCAGTGCCCGGGACGGCAATTCCGCTGTTCCCTTTGCGGCTTCGGTCGATATAATCAACAGGGCCGATGAAACCACTGCGCGCCATGCTCGTGACCTGCGCCGTCTGGGGCATTATTGCCCCTCGGACCCTGCTGCCCTGTTGTGAGGGCAGCTCTTCGGGCACCCAGGCTGTGCGGGCATCCTGCGGCGAAGGATGCGGCCCGTCCTGTTGTGCCGACGAGTGTGACATCGCCGGCCTCTGCAGCGACTCGCACGATTCGGCCCCCCATGACCCGCGCCAGCCCGCCCGCGGCTGCACCGGCTGCGACCTCATCTGCTGCGCCAAGCTGCTGATCGCCCCCGGCACAGCGGCCGCCACACACCTGCTGCTCGCTCAGACGGACGTGCTCCCCGGCACCTCCGACACGCTTCCCTCCCGTCTCATGGCGGATGGCATCTTCCGCCCTCCCCGCGGCCGCGCCTGATCGCTTTCTACCCGTTCACTCTTGAGTGGTGTGGTGTGCCCGCGCGCTGACGGTTCGCGTGTGGACGGTTGCGCACGATGATCCGACCTCATTTGCCCCAGGTCAGGATGCAACACATGAGTCAGACCAGTCTTCACACTCTCAGGCGTCGGCCGCCGCCGGAGGCGACGCCGCGGCATGTTGCCGTCCCCTTGCCCCCGCAGCGATGGAAAACACGCGTCCTGGTGCCGGGCGCGATCGTGGTGGCCGCCGGCAGCTTGCTCACCTTCGCCGCCCGCGATGCCCTGCGACCGGCGGTGGCGGTGCAGGTCGTGCCCGCTGTCGTCAAGACCGGCGTTCGCTCGGCCGGCACCGCGGTCGTCCAGGCGCCCGGCTGGGTGGAGCCCGATCCCTACGCCATCGCCGTCTCCGCATTGACCGACGGCATCGTCCGCGAAGTAAGGGTCCTCGAAGGTCAGCCGGTACGCCAGGGCGATGTTCTGGCGCTGCTCGTCGATGACGACGCCCGGCTGGTCCTGCGGCGGGCGGAGGCCGAACTGGAGGAGCGCGAGGCCGAACTGGAAACGGCGCTCGCCCTCTTGAAGGAAGCCCAGGGCCACTGGGACCATCCCATCGAGCTTTGCCGGAAACTCGCCACGGCCCAGGCCAGCCTGGCCGAGCAACAGGCGGAACTGGCCCGATGGCCCTCCGAGCTGCAGGCCGAGAAGGCCCGCCTCATCAACGCCGAGTCGGAGTTCGATCGCCTCTCCCGCATCCGCGCGCAGAATGCCGACGCCCTGGCGGAGCGCGAGCTGATCCGCGCCCGCCAGGAGCGCGACGCCCAGCAGGCCATCGTCCAATCCGTCGAGGGCCGCCGCCCCGTGATCGAGGCCCAGGTGCAGGCGCTCGCCGCCGACGTGGAGGCGGCCCGCCAGGCCCTCGAACTGCGGATTCCCGAGACGCGGGCCAGAGAAGAGGCCAAAGCCCGCGTCACCCGTGCCCGCGCCGCCGTCGAGCGGGCCAGGGCGGTGCGCGACGAGGCCCGGTTGCGCCTGGACCGCATGACCATCCGCTCGCCGATTGACGGCATCGTCATGTCCCGCTTCGTCACGCCCGGCTCCAAACTGGTCCTGAGCGCCGACCACGCCGCGGCGGCCCAGGTGCTGCGGCTCTACGATCCCCGAAAGCTGCAGGTGCGCGTCGATGTTCCGCTGGGTGATGCGGCCCACGTGGCCGTCGGACAGGCGGCCGAGATCGTCGTCAACGTCCTGCCCGACCGGGTGTTTGCCGGAACGGTGACGCGGATCGTGCACGAAGCGGACATCCAGAAGAACACGCTGCAGGTCAAGGTCGCGATCGCCTCGCCGTCACCCGAGATTCGGCCGGAGATGCTGGCCCGCGTGAGGTTCATGGCCGCCGCTTCGCAGCCGGCTTCGCAGCAGGCGGCGATCTTTGTGCCCGCCCGCCTGATCCGCCAGCAGGGGGGTGGCGCGGCCGTGTGGCTGGTGGATCAGAACCGCAACGCGGCCGAGCTCCGCACGGTTCGGCCGGGCGGCGCCAGGCTGGGCGAGTGGGTGGAAGTGGCCGATGGCCTGCGGCCGGGCGACTGGCTCATCGCCGACGCCCCGGCCGATCTGGACAGCGGCCAGGCAGTACGCGTCGCCGGAGAGGCGCCGGCCGGGGAGGCTCCGTGATGGCCATGATCGAGTGCCGACAATTGACGCGGGTCTATCGCAAGGGCGACCTTGAGATCACTCCGCTTTCAAACCTGGATCTCGATGTCGAGAAAGGCGAGTTCCTGGCCCTCATGGGTCCGTCGGGCAGCGGCAAAACGACTCTGCTCAACCTGATCGCCGGCATCGACCGGCCTACTTCCGGCTCGCTTGTGATCGAGGGGCTGGACATCGCCCGGCTCTCGCGATCGCGCCTGGCCGTGTGGCGATCGACCCACATCGGGTACGTCTTTCAGCTCTACAACCTGGTCCCGACGCTGACCGCCTATGAAAACGTCGAGCTGCCGCTCCTCCTGCACCCGCTGTCACGGCGCGAGCGGCATCACAAGGTCGCTCTCGCTCTCGAACTCGTCGATCTGGCCGACCGGCACGACCATTACCCGCGCCAGCTCAGCGGCGGACAGGAGCAGCGCGTCGCGATCGCCCGCGCGATCGTGACGGATCCCCACATCCTGGTGGCGGACGAGCCAACCGGCGATCTGGACTCCCGCGCCGCCGAGTCGGTGATGGATCTCCTCGGCCGGCTTAACCGGGAACTGGGCAAGACCCTGATCATGGTCACGCACGACGTGCGGACGGCCGAGCAGGCCAGCCGCGTGCTCCACCTGGAAAAAGGCCGACTCCTGGAGGCCGCAACTGCCGGAGGCATGGCGTAATGTTCTCACCCCGGTTCATTCCCCTCGTGGTCCGGCAGGTCGTCCGCCAGCGCACCCGCAGCACGCTGACCGTGCTGAGCATCGCCATCGCCATGTTCCTCCTCTGCGGCGTGCATGCCCTGCAGCGCGGGGCCCGGGCCGCCACGGAGGCATCCGCTGGCGAAAACACGCTGGTGGTCTACCGGAAAGACCGGTACTGCCCCTTTTCCAGCCGCATGCCCGAGTCCTACACCGAGCGCATCCGCCGCATTCCCGGCGTGACCAGCGCCCTCCCCATGATGATCGCCGTGAGCAACTGCCGCACGAGCCTCGACGTGGTGACGTTCCGCGGCGTTCCGGTTGAGGCATTCATCGAAACCTGCGGGCCGTCGATCCAGATGCTCGAGGGCTCGCTTGACGCCTGGACGCGCCGCAGTGATGCCGCGCTGCTGGGCGAAACGCTCGCGAAACGGCGGCGGCTTGCCGTGGGCGACAGCTTCGACGCCGCGGGCATCACCGTGACGGTCGCCGGCGTCATCCGTTCTGATGAGCCCCAGCACGCCAACGTCGCCTACGTTCACCTCGACTTCCTCCAGCAGGCCAGCGGTGGCCGAAGGGGCGGGTGGGTGACGCAGTTCAACGTGCGGGTAAGTGACCCGGCCCGGCTCGATGCCGTGGCCCAGGCCATCGATGCCGAATTCGCCGCCGACCAGGAACCGACGCACACCCGCTCCGAGAAGGCGTTCGTGGCCCAGGCGGCCGGTGACATTCTCGAAATCGTCGGGTTCACGCGATATCTGGGCTGGGGCTGCGTGGCCGCCGTGCTCGGACTGGTCGGGAATGCGATCGTCATGGCCGTCCAGCAGCGCGTGCGCGAGCACGCCGTGCTGCAGACGCTCGGCTACCAGCCCCTGCTGATCGCCCGCCTGATTGTGGCCGAGAGCGTCCTGCTCAGCGTCGTCGGGGCGCTCATGGGCTCGGTCCTGGCCGTGGGTCTGCTCTCCTGGGGCCAGTACAGCCTCTCTGTAGAGGGTTTGAGTGTTCCGATTCAGGCGGACGCCTCTGTCCTGGCCTGGGGCCTGGCCAGCGCGGTGACGCTGGGCGTGATCGCCGGCCTGGTGCCCGCGGTGATCGCCTCGCGACGCGAGATCGTCGAGTGTTTCCGCGCCGTTTGACGCGCCGGAGGCGAAATCATGGAGCCCGAAGCGCAAGCGAGGGGTTCGCGCTGGGGTCGCATCGTATTGCCAACCCCTCGCTTGCGCTTCGGGCTCCATTGGGGTGCGATCGCTCCTGGAGTGAATGGGATCTGCAGGACATTGCTGATGCGTCTGCTGCCGTTTGAATACGCCGTTCGCAACCTGACCCGGTCGCCGTCGCGCCTGGCCGGGACGCTCGTCGGCGCCGCCCTGGTCGTGCTGCTGCTCCTGGCCGCGGGCGGCTTCGTGCGCGGTATGGAAAAGAGCCTCGCCGCCAGCGCCCGCGCCGGCAACGTCATCATCCTGGGCGCGGGCAGCGAAGAGAGCGTCGAACGCAGCGAGATCAGCCCCAGCGTCGCCGGCCAGGTCATCGCCAGCATCGACGGCATCCGCCAGCGAATCGGCGTGCCCTATGTCTCCCCCGAGATCCACATGGCCTCGATCGTGCGGACGGGCAGGGATTCCGACCGCGCACTGCAGGCCGTGCTGCGCGGCGTCACCCCCGCCGCGTTTCTGGTCCATCCGCAGGTCCGCATCATCGAAGGCCGCGCGCCGCGCGACGGTCACGATGAGCTGCTGGTCGGCGAGCTGGTCGCGGCGCGGCTCGGACTGCGCGATGCGGATCTGGCCGTCGGCCGGAGCCTCTGGTTCGACGATCGCCCCTGGCAGATCGTCGGCCGGTTCGCCGCGCCGGGCACCATCCAGCATGCCGAGATCTGGCTGCCGCTGGGCAATCTGCTCATCGCCAACAAGCGCGAGACGGTGTCCTGCGTCGTGGTCACGCTTGACCGAGCGGAGTTCGCCGACGTCGACGCTTTCTGCAAGCAGCGCCTCGATCTCGAACTCGTGGCGATCCGCGAATCAGACTATTACGCGCGGCTGACGCAGTTTTTCGCGCCGATCCGGATCATGGTCTGGCTGACCGCCGGACTCATCGGGCTGGGCGGCCTGCTCGGCGGACTCACCACCACCTACGGGGCCTTCGTGTCCCGCATCCGCGAACTGGGCACGCTTCAGACGCTCGGCTTCTCACGCAGCGCCGTCGTGATCAGCCTGCTTCAGGAATCGGTGCTGATCGCTTCGACCGGCGCATTGATCGCCAGTGCGGCCGCCCTGCTGCTGCTGAGCGGCGTTTCCGTGCGCTTCTCCATGGGTGCCTTCGCCCTCGTCATCGACGCGCCGGTGCTGGCCGGCGGCCTCGGTCTGGGATTCCTGTTGGGATGCATCGGCACGCTGCCGCCCGCGTGGCGCTGTCTGCGCGTGCCGATTCGCGATGCTTTATACACCGCGTGAAAGGATCATCGACATGAGAATGACGGTCATCAGTGGGTGGGTAGCTCTTTGTGCCTCTGTTCTGGCGGGTTGCGGACAGTCGTCCAGCCCGTCATCGACGGCTTCCGCCGGCCCGCGCGCCGGCACGCTGCCGCCGAGCCTGATCCTGACGCAGGCCCCCGCCGACGCGCTGGACGTCGTCGCTGCCAAGAAGAAGGCTCAGCCAGGGGAGACCGTGGTCGTCCGCGGCCGCATCGGCGGACGCGCGCATCCCTTCGTCGAGAACCGCGGCATCTTTGTCCTCGTCGATGCCGGCCTCCCGACCTGCGCCGACAATCCGGGCGACGGCTGCAAGACGCCCTGGGATTACTGCTGTGAGCCGCCGGATCATCTCGCCGCCAGGAGCCTCACCGTCCAGATCCCCGGCCCCGACGGCAAGAAGCCCCTCCAGGCCGATGTCCAGGGTCAGGCCGGTCTGGCCCCCATGGCCACCGTCGTCATCCGTGGCGAGGTTGCGGAAAAGCCCGATGAGAAGACGATGATCCTCCGCGCCACGGGCATCTACGTCGAGCCGCCGCGCCCGCCGCGATCCTGACCCGCGCACCCCGGCCGCACACGGGCGCAAGAAGCGCGTTCTTTTCGGCTTTCTGTGCCTTTTCGCAGCCAGTCAGGCCCTTTTTCCGACGATGACGGCGCTGCACGATCAGTCGGCCAGGCCCTTTGACGTGGACGGCGGGTCCGGCACCCACGGACACATCACGGCCGGCTGATCCGGGCAGATCATCTCCGCCGGCTGCCGCTCACACGACAGAGCCGCCGTCAGGACCAGCAGCACAACCCACCACGGATGCGGCATCGGAACTCTCAGGCGAGCAATCGCCGGGACGGTACCGGGGAGCGTCGACTCTCAAGTCCATCGGCTCTTTGGGCGCGCTCCTCCAAGCGCCCAGCCCGCCCGTTCGCCCCCAGGCATCGTGCGAATGCGCGCAGGAGTCCATTCCATAGATCGTTGCGACAGCGCGGCCGCTCATGGATTGATTGAATTCGCCAGGCGCAGGATACGGACAGACCCCTACCCCGATGGCGTGCCATACGGATTGATCACACCACTCTTATCGGACGGACTGCAGGCTGGCCCCCGTCGAGCAGGATGAAACCTGGAAGCCCACCTGTTCCACAGCCCGGATCAGGTCGTCGGCCCTGGAGTCCTGGTCGACCTCGACGCGAATGACGTGCTGGTGGGTCT
>CAZQEN010000151.1:0-15971 GCA_964591605.1 uncultured Planctomycetales bacterium
CGCATCACCTCGAGCTCGTATTCCTTCCAGCCCAGGGCGCTCTCTTCGATGAGGATCTCGCTGACGCGCGAGTATTCGAGCCCGCGCTTGGCGATCGTCTCGAACTCCTGCATGTTGGTGGCAAAGCCGCCGCCCGTGCCGCCGAGCGTGTAGGCCGGGCGGATGGCCACGGGCAGGCCAATCTCTTTGATGATCTGCTGAGCCTCCTCCCACGTGTGGGCAATACCCGAGCGCGGCACGTCCAGCCCGATCCGCAGCATCGCGTTCTTGAATTCGGTGCGGTCTTCGGCCTTGTGAATGGCCTGCTCGTTGGCCCCGATGAGCTGAACGCCGTGCTTGTTGAGGACGCCCGCCTCGGCCGCCTCCATCGCGCAGTTCAGCCCCGTCTGGCCGCCCAGCGTGGGCAGCAGGGCATCCACCGGCGTGCCCAGCTCACGCTCGCGGGCCAGGATCTTGTCGATCGTCTCCACCGTGATGGGCTCGATGTACGTCCGGTCGGCCATCTCCGGATCGGTCATGATCGTGGCCGGGTTGCTGTTGAGCAGAACGATGCTGATGCCCTCCTCGCGAAGGGCTTTGCACGCCTGCGTCCCGGAGTAGTCAAACTCGCAGCCCTGCCCGATCACGATCGGGCCCGAGCTGATGATCATAACTCGTTTGAGATCCTGACGTTTGGGCATCGAGCGTTCCCGTCCGCCTGCAATCCACGCGCGGGCAGCGACCCTCGGCCGCCGCCCTCTGGGTGGCAAGAACATAAGCGAAACGGGATACTTTTTCGATTGGCTTCGCGGGAACGCATGCGACCCGGCGTGCGTCTCATGGGTGAGAGGCCGCAGAAACGGCATGTCGCAGGAGGAATCATGCGAACGCTCGCCGCCACGTGGGTCATGGGCTTTGCCTGCGCTTCCGTTTTCGGGTGGGTCCTCTTTCAGGAGATTCCGCCCGAGCAGGTGCCCTACGACCGGCCGGACCCGCCCGGCCTGCGGGACCTGAGCAACTTCAAAGGCCGCGTCCACGCTGCGCACCTGGATGCGCCGACCTGGGGCGACGGCTTTGAATCCTACGACATCTATTTCCGCGGCGACGCGTACATCCTGAATCGGTTCATCAAACGCTATGCGGAGCTGCGCCGCAGCGGCTTCCATCGGAATGAGCCGCTCACCCTGACGCTGCAGGATGCAGAGGTGCCGCCCGGCCGCGGTTGGAGCGGCCAGCCCCTCCCGCCCTACGACTGGGTGCTGAGGATCACGCGCGGCACCATCACCAAGGCACGACCGCCTCTGCTCCCCGACAGCACCACCACGCATGTCTTCCTCACGGTGCGGATCTCGCCCCGCCTCCTGCTCAGCGAGCTGAAGATTCCGGCCGATGTTCGGGTGGACTCAGACACGTCTTTCGACCAGTTCGTCCGTGCACACGAGGAGCGCCGTCTGGGAAACCGCCTGGCCGTCCTGCGCCGGCAGATAGCCGACCTTCAGCAGGAAATCGCCCGGCTCGCTGCTGCCAGCCAGCCCGCCGCCACCCAACCGGCATCCTCCGGCGAGAACCGTCCGAGATAGACCGCCCGGCTCCCTGTCCCGCACCGCGCGAATGGGTGGAGCACCTGCGGCGGACACACCGCCGAAGCGCCGGCCTCACCGCTCACTGCGATACAGGATCGTGATCCCCAGTGCGCCCAGCGCCACCCCCTGCCCGACGAGTACCGCGCAGGGTCGCAGCATGTCGCGAAGCCCGAACTCCCTCCATATCCCACCTTCCAGCGCGGAGATGGCCCACTTCACGGGGCTGATGTTGCTGGCCACCGTCATCCAGTTCGGCATGAACATCTGCGGGACCATGCCCCCGCCCAGCATGGCGAGAATCAGCAGCACGGCCCACGAACCGCCGCCGACGGCCGACTCCGTCTTTCCGAGCACCGACAGAAGCATCGTCAGGCCGACGAAACACAGGGCGATCGACACGACAGCGGCCGCCAGACCCCCCGGATGGTGCAGGCGTACGCCAAAGCCCAGGTGCCCGACCATCAGCAGCATAAGGGCCACACCGACGCACGAGACGAAGCACGCGAGGCCCGTGCCGGTCAGAATCGCAAACCGCGAGAACGGCGCCGCGCGCAGCCGCAGCAGTGTGCCGGCCTGCCGCTCATGGACGAAGGCGATGGCGAACTCGGCCGAAAGACCGAGCAGGCCCCAGATGATCCCGATCGGAAAGCAGATCTCAAACGAGCTGCGCGGGCGCAGCGACGGCATCTCGACCGGCATGACCTGCACCGGGGCAAACCGCGTCGAGGGCTGCGTCGTCCCCGGCCGCGTACCCGCCGATGTGATCCCCAGATAGCGGTCCATCGTCGCCAGGGCGCCCTCGATCGTGGCCGAGGCAATCGGGATGACCGCCGCATTCTGCCCGAGGTCGGCCAGCCACGCCCGAATCAGGGCAGGACGCCGCTGCGGGTCGACCCATCGCTCACGAAGGTATTCGGCGGCGGCCTGGTTGAGGCCCGCTTCAAGGTAGGTCCACTCGGCCTTGCGGGCGGGGTCGTACGCGGCCACGAGCGGCAGGGGATGCCCGAAGAAGATCGCCGGCGACACGTGGAAGCCCGGATCGATCCGCACATACGCCAGAATGCTCCCGCGACGGATCGCCCTCCTGGCCTCCGTCTCGGACATGGGCAGTGTCTCGACGTTGCTGACCTGCTCGAGGACCTGCACGTATTCGCGCGCTGCAGGTGTGCGGTCGAGATCGACCAGACCCATCTTCGTGCGCTGGACAGGTCCCTCCAGCATCCCCGAAAAGATCGTGCCGATGAGGATCGCGATCAGCAGCGGAAAACCGACCATCCACCAGAAGAAGCCCAGACGGTCCCGCCATCGCAGAAGCAGGTCCTTGCCCGCAATATAAAGAATGGTTCGCATCGAGGTCCGAGTCTTCCCTGCGTCCGCTTTTGCGGATCAGATTAACGCACCCCTTCGCCTGGGGCACGCTCCCCGGCGCTCGCGGACGATCGCCGCGCCGGGCTTTCGGACCTTCGCGCGGGGTGATGCGGTCACGGCTTCTCCATCTGACCCCCCGCCGGCGGCGTGCGTGAGGCCCTTGCGCTGCAGGCGGAATGCTGTGCGTCGCAGAAACGCAAATCGCCGGGGTGGGGGTACCCCCGGAGGGGTCCCCACCCCGGCGAAGACGCGGGAGGAAGAAAACGACACGGAGGCAAACAATGTCACCCTTTTATACGTCGCCGGCGGCTCAAAGGTTTCCGGGATTCAACGAATCTTTGCACGATCAGGTCCTCGGATGGCCCGTCGCCGCCGAATCGATGCAAAAGGTCGTCTTGAAAGCAGATATCGCGGTTTTTGCCATCTGATCCCCGGGTCAGACACGGACCGTCAACCCGGTTGCGCCGTGCCGTCGGCCGTGGTAAGATTCCGGTCCGCGCTGACACGCGCCCCATGACCGAGCGGGAGGCCTTCATGGCTCAGGATCGATCGAATCGCCTGTCTCGACGCCGTTTCATCGGCCAGACCGCCACCCTGACGGGGGCCCTGTGGGCAGGCCGGAGCCTTTCGGCCCAGACGCCCGACAGCCAGCCTGCCTCGAGCCGTCCGGCCGCCTCGAATCCGAGCCGCCGCATCCGGGTCGGCTTCATCGGAATGGGCTCCCGTGCCTCTGGATACCTCCAGGACTTCCTCGCCGATCCCGACGTGGACGTGGTTGCGATCGCCGATGTATACGACCCCCACGCCGCCCGCGGCGCCCGCATGGCCGCCGAGAAGGGCCACAAGACGGTGACCGTCCGCGATTTCCGCCGGCTCCTGGACCGCAAGGACATCGATGCCGTGGCGATCGGCACCCCGGACCATTGGCATCCCCTGACCGCCATCTATGCCTGCCAGGCGGGCAAGGACGTGTACGTTGAGAAGCCTCTCGCCCACACGATCGCCGAGGGCCGGGCGATGGTGAAAGCGGCCCGAAAGTACGGACGCATCACACAGATGGGGACGCAGATCCACGCGAGCGAAAACTATCGACGGGTGGTCGAGATCGTGCAGTCCGGCATGCTGGGCGAAATCAGCAAGACGCGCGTCTGGATCGCCCGCAACGAAGCCCCCGACGGGCTCGGGCGACCCGCCGACGGCTCGCCCCCTCCCGACGCCGACTACGACCTGTGGCTCGGCCCGGCCCCCAACCGGGTCTTCAACCCCCTCCGGTTTCAGTACAACTGGCGCTATTTCTGGGATTATGCCGGCGGAACGCTGGCTGACATGTCCTGCCACACCATCGACCTGATCTACTGGGCGATGCGACTCGACGCGCCGCGGGCCGTGACCGCCAGCGGCGGCCGTTACGCCCTCCACGACATCGGCGAGACGCCCGACACCATGGAAGCCGTCTGGGAGTTCGCCCCGACCGACCAGCGCAAGGTCCCGATGCAGATGGTCTGGTCCCTGACGGAGGGCAACCTGCAGGGCATCAACGGCAGGTCACTGGGCATCGCATTCTACGGCTCGCAGGGGACGGTCATCGCCGACTATCAGTCGCACGAACTCCTCGACGCCAAAAACCAGCCGATCACCGACCGGCCTCCGCCGTCCATCCCGCCCTCACCCGGACACGTGCACGAGTTCCTCGAAAGTGTGCGCTCGCGGACGCGCTGTAGCTGCGACATCGAGTACGGCTGGGAGCTGACCAAAGTGCCGGTGATAGCCAATATCGCCTGCAAAGTCGGCGCGAAACTGGTCTGGGATAACGCCCGCGAGCAGTTTGTCGGCAACGACCAGGCCAACGCGATGCTCCGCCGGGAGTACCGACCCCCATGGACGCTGCCGGAGCTCTGACCGGCCGCCTCCATCCGTTCAGCCCGCCGCAGCCAACGTCAACATCAGTACTGAGAACTGCGTTGTCCGGCAGGGGTGGGCGAGTCTCACATCAGCAGGCACGGGCATCCAACCCGGCTCTGCATACACCCCCCCGCGCATCGGCATCTTCACGGCCGAGTGAAAACCGCGAATCGCGCCTCCCGTGCCGGCGCGATGACATCGCACCTCCACCCCTGGATGGACGCCCGTCGCAACGGATGAGCGTGGCAAGTCCACCTCCCGCGCCGGATTTGCGCGGCCCCGGCATGAATTGCGCGATCTCGAAGCTGGGTAAAGTGCACCGGGCGATTATCGGACAAATTGCGTAATCAGGGCTCCTTTTAGGTCGAATTCAGACTCCGCACTACCGATAAATATTCCGGCGCCCGGTGCAGGCACACGGGCGGGAACTGAACGTCGATCATGCGGGTTTTTCGAGAACGATTCCCAGGCGGTCGGGGCGCGGGGCGCATCACTGGCTCGCCAGGCGATGCCGCCCGGTGCGCGCGACGGGCTCCATCCGGGGCCGTGTGGCCCGCGGCGGTGCGTCAGCGGACACCACGATTGCTTCCTAATAACTCCGAACAGGCAATGCCGCGGTACCCCGGCACAACCGGTCAATCCCGCGTCGCATGCCCGCCGGAGGCGGCCGCATCGACGCAGCAACACCCGGATGTGTCCTCGGGGGTCTTGTTCGCCCCCCGCACGGGCTCTTACGGCGGCTCGTGCAGGTCCGAGAAGATCTGCCCGTGTCATGCTGTCGCCCGAAGTAACGTGGCCCTGACATCCACGGGGCCGTCAAGACGGCCGGCCCGGCAGGGGATCGCCCCTGATCGGAAAAGTGCCCGGGGTGGATAAAAGCGACGGATTTCCGTTCGCGCCCGCTTAAGGCGGACTGCGAATTGGACGAAGTTAGAGCTGTCCTAAGTCCGCAGAAATTGCGCGGGACGGGATGTCCTCGAAGGCGGCCGGCAGGGATGCGCGGGACGCCCGGAGGATAATAGAGGGAGTGGTCGGTCAGGGATGATCGCAGCCGCAACCCATTTCGCACGGCGAGCCGGCGGGGCCGGCCCGCCCGGCCGCGGACGCGGCACGGGTGGCGCCCTCTGGATCGCGGGCCTTCTGCTGCCGGTCCTCGGGGGTGCAGGCTGCTCGCAGATGTCGGAGGAAAAGATCCCCCAGCGGCACGCGCACAGCGCCCTGCCCTGGGGAATGACCATCGCCGTCGCCCCGGCCCTCAACCACAGCGGGAACCCCGCGTTTGACCCGCTGCGCGTCTCGGACCTGATGGTGAGCGAACTCTCCACCATCGAGGGGGTGCGGGTCATCGGAGTGAATCGCGTCCTGGCGATTCTGGCGGAGCAGGGTGTCCTGCAGGTCCAGTCGCCGCAGCATGCGGCGGCCGTCTGCGAGCGGGTGGGGGCCGACGCAATCCTGGTGTACGCGGTCACCGAATTTGACCCGTACCAGCCGGTGGTGGGGATGGCGGCGCAGTTGTACAGCCCGAACCGCACCGCCGCCCGGACCGATCCGGTGACGGCCGACCCGAATGCCCGTCCGTTCCCGGTGCCCGAGCGGATGGACGCCCTCCGGCCGTGGGCCGAAGTGCAACGGGTGTTCAATGGCGTGCACGAGGACGTGCGCGAACGGGTCAGACAATACGCCAGCGACCGAAACGACAAACGGACGCCCTATGGCTGGGAGAAGTATCTGGCAAGTCAGGAGTGGTACCTGCGGTTCTGCTGCTATGAAGTGCTCGGCGAGCTCGTTCAGCAGCCACCACCGCAGCAGCGGCTGCCGCAAGCCGCCGCCCCCCAGGAGGCAGGAATATGAGCCTGGTGCGGCAATTGTCACTGGTGAAGGGGAAGCACCGGTACGTGTTCCAGTACCAGGCCGGGTGTGAGGCCGACATCATCGCGGCGTTCGCGGCGATGGCGTCCGACCCCGAGCAGGAGTTCGACTGGTTCGACGCGGCCGTTCTGAGCTACCAGATGGGCCGCCGACTCGAGATGGACCTCGAGGAAGTGAAGCCGTAGCACGCCCCCTCGACCAGGGGGAATGACGGGGCCCTGAAGGGCAGGGATCGTGCGAACGCCGGTCTGCTGTTCTTGCGGAAAGCCCCAGGGTATCCCCAAAAAGGGGTACTGAGAGTGTCCATCGAAGCCAGGTTGAGAACCAAAACGTATCGCCGCCGGTGTCTGCACAGATGAGCGACCACACTTTGATTGACGAGTTCCTGAACTATCTGCGGTTCGAACGGCATTTCTCGCCGCACACCGCCAAGTGCTACGCCGCGGATCTCGCGCAGTTCTGCGAGTTCATGGCGGACCCCGGCGGGCGGGGCGAGAACGTGTCCGTCGGCGGTAACGGGTCCTACCATCATGACGCCGGCGCCGGCGGCGTGGCGGTTGCGGCCCCCTCCGCAACCCGCACCACCACCGAGTCGCGGCAGGTCCTGCTGGGGATCGAACCCGACGACGTGCGGCGGTTCCTCGCGTTCCTCAAGGACCGCAACTACTGCAAGAGCACCACCGCCCGCAAGCTGGCGACGCTCCGCAGCTTCTTCAAGTTCTGCGTGAAGCGCGGCCACGTCCCGAGCAACCCGCTCACCACCATCCGCACGCCCAAGCAGGACAAGCGCCTGCCCAAGTTCCTCGAGGAAGAGCAGGTGCGCAAGCTGCTCGAAACGCCCGACATCGGCACGCTGCTGGGGGCGCGAGACCGGGCGATGCTCGAAACCATGTATTCCACCGGCGTGCGCGTGAGCGAACTGGTGGACATGAACATCCAGGACATCGATTTCGTCGGCGAGTGCATCCACGTGCGCGGCAAGGGCAAGAAGGAGCGCGTCACGCCGATCGCCCCCACCGCCCTGGCGTGGATCCGCCGCTACATGGACCTGCGCCGCGCCGACCCGCGGGCCGCCTCATGGAACCAGCAGGCGGTCTTCGTGAACAAGCACGGCCAGCGGCTCAGCACGCGAAGCGTCCGCCGCAAGCTCGACAAGTACCTGGCCATCGCCGGCCTCGATCCGTCGATCAGCCCGCACACGCTGCGCCACAGCTTCGCCACGCACATGCTCAACCGCGGGGCCGACCTGCGCGCCGTCCAGGAGCTCCTGGGCCACCAGTCGATCTCGACCACCCAGGTCTACACGCACGTGACCACCGCCCGCATGAAGCAGGCCTACGACGCCGCCCATCCGCGGGCGTGACGCGCCCGCCGCGATCAGTTTGAGGCCCGGGAGAGAACCGAAGGGCGTCCGCAAGGACGCCCTTTTGCCTGCGCAAGGCTATTCCGAACGACGAGGCAATTGCTGTCTCACCTCAAGCACACGGCGGAGGTATTCTGCTGGCAGGAAGCCCTCTACCGATACGATCTCTGCTCTGTTCAGGACGCACTCCCAGTTGCAGACCACTGCGCTTCGACGGCGCAAACCAGTTGTCGTCCGAGTACGGGCCGACCACGGTACCGGAACCTGTGTGACCAGAGGTGGATCCGGGAAGGTTGTCGTAATGGCAAGTACCACGATGGGTTCATCAGGTGTCAGCGCTTCTGGTTGACTGATCACGACGGCGGGTCTGGTCTTCCGGTTCCCCTGCGAGTCGGCAAGCGCTGCCCACACAATGGATCCTTGTTGAAGTTCCATTCGCGCTGACAGGCTCGTTACTCTGGTTCAAAGGGGTTGTCGTTGGCGTGGATCCATGAATCCGGCGCAGGGCGAGACTTCGCTTCTCGAACAAGCGTCTGATTATCCGGAGTCAGCCGCTTGATTTTCTCACGAAGACCGGCCAGATCGGGCTCATGTCTGATCACGACAGGCCGCCACTCGTGGGCAGAGGACACCGTTCGGGTCCACCCCTCTCTGGTGCCGCTCACGCCGAGCTGTTGCTCAGCCGTTTTCATGCGAACTCTCCGAAATCCGTACAGCGAACGGCCGCTGCTTGATAATTGTACCATCGACCGACAGACAAACGCAGTATCTCCCCGGTTCGGGGAAAAGAAGGTCCTCTATCTCGACGTCGAGATCTGCAACTTCGGAAGGGTCATCCATGGTGAAGGGCCCTTTGAACTCCAGCAGATCCAAAGCGGTCTCTTCATGCTGAATGTGCAGAGAAAGCTCATATTCGCCCCATCCTCCGGCCAGAGTGAGAAGGACGAACATCTTCCGGTGCCTCGCGGGGAATTCAGAGGCCACAATGTTGTTGAATACACCGGAAACCGTCAGCTTCTTCGATGACTCCTCACGTGCGATGGCGTCACACAGGATGATCGCCAGGCATTCGGGCAACGGACGGCTGTTCATGCCATCAGTATGCCTCCGGCGCGACCCCCAGGCAAGCGTGGTGTCCGAGTCGACCGCAAACGTCGGCCGTTCATCAGCTTCCTTTATAGCACAGCAGCGGCCGCAGGCGCCGCACGATCCGCGTCAGTTCCTTCTGTGCCCGCATGACCGCTTCGATGTCCTTGTAGGCTTCCGGCGATTCCTCGCGCAGGCGGCGGGCCAGGCAGCGGTCGAACCAGACGCCCTTCATCTGGTTCTCCAGATCCCGCGTGGAGATGCGGCGCCGGGCCTCGCTTCGGTCGAGCCGGCGTCCCGCGCCGTGGGAGCTCGACCGCAGGGCCGGCTCAAAGCCGCGTCCCCGCACGTGAAAGCTCCACGTGCCCATGGAGCCGGGGATGACGCCGGGCTCCCCCGCCTCGGCCGACATCGCGCCCTTGCGGTGCACGAGCAGCGCACGCCCGGCGTGCTCTTCCTGCCTGACGTAATTGTGTGGACAGTCCAGGTACGTCTCATCGAGGGGAGCGACACCGACCACACGCCGCACCACCTCGGCGGCCCTGTCGATCATCGCCCGGCGGTTGGCGGCGGCGTATGCGAGCGCCCACTGAAGATCATGCCAGTAGGCCTGCCCGGCCGGCTGGGCGGGATCGAGTCCGACCAGGCCGGTGCGGGTCCGGCCAGCCCGCTGCAGGTGCAGCGCGGAAATCGTCTGGCCCATTCCGCGCGAGCCGCTGTGGACCATGAGCCAGAGGCGGCCCTCATCATCCGCCTGCAGCTCAAGGAAGTGATTGCCGCTGCCGAGCGTACCCAGTTGCAGCATTCCGTCGCGACGCTTGATGCTGTCAAGCCTGGGGTCGCTCAGCGCTGATTGGCAGAGTGCCTCGGGCAGCTCGACCGTGCTTCGGCGAGTGCGGCGCACGATCGGCACCTGCTCATACAGGTTCGCCAGGATTCGGCCGGCGACGGACTCATGATCAAGTGCATCGGCGTTCGCATCGAACGCGAGGACGGCCATGCCGCAACCGATATCTCCGCCGACGGCCTGTGGGAGCAGCAGTTGCTCCGTCGCCACAACCGTTCCCACGCACACGTCGCGGGCCAGGTGCACGTCGGGCATGACCGCGATGTGGCGGACCGACTCGGTATTTGCGAGCCGCTCCAGGGCTGCGCGCACCGATGCCGGGAGCGGCTCGGGCGTCCATTGGTGGAATTCGGCGTTCATGCCCCACCTCCCGGTCCGGAGCCGACCTGAAAAACCAGGTCCGGCGCACGCCTGCGGCAGACGGCCGCCGCCACCTCCCGGCGCAGGCGGCCTTTGGCGAACTCCAAATGTCCCAGTACCCGCTCGATCTGCTGGGGGCCCAGCGGTGCAGACGAATGCAGTCGCACCAGCAGGCGCGAGGCGTCCGGCGCGGGCGTGACGCTCACGATCTGCAGCTCGCTCAACAGGCGGTCGCTGCCGTCGCCTCCGAGAACGAGTGAGAGGGTCCGAAATACCTGCCTGCACAACTGCTGCGACTTTCGGTCCTGACGGTTGCTCTTGTGTCTGGCAAAAAAGCGACGCGGATCCACCCCGTCGTCTTCCTGAGGCTGCGCGCACCATCGGCGCAGTGAATCATCTCTTCTCATCGGAAAAGGCTCTCACGCGCGCAGGACGCATGCTCTGCGCGGCAGTCACGATTCGCTCATCGAGCCGGGCCGGTTATGGACGCGGGGATTCGCCAGGAATCAGGCGCGAACGGACCGGAGGCTCAACCGGCTGGATTTGAGATGGGGTTCAAGGGATCGCACGGTCAACCTCCTTTCTGCCCCGACGGGAGCATGAGTGAAATATACATCGTCAGAGATGGAAGTCAAGTTGCGATACGGGCCTGACACGGAGAGGGGCCGTCGCCATCCCTGGAGTATATAATGTCCAGCGACAGGATGGGTCTCGCGATGCCTGAAGGTGGCGTCCATGCCGGAACTGAGCAGGTTTTACGGGATTGTGATTGCCATGTATCACCGTGACCATCCTCCGCCACACTTCTACGTCCGATACGGCGCCCAGAAGGCCAAGTTCGGAATCGAGGAGTTGGATGTGACAGAGGGCGAGCTGAGTCCGAGGGCCCGGGCAATGGTCAAGGAGTGGGCGACCCGGCACCAGGACGAACTGCGCCGAGCGTGGGACCTGGCGTCGCGTTCGCAGCCGCTGTTTCCCATTGCCCCGCTGGAGTGATTCGATGCTCAAAGACATCGTCGCCGTGGAACCGCAAAACGGCCGTCGCCTGCTGCTCACGTTTGAGGATGGACAGAGGCGAATAGTGGATATTGCCGAAATCGTTCCTTTTACGGGCGTATTCGAGCCGCTTCGTGACGACGCCTGCTTCCGCCAGGTGAGGGTGTCGCCGGATCTGGGCACCATTGTCTGGCCCAATGGCGCTGACTTGTGTCCGGAGGTGCTTTACAGGGCCAGCCAGCCCGCAGGCCAGGTGGAGTTGAAAAACGCCTGATGGCGGCCAGAAAACCCCCGACTGGCCGCGTCCGCCGTTCATCGGGTTCCCTTGTCACAAAGCAGCGGCCGTCCCGAAATCGTTGCCCGGACATTCCAGACGCGTCGGCCCTGCTGGAGCGACGCCCCCGACCCGTGGATAAGGGAAACAGGCTCGGAGAATCCCCGAATCAGTACCCGGCATACCCCACGAGTCGAGAGGGCAGACAAGGGAACCTGCGCAATCACCTGGCCAGCGCGTCGCGGATCCGAGGCGCGAGCACTTGAGCCAGGATCCGGTTCCCGTGGGAATTGTAGTGGCATTCATCCAGGTAGACCGTGCCGGCTTCGTCAGCGAATGCCTCTGTCAGATCGATCGACACGGCGCCCCCCACGCTCAGTCGCTTCGCCGCCTCACGCACCGAAGGCCACACGCGTTGAACCACCTGGGGCAGATTCCGCCGAGGGCTCACATATTCCGATTCCTCTGATGTGAGCGTCCTGGAGACGAAGATGACCGGCTGCAGAGCCAGGATCACGTTTACCCCGTCGCGCTGCGCCTGAGAGGCCAGCAGCTCATGGTGACGGAGCATCTGATCCACAAAACGCATGTCCACATAGCCGTCCGGTTCCGGAAATCGAACGCCCGGCGAGAAGATCTCGCGCTCTTTCGGCGCAGAGGGATTCACCAGGTCAAAGAGACGACAATACGCCGAACTGGCCAGAAGGAAATCGCCGAACCTTCCCGAGCCCCGCGGAGCCGGCACCTCGACGGGGTCATAGAATGGCAGCTCCCCGACTCCGCCCGCCCAGACCGACTTCCAGGCCCGACCGTCCAGAATGGCGAATACCACGTCGTTCCGCCCGTCCAGCACGACGACCAGGTCGGGTTGAAACGCGGACAGCACGTGGATGTACCAGTTGGCCTCCTGGTATGACCCGAAATAGGGAACTCCCGCACAGATCAGCTCGACAGGCTTGCCTTCGATGCCGCCGGCGAACTCTTCGCGCAGAAACGACGCGAGATCCTGCCCGTCCGGAACGCCCCAGCCGAACGCCCCGGAGCCCCCGGTCAGAAACACCCGGACGCTCCCTGGTGGCTTCTCGAGCGCGACGTCGTAGCCGCTCCGGAAACCGTTGCGGTCGATTCGGAGCACGCCGCCCCAGAGCGGGTATTCACAGGAGGGCACGAGCTGATAGTTGCTCGTCTCATTGGTCATGAGCATCCCGGACTGGGTGCCGCGGACGCTCTTGCGCAGCGGCGCTTCGAGCTGGAGCTGACGGACATCGATGTATCTCCAGATCAGTTCGAGCGAGAGCAGGACCGGCGGGGAGAACAGAAGCCCGATGAACAGCAGCCGCCTGCGAGAAGGGGACGTGCCGGCCCAGTACATCGCCCCCAGCCAGGCCGCAACCCCGACGGCCGCCACGGCCCCGCACACGCGGAGGTGAGGCGTCCCGCGCCACACGAAAAGCCCCAGCAGTACAAACACAGCCGCCCGGGCGACCCATCGCCACCGGTGATCTGGCGAGCAACCACTCACGAAGTTCATCCCTCTGATTGGCATATGATAACCATGCGCGGTGTGTGCGGCGAACGGCTGCACGCGAACATGCTGCCACTTCCCGCAGGCAAAACACACGCCGCTCAGGATAACGCGCAGGAGCCGATCGCCGAACATGTCCGTCCAGGTGCCCAGGAGCCCGCCCTCCAGGAGCACGCCGCAGCACCTCGACGACCCTGTCGATCATTGCCCGGCGGTCGGCGGCCGCTACAAAGTCTCTTACCGAAAACGGCACTAAGTAGGAACGCAGAAATATTCATCCGGGGTGGCATGGGCAGCGTACTCGCTGCCCGTGATCGGCCCCCACGGGCAATGAGTGTCCCGGCCCGCCGGGACCCATGCCACCCGCGTACACCATTCCGGTCCCGCTCAAAAAAGCGGGTACAGGAACGGCGCCAGCGGCGAACTCGTCGAAAAGACAAGGACGGCGCCCAGCAGGAGCAGTACGAGCACCAGCGGGATCATCCACCACTTCTTCTCCTGCGCCACGAAGGCCAGGAAATCACGCAGAAGCGATTGCTGTGCCATCAATGCCTCCGACCATGTGTCATGCACTCGTGCTTTGGCCCTAAGCACGGCGGAGCGGCGCCGCCTCGAGCGCTTCACTGCGCTGGTGACCCTCGGCGTAATCCACCCGGCCGGGCTTGTCGGTCAGGAGGAAGCGCCCCATCACCAGCGCGTCAATGCCCGTATGGATGAACGTATTATACGCGTCCTCGGGTGTACAGACGATGGGCTCGCCGCGCACGTTGAACGACGTGTTGATCAGGACCGGAACGCCGGTCTGCCGCCCGAACGTGGAGATCAGCGCGTGAAACAGCGGCGCGGTTTCGCGGTCCACCGTCTGCACGCGGGCGGAACCGTCGGCGTGCGTGACGGCCGGAATGATGCTCCGCTTTTCCGTCCGGACGGGCGGGGTCAGCAGCATGAAAGGCATTTCGAGATCCGGGGGCATCTCGAAATACTCGGCCGCTGCCTCGCGAAGCACGGCGGGCGCGAACGGCCGGAAGGCCTCGCGAAACTTCACCTTGCTGTTGATGGTGTCCTTCATCTGCGGGTTTCGCGGATCGGCCAGCAGCGAACGCGCACCCAGGGCCCGCGGCCCGTACTCCATCCGCCCCTGAAACCAGCCGACCACTTTTCCCTCGGCCAGCAGGCTCGCCGTGCGCTCGACGATCTGCTCATCGCTCAGCGGTTCGTACCGCGCCTGTCGAGCGCGCAACACGGTCTCGATTTCTTCGTTGCTGAACGCGGGGCCCAGAAGCGCGCTGCGCATCACGTACCGGCGGGGCTGGCCGAGTACGGCGTGCGTGACGAGGCAGGCGGCGCCGAGCGCCCCGCCGCTGTCGCCCGCCGCGGGCTGGATGAAGACGTCGCGGAAACCGCACTCCTGCAGCATCCGCCAGTTGGCCACGCAATTGAGCGCCACGCCGCCGGCCAGGCACAGGTGCGGCAGCCTCGTCTGCTGCTGCACGTGCCGCGCCAGGCGCACCATCATCTCCTCGACGAGTTGCTGGCCCGAGGCGGCGACGTCGGCGTGGAATTCATCGAGCGGTTCGCCGCGGCCGCGGGCGGGCCGGCCGAAGAGCCGCTCCCAGCGCCGGTTGAACGTGCGGCCCGTCGAGTGCGTGAACGAGAAGTACTTCATGTTCAACCGGAAACTGCCGTCGTCGCACAGGTCCACCAGTTCCTTAAAGAGGTTGGCGTAACGCGGCCGGCCGTACGGCGCCAGGCCCATCACCTTCCATTCCGCGTCGTTCACGCGGAAGCCCAGATACGCCGTCACCGCGCTGAAGAGCAGCCCGATCGAATGCGGAAACCGCATCTCCCGGCGCATCTCGATGTTCGTGCCGCGCCCCGCCCCCCACGCGGTCGTGGCCCACTCGCCCACGCCGTCGGCGGTGATGATCGCCGCCTCGTCGAACGGTGAAACCAGAAAGGCGCTGGCCGCATGCGAAAGGTGGTGCTGGCAGTACAACACGTCAACGTCGCCGCCCAGATGGGCGGCGATGATGTTTCCGATCCGCAGCTTCTGCGTGATGGCCGGCGGAATTCCGCGAACCCAGACGCCCAGGCTCCGCGGCCACGTCGCCAGAATCGTGGTGAGCAGCCGGTCAAACTTGACGAGCGGCTTCTCATAGAACACCACGTGCGACAGATCGCTCGCGGCCAGGCCGGCCTGACGCAGGCAGAAATCGATGGCGTGCGTTGGAAAGCCATTGTCGTGCTTGCGCCGGCTGAAACGCTCCTCTTCGGCCGCGGCGACGGGGATGCCGTCGACAACCAGCGCCGCCGCTGCATCATGGTAGAAGCAGGAGATTCCCAGGACGGCGGCCATCAGAATCTCCGCCTCAGGCGATCCAGCGTCGCAGAGTAGGTGCAGTCGGACCAGTACGAGGGGGCCGTGCCGCGCCGCACGCCAAGTGGATCGCGCCGGCGGATGAGTGAGAAAGGCGCCACCAGCGTGAAGTAGAGCACGGTCAGAACCACGGTGGAAACAACGGCGCCCAGCGCTGCGCCCACCAGCATCCACCGGACGTAGAGGGTGCGACCCAGGCGGGGGAATCGCCAGCCAACGATCGGTAGAACGATGGCCAGCAGGCAGAGCAGTCCGCCAACGATGGTTCTCAAGCAGCGCGGCGACGGATCCTGCGACTTCCACAGGAGGAACACGCAGCCGCAAATGGCCAGCACGGCCGGCACGCTTGTGTAAAAGCGCCGCAGATCGCGGGGGCCGGGGTTTCGATTTACTGGCAGCATAGGCAATCGATGCCCAAATACTCGCCAGTTGATGGTATCCG
>CAZQEN010000151.1:15981-16986 GCA_964591605.1 uncultured Planctomycetales bacterium
GTGCGGTGGCCGCGACACCGCTTGGGCTTCACGCGGAGCGTTGGGGCCTCTGCATCAGGCGTCTTGCCGCCTCGGTCGCCGCGCCGGGGCAGAAAACGTCTCCGCCCCCGGTGAAAGCGGCGTCTGGGCCGCCGCACTCCAGACAGGCGGGCCCTCCGCGAGCTGTTCCATCATACCTGAATATGCTGCCACTTCCCGCGGGCAAAACGCACGCCGCTCAGGATGCCGCGCAGGAGCAGATCGCCGAACATGCCCGTCCAGGCGCCCAGCAGCCCGCCCTCCAGGACCACGCCGCCCACGTACGCGAGGGGAAGCCGCACCAGCCCCATGCCGATCGCGCTGAACAGCAGCGGCCAGCGGGTATCGCCCGCCCCGCGAAGAGCGTTCGTGTACACAATCGTGCAGGCCAGCGGCACCTGAAAGAACGCCAGGGCCCGCAGCGCCGGCACCCCGATCCGCGAGACGCGGGCTAGGTCCGGGTTGTTGTTGAACGCCGCGTAGATCTGCGGGGCAAATACGAAGTAGATCACTCCCATCACCAGGCACATCACTGAGCCCTGCAGGGCCGCCAGATGCCCGCTGCGACGCGCCCGCCCCGGCTGGCGCGCCCCCAGCGACTGCCCGACGAGCGTCGAGGCCGCCGTCGCCCACGCGAACGCCGGCAGATACGAGAGTGCCTCCACCTTGATGCCGACGAAATGCGCCGCGAGCGTGGCCGCCTGCTCCGCACCGACGGCCAGGGCGCTGATGATCATCAGAAACAGGAACTGCCCCGACCAGAGCAGCGCCCCGTCGAGCCCGGCCGGCACCCCGACCCGCAGGACGCGCCGCGCCGACTCGGCCCGGAACCGCAGTTCGCTCCGTCGCAGCCGCAGCCCGCTGCGGCCCCGCAGCAGCAGCGCGATCACCAGCACGCCCCCCAGCACCCGCGCCAGCAGCGTGCCGATCACGATGCCGCGCACCCCCAGCTCCGGAATCGGGCCGGGTCCGTAGCGCAGGAGCGTC